>NZ_JASZYM010000008.1:0-321149 GCF_030317005.1 Variovorax sp. J22R115 | reverse complement strand
GCCCAACAGAGATTGCCTGCAGTTCGAGGTCGACAAGTGGCAATGCGCTCGCAACGCTGCCCGCCGAACTATCCAGTGGAAGTTCACTCGTCAAGATGCAGACCAAAAACTTGGAACGCATTACGTTCCGTTATTTACGTGTTGATGTACTAGTTGCTTTTCTGCTTTTCGAATCAGTCGCTCGGCTACCGGCTCCGGTGCAAAAAATGCTAGCAGTCGAAGTAGTTGTCCAGCTGCCGCACTCAGTCGTCCGAATGCGAGCGACAGCGTGGCGATAACCGAATGCTCATAACCCGTGCCGACTGGGCCAGTTTCCAGCAATGCAACGCCTTGGCTAGCTTCGCGGATCAACTCAACATACTCCACCGGCGTCGCTCCCGTCTCCTCCAAATAGCCAGCGGCTTGCTCCAGCGCCAGCGGAAGGCCCCCCAGAGCTCGCGACAACTTCTCCAAGTCTGGGGGCAACGCGGCAGCGGCCGCTGACGTTCTGGCCAACCGCTGGGTCAGAAATGCCGCTCCTTGCGCGTCACTCCACGCGCTCGTCTTCACTGGAGTTGCCAGACTGCTCCACGCGGGGTTGCGCGAGGTGACCAGGACGTGGTGCGGTCCGGCATCGGGAAGATGCTCGCCTAAGGCGTCAACGTTCTCGGCGTTATCGTAGACGAGCAGCCAAGGTGCGGTCTGGCCACGCAACCAGGTCTTCAAAGCTTGAGTGGGCGTGACCTGCTCCGAAAGCGATACTCCGATTGCTACGCAGAGGGCCTGTGCATCGAGTTGCAGTCCCTCTGGAGTCTCCGCGCGTAGCCACCAGACGCCCACGTATCTGTCACGATAGCTATGGCTGTACCGCAACGCGAGTTGTGTCTTGCCGACCCCGCCCATGCCGTACACCGCGGCTGGCGAAATTACAGCGGCTCGGGTACCGGCGTCTAGCGCCCTGTGTAATTCCTCAAGCAGGTCATTCGGGTCTTGAAAGTTCGGGCTCAGCCGATGCTCAATCGTGCGAAAGGGCTGTAGCATAGGATGAGGTGTCCGCCAGCGCGGAACCGGCACTCCGGGCACGGTCGCAATGAGTTCGCGCAGGCGCACGAATTGGTTGTTCCAATCGGCGTTCTTGCCTTCCACGAACGCATGCAGGTCGAGGTCGAAGAGCGCTGCAACTCTGGATGCACGCGCATGTCGCGGTCGCTCCCCGACGGTGGTGTTGCTCCGCCCAGCAGAACGGGGATAACAGTTGGCGGATCCGCTTCCGTGAGGCGTTGGAGCGAAAGCGCCACCTCCTGCCGCGCGAAATCGATCTCGGCCATTGCTTCGCGCCGGTTCAACACGACGATCCAATCCGGCCCTATGAGCACCAGCACGACTCGTGCCGCCTGTATGGCGTCACTCACGCGCTGCGGGAAGACTTGACCGGGAACAATTGCATCGCGGTCGTAGAAAAGAGCCTCGGCGTCGAACCATTGCGAAAGGCGGTCGTGCAGCCGCCCAGCGTGGCCGCCCGCGTCGCTACGTCTGTAGCTAATGAAGACCACTGACAAGTGCATCTCCTTCGCAGATCGCGAAATGCAATGTACGCGCCAAAAGCGCGTCCGACAGACATTTTGCCGCCTCAAGCAGCCTCAAACGGGGGTTGTCGTACTTTTTCAGCAGATCGGTGTGCTTCGCATGAGAAAGTCGTTGTCCGGCAGCGGCTGACGGCCAATCTCTGAGTCTCCAGCCTCTCCGCCAGGATCCGGCCGAAGCTGGACCCACTCGCAACCCGGCTGACGATCAAGGCGCCGAAACGCTTCGCCACAGCCCTGATCGACGACGGCGAGTAGGGTTAATCACGCGCCAGCGCGTATAGACGGAACTCGCCGGGCAAGCCTTTGAGGCGATGCTCTCCTCTGTCCCGCAGGTCGATTCGCGATCCAGCAACCAAATCGCGTACTGCGCTGGACACAAGAAGCTCGCCTGGCGACGCGAGCGCCATGATGCGAGCACCCACATGGACAGCCACGCCAACTACCCCAACTCCGCGTCGATTCACCTCGCCCGTGTGCACGCCGACCCTCACGCGAATCGCCCCGGTTCAGCAAGGTGTGGATCTCGCGCCGGAAGTCCTCGATGGCGATGTAGTCGCACAGGAAGACGGTGCGCAGCAACCGTCCCAAATGTTCAGCTGCCCGATGCAGCGGATCGCCTTGCGCAGCCGATCCGAAGCGCTGCAGGGCCAGAGTAGCCGACACGCGCCCGGATCGAATGGACGCCGCGAGGCAAAGGAGCTCATCCCAGCCATGCTCGATGGCGCTCAGCGAGACGCTCCTCACGGTGACTGCTTCGAGGCCTTCCGGGACCCTGAAGACGCGCGGCAGATGCAGCTTTCGCTCCGCCAAATCACGCAGGCGTGGACACAGGTCAAAGCCCAGCAGCTTGGCGATGGCCATCGCCGGATTCGTGTACCCATGGGTATCTACCGCCACCAGCGACAACCGCATGAGGTCGTCACCGCGGTTGTTTGTCTCGACACCCTCGATGGCAACCCCGGCCTGCCGTTCGTTGAGCACGATGGGCTGGTCATAGACGATGCCCCATCGGTCACGCACGTGGGTGTACAGGCCCGCGGCGTAGGTGCGCCGGCGCGGATCGACTCGGGCGTTCCAGAGGTGGCGTGACGCGTCGAGCGACATCATGTCGGCCGACGCCTTGTCACCATCACCCCAAAGAGCAGCGATCGGGATCTGGCTCTGGAACTGCGCGACACGTTCGTTGGCGCGCCGAAGCCGGCCGCTGCCTTCAAGGGCCCGCATCGCCACGGAGATCTGGCTTGGCTCCAGACCCGGGATCATCGAGGCGACCCCTTTGGCGTCGATGTCGGTGCCGTGCGCCAGCAAAGCGCCATACAACCCGACGAGCTCATCCGCAGTCTGCGCCCGGTGCCCCAGCAAGGCATCGCTGAAGTTGGTTGCCGCATCCAGTTGCATCAGCAGATCGGGGAACTGGACGTTGCCGATGAGCTTGTAAACGGTCTCGCGCGTGCGCACCGGTTCGCTCTTCTCAGGGAGGGCTGTGATGGCGGGCAGGCGCAGCATGCCGTCGGCGCTGATCTCGATCTTGCCCCGGTCGAGCGCATCACAAACCGCTGCGGTGCCCGCGACCAGGTTGGCCAACAACGGCTCCAAGAATTCCCGGGGTGATTTTGGCATCCCCAGGAGTTCGACGTGCTGCTCGCGCTGCGATTCCCAATGGGCCGGAGGTATCAGCATCTGGTCGCGCTCGCGATAGCTCAGTGAGTGATCGATCCAGACGCTGCCGCGACGAAGGCTCTTTCGCAGCGACATCATCGTGCAGGCTTCCAAAGCCCGAAGGCTCGAACGGGGGTCAAGATCGTGGACGAGACCGTACCAAGCAACACCTACTTCCGGAAGCTGCACGCCTTCGGGGATCTCGGCAGCACTACGTCCCTGCAACGCAGTCCACGCCTTCCACTGTTCGAATCCACGGTCGCCCCTGCGGCCCCCGAACGCCAGATCCTTGAGCGATGTCAGGCAGGCGTGCACCCGCTGGGCGTCCTGTGCGAGTGCCTTGCGAACTTGCGAAACGAAGCTGCCGGTGGTCACGCCGCCGAACTCGGCGAGCAACTGCCGAGCCTGCAGGACGCGATCCTGCCAGGTCATGGCCTCATCGTGAAGGACGGCGTTGGCCCGCGCCGCTTGCCTGAGCAGACCTGTTGTGGCGCGTGCACGGCTTGCTTGGGCGCGATCGGTAGCTTCGCGAAACAGTTGCTGGCTGCGTCGGCTCGATTGAAGCAGCCCGACATCGGTGAGTTCAAGAAGCGTGATCCGCAGAAAGCACACCAGCTCGATCATCTGCCGCGATGGGTTGATCTCGCGCGTCTTTGCCGGGCGCCGCGACTGCACCTGCCTTGCGTATGCCTGCTGCTTGGCCAGCGTCACGCCGCTCAGGTCCCAGGTGTCGGCTCCGAGCGCCTTGAGAAAGCGCACCTTCTCCAGAGTTTCGGCCAAGCTTGCCGGTCCATGTCGCCGCGGGGGCGTCTTCAGCCACTCCAGGTGGGTGGAATCCGTCTCGGGCCGAATGCAGTAGGCGAGGGCGCTCAGTTCGCGCGCCCTCGCGACCGGAACAGCGGCCCAGACATGGGCGAGGACGCTTGCCTCGATGGCGGCCAACGCGTCACGGGCCCAGTCCTTGAGGCGGCGCGGTCCGGGAATCACGATCCGGCGGGCGTACAACCACTGGCAGGCCGACCGTACCAGTTCGTCAGGGTGAGTAGCCTCTCGGGCGTGCATGCGAAGCGCATCGGCCAGCTGGATTTCATCAGCCTGTTCAAGATCTCGAAGACCGAGGTGTCTCTTGGCCCAAAGCTGGTGCTTGAAAAGTGTCTGGCTGCGTCCGTAGATGGAGCGCAGAGTCGCAATGGATGGCGAGGAGATTCCCAACAGCTCGGCCGTACGCCGCAGCAGGTTGCGCGGCAAGACGTTGAAGCCGTCGAGCGGTCTACCGGTGACGCGCATGAACAGCACCATCAACGCAGCGGGCAAACGGTGGCTGACTCGAAACTGCTGCGTGATCGCTTCGACGTCTGCCGAGCCAAGCTCGAAAAACTGCTCACGATCAAACTCGCTCAGCCGGGACGGAAGGGCCTCCTGGCCGACGAAACGCATGGCAAAGGAAGACATGGCCGGCTCCAAAACGCGGGGGGCGCCAATGTACGGCCTCGGTCCCTGTCAGGGCGGAACGCGTCTATCACCTGCGCCTTCCAATGGAGACCTCCATGCCCGCATGGATGCCGGGCTCGCAAACAAAAGCGCACCGATTTGCACAAAAAGTACGACAACCCCATGACGAGCGACAGGAAGCTCTCGCGGGTGTGATGATCTGTCATCTCGCACTTAACCTCATGGGGGCACGAACATGCTTTACGACGACGCCAAGATCGAGGAGGCGGTACTCGCACTGATGGGCGCATTCGAGTTTGACAAAGGCCGCGTGTGGAAAGGCTACGATTTCGGTGTCATGAATGCGCTGCATGAGAAGGGGTTGATCACCGACCCACACGGTTTCGCGAAGTCGGTCAATCTGACGGAGGACGGAAAGCGCATGGCGAGGGAACTGGCAGCCAGACATTTCGCGATCGACGGATCTCAACCCTAAGATCGCGCGCGGAAGGTAAGCGCTAGTGATAGTCGTCTTCGCGCTGATGGCGTACTGCTGCGACAACAACGGTGCGGTCGTTCACGATTTCGAATAATGCAATGTAGCCCGCGTGGCCGAACGGGATGACCAGCTCGCGCAGGAACGGGCTTGCCCCGACTTTCCTGCAGGTGAACGGAGTCCACTTCAGTGTTTCGATGCCCTGTCGAATTGCATCCAGAGCTTGTTGTGCGACATCGAGGTCTCCATCGTGCGCTAACTCGCGCTCGACGATGAAGTCGAACAGCCGCTCGAGGTCTTCTGTGGCTTCCTGGGTGAACTGGACGCGAAACGTCACGAATGCGTGGCCGACTTGCGTGCCTTTGTGGCCCTGAGCTTGCTATCGAGTTTTCGCAGCACTTCGTCCGCCTCGACGTAGCCACCAGTCTGCCGGGCGCGACTCAGGGAGCGAAGGCCGCGCGCGACGAATTCGGCTTGGTTTTGTCGTTGGCGAACGGCGACACGCACTGCCGCTTCAACGAACTCCGACAACGACTCGCCTTCGCCGAGCAGTTGCTCGACTTCTTCGCGCAGCTCCGGTTCAACCCGAACCGAGGGGATGGTCGCTGTTTTCATGCGACATTGTATTGCATTTGCGCTACACGTGCTAGCCTGTGCGCTGAACCCATCGGTCGGTCCAACGTGCCTGGCTGGCGACGGCAAGGCGCTACCCGGGGTGAGAGCGTTCGATTTGATGGGGTCACGCCGCCGACCACAGCGTTGAATCATTCGAAGGAAATCCAGGGTACCAGCGGGTAAAGTCATCGCGCAGTTGGCCGTCGATGACGCGCACCCTCACCTGCAGCAGCAAGTGCGCGCTGCGTGGATCCCAGCGCATCTGCTGCGACTTTGACATTCGCTTGTCGATCAGTTGGTTCACCGCCGACTCCACGAAGGCGCTGGAGATGCGTCGACCCGCTCGGTAGCGCCTGCCATAGTTGGGCAGCGAATCCGAGTTGTTGCGCAGGTAGCCGAGCAACTCGAGGATGAGCTTTCGGATCTGACGCGCGGCCGGCTTGCGGCACACCGTCGACTTGCCCAAGACGTACAGCATCGTGGCCAGGCGCCGCATGGCTTCCTGCGCTCGATCATGCCAAAGCCGCCACTTCAATCCGCCGGCCAGACTTGACAGCCAATCGTGGTCAGCGGATCTGAGCTGACTGGCCGTCGGCCGGCCATGGACGACGGCGTTGAGCTTGCCCACCCGTTGTCGCAGGTGGTACCAGTCCAGGATATGCCTCGCACGGGGCAGCGTCGACAGCTGCCACTGGCGAAGCTGGATGTCGCCGTCGGTGAACACCTCCATCGGCAAATCTTGCCCGCCAAAAGAAGCCAGTACACCTCGCACCCGCTCGTGCGAATGCTCGTCAACTGTTCGAACGAACGCCAGGCTGCGCTGACCGACGCCGGCGCGCATAGCCCGGCCGGCGACGACCTCGAACGATTTCTCCTCGTCGGGGTGGCATAGCCGCAAGTAGCCGCCGTCCAGCCCCACCGTGGTGACGTTCGCGCTGCCTTCTGCGTATTCCGGAGCAACGTGACCGCCCATTCCGGGCCATCGTGACCGAGCATTCCGATCGAACGTGACCGGCGATTCCGGGGTCAACGTGACCGATTTCCGGGTAGCCCGGAATCGCCGGTCACGATGCCGGAATCGAGGTCACGGCAGCGGAACGCTGCCGTACGTCAGCGTGTTGGTGTTGCGCATTTCATCCACCCCATGCGGGGTAGCCTGCCGGGCTTTGCCGGAGACAGGCGTGCCCGCACCAAGGATCAATATGCGCAAGATCAGAGACGTCTTACGTCTCAAGCTCGAAGCTCGCCTCTCCCATGAACGAATCGCTGCTTCCCTGAGCATCTCCAAGGGCGTCGTGGCCAAGTACGTCAGCTTGGCGACCGTCGCGGGCCTTGACTGGGCCACCGTTCAGACGTTGAGCGACACGGCGCTGGAGCGCCGGGTCGTGCAAGGCCGTCTGGACCGGCCGAGCCACTACGTGCTGCCTGACTATGGCCGCGCCCACCAGGAGTTGCGGCGCAAGGGCATGACGCTCATGCTGCTGTGGGAGGAGTACGTTGCGGCCTACCCAGGGCAGCCCACCTACCGCTACAGCCAGTTCTGCGAACGGTATCGGCGCTACGCGCTGCGGCTGAAGCGCTCGATGCGCCAGATCCACCGCGCCGGCGAGAAGCTCTTCGTCGACTACGCCGGCCCCACGGTCGAACTCGCCGACGGCAATCGGGCCCACATCTTCGTGGCCGCACTCGGCGCGTCCAGCTACACCTTCGCCTGGGCGACGCCACGCGAGACCATGGTCGACTGGCTGCAGGGATGCGCACGTGCCCTGAGCTTCATCGGCGGCGTGCCACAGCTCATCGTCCCCGACAACCCGCGCGCGATGATCGCGAGCCCGAACCGCTACGAGCCTCGGGCCAACGAAACGGTGGAGGACTTCGCGCGTCACTACGGCACCTCGGTGCTTCCGGCGCGGCCTCGCCATCCGCAGGACAAGGCGTGGACTTCATACTGCACCTTGTTCGGATAGTTGAGCGGCAATAAGGCGTGGAGGCCGACCGCCGTATCGGCTGCCGGCGCCTTTAATGAGTGTGACGTTGCCGGGTGGTTCGTACAAGCATCGGTGGTTGTTGCCGTACAGGTGGCGCTTGAGGATGCCAAGACGGCCGAGTTGATGAACGGTCGTCGAGGACACGCCGAGGTGCCCGGCGACCTCTTGGCCAGTGAGCATGCCGCGCTCGCGTAGTCGCTCGAAGCGGCTCTTGAGCGCGTAGGCGTATCTCACCAGGATGACCTTCTTCATCGTAAACGCCTCGCCGCGCCAGTTGCGATGCCCGAGCGCGTTGAGCTTGACGGCGATCTGCTTGTCGGTCGATGTCTCAAGCAATTCGTCGATGAGCTTGACGACTTCCGGCAGGGTCTTGCGGATTCGCGCGATGGGCCGCGGCTTGTCGACGTAGAGGCTTTGCGTACGCCCGCCGCGCCATCGCACATGCACCGCGACGCTCGGCCCGGCCACCAGCGTCACGTCCTCGATCAACAATGCCAGCATACGCTTGCGCTCCAGCGCGCTGGTCCGCTCGTCGTTCCACAGGCGCGGGAAGTCGCGTGCCAAGTCGACGATGCGTTTGCGCGCCGGCTCATCAAGCTGGGCCTGGTCTTCATTTCGCTGACGCTCGTGAGCTTGCTGCAAGGAATCGAGTTCGCGCAGGCGCTGGTTCCAATCGGCCTCGAGCGCATCGGCCACCAGGCGATGATCCGGATCGACCTTGGCGTATCGGCGACGGGCCAACTCGGCCTCGTAGCGCGTACGCTGAAGCTGTGCCTGACGCCGCGCTGCAGCCTGCTCGATGCGCTGCGCGATCTCGTCCTGCACGGCCAGCGCGACCTCGATTGCTGCCGGTGCTACCGTCTCCAACAGCAACGCACCAACCGCCGCGTCGACCGCCGGTCCGTGAACCGCTTGACACGGCTTGCCGGCTCTGCGCACGACCTCGTCGCAGCACCGGTAGTACGCACGCAGCCGGCCTCCGAGCGGCTCGTAGTGCACCCGCATGCGTGCACCACATCTGCCGCACAGCACGCGACCCTGCAGCAATGCGTTGCCCTCGCGCGGCATTCGCCCCCTCTCTCCGGGGGCGAAGCCCAGGTTCTGCCGCAGCCTGAGTTCATTGCGCTCGAATTGCAACCAGTCGATGTAGCCCGCATGGGCATTGCGGATCAGCACCTTCCAGTCTTGCTGGCTCACGTCTCGCTGCACCGGACGCAACTGCGCATTGCAAGCGATGCGCGATCGGCCATAGACAAAGGCACCCGCGTAGCGCGGGTTGTGCAGGATCTGCAAGACCCGCGAGACGTCAATCAGCCCCCACAGCAGATCACCCTTGCCGATCCCCCGGCGGATGCGCCGCGGGAACAGCACTTCCTGGTCGCGCAGACGCCGCACCACGGCGCAGGCGGATCCGACATCATTGAACACCTCGAACAGCAGCCGAACAGTGCTTTGGACCTGCCGGTCGGGGTCGAGAACGACGCGACCCGCGCCGTCATACACCAACCCGATCGGCAATGGCATCTCCAACTCGCCGCGGCGCGCCTTGTTCAGGATGCCGCCTTGAAGACGCGACTTCAAGATGTGCAATTCGGCTTCGCTCATGGTGCCCTTCAGACCCAGCAGAAGGCGGTCGTTGAAGTGGGACGGATCGTAGATCCCGTCCTCGTCGAGGATGAGCGTGCGTGACATAGCTGCCAACTCGAGCAGGCGGTGCCAGTCAGCGTTGTTGCGAGCCAGGCGGGAGACCTCCAGCCCAAGCACGATGCCGGCATGGCCGAGCGCAACCTCAGTGACCAGGCTCTGGAAGCCATCGCGATCGCTTGCCTGCGCGCCGGACAAGCCCAGGTCGCTATCGATGACGTGCACACGCTCCAGCGGCCAGCCCAATGCCACCGCACGCTCGCGCAACGCGTACTGACGCTTGGTGCTCTCGGTGTTCTCGAACACCTGGCGCAATGAGGATTGCCTCACGTACAGGAATGCATCGCGGCGCAAATGATCGACGTCGACCTTGAGGGCGGAGTCAGTGGGCATGGTGTACCTCCAGTTGGGTCGCCAGCACCATGTCGGCCAGCAGCCGCACGAGCTGGCGGTCGTGCGTGCTGGCGAGTGCCGCCGATGTCGGCGGCACGATCACTGAAGATGTCGAGGTTGCCGATGTGCCGCTCAGGACTCGCAGTCCATGCCACATGCCGTGGAAGATGATTGCGCCCAGAGCATCTGGTCGGGCTCGGCCGGCCCACCACGTCGGCGCGAACGCATTCGTAGGCGGCAGCGGCGTCGCTGGAGACGTTCGACGGGGTGTTCCCCGAAGAAGGTGTCAGCGTTTTTTTTTGCGAGCGATCGCTCGCTCGATACTGCGTGGATGCACCTTGACCCCCAATTGGGTGTGCACCAGCTTGGCCATCTCGCGTGCGTGCATTGGCCCGCTGCCGGTGTGGTGCGACTCGATGACGCCCATCACCTCGGGAGTGAGCTTGTGGGCTGACTTCGGCCCGCGCGGCTGCGGCAGCAACCCGGCCACCCCGTTGCGTTCGAACGCCGCCTCGGCCTGGTAGAAGGTTGGTCTCGACAGACCGAACAAGCTGGCCGCCTCGGCCTTGGTGACGCCGTCTTGCCGAGCGTGGCGAAGCATCTCGTACTTGACCTGTACCAGGTCGTTGGCGTCGAAGAAACCACCGGCGTGGAACCAGTCGGCCTGAACTCGTCGGGGCTGCGCGTTGAGGATCCCTGCTTCGCGCAATCGGTCGAGCTTGTTGGCGGGCTTGGGCATGGTCGAAGTGGCGCTTGTCGCGTAAAGAATAATATGCCGCACTGCGTGGAGTGTCAAGATGAACTCGCCGCCTCTCGTCCGAGAAATACACCTGAACACACGCAATTGATCCCAAGTACGGTCTACCGGTGAAACCAATTGCGGCATAAACGTGTTTACACATGCGGCACAATTTACTTGACACGGCAACGAACGGCGGGCCCGGCGCTGGATCTCGGCGGAGTTGGAGTACGTCCAAAGCCGGCTGGCCGCCACGATTCCTTATGCCAAGTCGTCGGAGTTGCTGGAGCTGTTGTTGCCGGTGGCCGGAGCCAACGCCACGAGCACGGTGCGACGGAACACCTTGGGCGTTGGTCGGCGACTGGATGCTCAAGGGCTGGAAATCCGGTCCGAGGCGGCTGAATTGGAAGAAAGTAGCGCGAACGTCAGCCTGGACGGCGGCTACCTGCGGCTTTGCCGCCCCGACGAGGAGAAGTCTTTCGAGGTCGTCGCCGGCCGCGCCATGCGCGCCGGCGTCGGTCAGCGCAGTGTGGCGTTCGTCCGAACGGTTGACGAACACTGTCACGAGCGGGTGAAACGTGTCCTGGGCGCTTTCGGCAGACAGGATTTGCCGATGGAGGTGTTCACCGACGGCGACATCCAGCTTCGCCAGTGGCAACTATCCACGCTGCCCCGCGCGAGGCATATTCTGGACCGGTACCACCTGCGACGAAGGGTGGCCAAGCTCAACGCCGTCGTGCATGGTCGACCAACGGCCAGTCAGCTCAGATCCGCTGACCACGATTGGCTGTCGAGGCTGGCCGGCGGATTGAAGTGGCGACTTTGGCATGGTCGAGCGCCGGAAGCCATGCGGCGCCTGGCCACGATGCTGTACGTCTTGGGCAAGTCGACGGTGTGCCGCAAGCCGGCCGCGCGTCAGATTCGAAAGCTCACCCTCGAGTTGCTCGGCTACCTGCGCAACAACTCGGATTCGTTGCCCAACTACGGCCGGCGCTATCAGGCGGGGCGACGCATCTCCAGCGCCTTCGTGGAGTCGGCGGTGAACCAACTGATCGACAAGCGAATGTCGAAGTCGCAGCAAATGCGCTGGGATCCACGCAGCGCGCACTTGCTGTTGCAGGTGCGGGTGCGCGTCATCGACAGCCAACTCCGCGATGACTTCGCCCGCTGGTACCCGGGGTTTCCGTCCAACGCGTCGACGATGTCCTTGGCGGCCTGACCCCACCGTTTGAATCGTTCTCAACACCGACGGTCAGCGTGAAGTGCTGGGCCTGAAGGTCGGTGCCTCGGAAGCCGAGCCCTTCTGGATCGAGTTCCTGCGCAGCCTGAACCGTCGAGGTCTTCGCGGCGTGAAGCTCGTGATCAGCGACAGTCACGAGGGCATCAAGGCGGCCGCCGCGAAGGTGCTGAAGGCCACCTGGCAGCGTTGCCGCGTGCATTTCATGCGAAACGCTCTGGCGCACGCCGGCAAGACGCAGCGGCGCATGGTCTCAGCCGCCATTGGCAGCGTGTTCGTACAGGACTCGGCCGATGCAGCGCGGGCTCAATGGAGATCGGTCGCCGATCAGCTCCGAGACAAGTTCCCCAAGCTCGGCACCCTGATGGACGACGCGGAGAACGACGTGCTGGCCTTCATGACCTTCCCGCGGCCGCACTGGACGCAGATCTACAGCACCAATCCTCTGGAGCGGCTGAACGCCGAGATCAAGCGACGCACGAACGTCGTCTGCATCTTTCCCAACGACGCCTCCATTACGGTAAGCGGTCCACTAACCGCGTCCTTGAATCCCGCGCCCTAAGCTGACAGCCTACGTTCCCACGTAGATCAACGTGGGAACGTGATGTCAGAACGTCTTGAAGAATTGGCAGGTCGACTGGTGATCGGCCGCAAGCGCGACGGCCGATCCGTCTACGACGAACAGGCCAAGGCCGAGTTGGTTGCCGAGTGTGCAAAGCCTGGAGTGTCTGTGTCGGGCATGGCGCGCCAGGCTGGGGTGAACGCCAACCAGCTGAGCCGCTGGGTGCGCGAGCACGGTGATCGGCAGCGCGCGATCGCCGTCGCTCGCGAGCCGGCGCAGGCGGCCTTCGTGCCGGTGGCGATACAGGCACAGCCTGCGGCGACACCGGCGCCCCCACTGTGCTTGCACGCGCGCTTGCCCAATGGCGTGGCCATCGACATCAGCGCCTGCGCTTTGCCGCAAGCAGTCCAATTGATCGAGGCGCTCGGGAGACTGCCATGTTCCGCTTCGACGAAGGGCTGAAGGTCTACCTTCACCGCGAGCCCATCGATTTCCGGCTGAACATCAACGGCCTGGCACTGCTGGTCGAGCAAGCATTGGGCTTGGACCCGTTTGCCGCGTGCGTGTATGTGTTCAGCAATCGGCGGCGCAACCGCGTGAAGATCCTGGGCTGGGAGCGCAACGGATTCTGGCTGCTGCTCAAGCGACTGGAGAAGGACCGCTTCATCTGGCCGGTCGAGACAGTGGTGCCGACACTGACAGTCGAACAGCTGCACTGGATGCTCGAGGGCATCGACATCGCAGTCGTACGTCGTCATCCCCGACTTGAATACGAACGGGTAAGCTGAGCGGCGTCGGCCCGCCATTGCTGCATATCCGGATGGCGCCGAAGGCAGCGCCAAGGACAATGCACCGCTGATGGTCAACATGCCGACGCCAGACGAGTTCGCAGCACTACAGCGCGCCCTTGCCGAGGCGACCCAACGCAACGCCGCATTGAGCGGAGAGTTGCGTGTGACGCGCACCGAGCGCGACCTTCTCAAGGAACAGCTGAATCAGTTCAAGCGCCAGTTGTTCGCAGCCAAGAGCGAAGTGCTCGGGACGCACCAGAAGGACATGTTCTTCAATGAGGCGGAGGCCGAAGGCGCCGCGGCTCAACCCGCCGGCGAAGAAGCCGACGACAACCGCGTCGAGGTGCCCGCGCACAAGCGCGCCAAGCGTGGTCGCAAGCCGCTGGACCCCGCGCTGCCGCGCGAGGTGGTGCGCCACGAGTTGCCCGAAGAAGAGCGGACCTGCCCGCACGACGGCGCCGAGCTGCGCGAGATCGGCGTGGAGGTGAGCGAGCAACTGGACATCGTGCCGCAGCAGGTACGCGTGATCCGCCACGAGCGCGTGAAGTACGCATGCCCGTGTTGCGACGGCGGAATGCGCCTGGCGGCCAAGCCGCCGCAGGTGATCCCCAAGGGACTTCTGAGCGAGGCGGCGCTGGCCTGGGTGATCAGCTCGAAGTACCTGGACGGACTGCCGCTGTACCGCCAGGCAGCGCTGCTGGGGCGCTTCGGCGGCACGCAGATGTCACGCAACACGCTGGCGGCCAGCGTCGTTCGGGTGGGCCAGTCGGTGCAGCCGGTGATCAACGCGATGCGCGACCAACTGCTGGAAGCGCCCTTGGTGTTCGGCGACGAGACCGAGCTGCAGGTCCTCAAGGAGCCGGGACGAAAGGCCCAGGCCAAGAGCTACGTATGGGCGCAGATGACGCAAGCGTCGGGGCCGGCCGGGTCAGGGCCGCCGATCCGATTGTTCGCGTACTCGCCCAGCCGAAGTACGCAGACCGCGCGACAGCTGTATGCGGGGATGCGCTCCAAGGGCGTGCTCATGAGCGACGGCTACGAGCCCTACAACGCTGTTGCCGCGGAGCACGGCCTGGTTCACCTGGGCTGTTGGGCGCATTGCCGTCGTTACCTCAACGACGCGTTGCAGGCGCTGCCGAAGGACAAGCGCGGGCCCGAGCAATTGCCCGCGCAGTTCCTGCAACTCATCGCACAGCTGTACAAGGTGGAGGCCGACGCTCGCGACGCGGGATTCGACACGGCGACCCTGAAGACCCAACGAAGCGAACGCAGCGTACCGGTGCTCGACGACTTGGAAAGGCTGTTGCTGACCCACCTGCACGGCGTGCTGCCTGGAAGCCTGCTCGGCAAGGCGCTGCACTACATGGCATCACAGTGGGCCAAGCTCAAGCGCTATGTCGACGACGGCGCCTACCCCATCGATAACAACCCCTGCGAAAACGCGATCCGGCCGTTCGTAGTCGGGCGCCGGAACTGGCTGTTTGCCGACACCGTCGCCGGCGCCAACGCGAGCGCCAACCTGTACTCGCTGCTGCAGACGTGCGCCGCAAACGGGATCGACGGCTACCGCTATCTCACGGCTCTGTTGGTCGCGCTGCCCCGCGCAACGAACGTCGATGACTATGAAGCGCTGCTGCCCTGGCGCATCCAACTGGACGACTGACCTGTACGGGTCCGAGGCGATCTACGCAAGGACGTAGTTGATCGACCGCTTACCCATTACGCGGCTCGTCGGCGCGATGATGCTCGAGCAGAACGACGAGTGGTCGCTCAACCGGCGCTACATGCAGTTGGAGGGCTTGCAGACCCTGAGCGATACTGCGCCCACTCGGCTGTCCGCAGTGGCACGCTGAGTACCGTGCATCTCAGCCTTCTCCGGTCTGTGGAGCTACACCACGGAATGGGACGCGACCGGCTCCCGCGCCGTTGCTGGCCTTGCGAACCGTCACTGAGTGCACGGAAAACGAGGGGCCCCTACAGTGCGCTTTCGTCTAGAAATCCTGTGACACTCCGCAAGATCATGGGTATCAGGTCGTTCCCATCAAGATTCAGCGACCTACTTCGCGCGTACCACTCGAACTCTGGCGGGGCAGGCGCTCCGTCGTATGGACGAATGAGAATGACAACTTTGTGCATGCCCGTCACGAGTTCGGCTTCGAACTCCATCCATTCTCGATAGAGGTCGTTGGCAGATGCGAGCACGAAGACGAGATCCGCGCGTCTAATCCTCTCATAGATGGCGAGGGCAAGCGTTGGACATTTTCTTGCAACCGACGTCCTCCCTCTGATAGCGCGCATCAAAGGGTTCACGTGCTGGTGTCGATTGTATTGATCGGGGTCAAGCATGCCTTCAAGTTCCGTCAGTCGCTCTCGTCGCGATCTGATCTCATCTTCGATGACGGCTAGTTGCTGTTTCAACGCACGCAGTCTTGTTTCAAGGCCAACGTACGTTTCGACGAGCTTGACATGAATTCCTGCTTCATACTTTGAATCAGTCACTCGCGACCTCAGGCTAGCCAACCAGTTGAGCTCGGACTCGAGACGCCGTGACCCAAGGCCGCTCATTTTGCCCAAGGCTATTCGTTCCTCAGCCTCGCGCAAAAGCCGCTGCAGTCGAGCCCCTCGTTCCTGCGCCCGCACCCTTTCGTGCGCGGCATCCATTTCGTTTGACACTTCAAATATTTGCCGAAACAGTATCCCGCGATCGCCGGCGGACAGCCTAAGATGGCTTTCCTGAAGGGTTGACTCCTCCTCCATCGCATTGCGCCCGACGGACATGAGTTGCAATGCTTCGGAGCTCGGCACAGAGAGGTCCGCGACTCGGTCGCCAAAGTTCAACCTTAGCAACTCAATCAGTGCGAGATATGCAGAATCCCTTTCCCACATGTGACTGACAAAAATCTGAAGCAAATTTCGCTGACGCACATGAACAGGGGTGTCTTGCATTGGGCTTCCTTCTGTCGTGAGATGAGCCACTTCTGATTTGGTGGTTGCACGCGTCGGCCAGTCAAGCGCAGACCGTTTCAATTTGACTCTCTGGACAATTCCAGCTTCAGCGGATCGCCGTCAAGAGGCGTCGTGAAGCGCGGCTAAACTCATCAACACTTACGCAGCCCTCGACACATTCAATCCGCAAAGTATCGAATTTACTTCGCGCGCTGGCGAAAAGAAGCTAGATCGGGCGCTGGATGAATTCGCGACCTCGTCGACAACAATGCCGGCGCCATCGTCAACTACGGGAAGAGGTACCGATGCGGGGAACGGATCTCCACCGGCTTTTGTCGAGTCCGCGGTCAGGTGATCGCCAAGCGGCGAAAAAGTGTCACAGGCAAAACAAGGGTAAACCCTTATAATTGCCTCACCATGAAACACATGATCCATCGCGCGCTGGCCGCGCTCAAGCGCCCCTTTCAGACTGACGGCAACCTCGAAGATGCCTACCTCGCGGGCGCCGTCGACATCTATGACCTCGAACGCCGTATGAGCGAGCTCGACAGGCGGGATACCCAGCGCCCGTTTCATCTGCAGCATTCGGTCTGAGCGCCGGGGCGACCAGAGCCCCCTTTGCGGGCAACGTACGTACGAGAGACGAGACGCGGTTGAACTTAACCTTCGTCGGGCCGAGGCTTCTTTAAATCCATCATTCGCGCCACTGGGCTCACTTGGGCAGCCCCTGCCCTGAAATACCCCGCCACTGTGTCTGTGCTGCGATGCCCGGTCATGGCCATCGTCTCCTGCAGCGGCATGTTTTGTCTTCCCGCCTCCGTGACAAACCCCGATCGCAACGAGTGCGCCGAGAAATCATCTCCCACGCCGGCCAGCGTACACCGCGCCTTCACGATGTCCCGAACTGCCGTCCCCGAGAGCCCGTCGGTACCCAGTTTGCCGTTCTTGAGGATCCGCCGGAAGAGGGGGCCTGAATTGATCCCGCTCGCCTTGAGCCAGGCCTCCAGCGCCTCGGCGGCCGATCCGACCACCGGCTTCACGTCCTCGGGCCGCACCTTCCCGTTGTGGTTCGTCTTGGAGCTGGCGAGCGTGTATCGGAAGTTCCCCCCATCGACGCGCCGCAGGTTTTCATAATCCGCCCCTGACACCTCGGAGCGCCGGCGCCCACCCGAGGCCCAGGCGAAGAGGAGGAGGGCGCGGTCGCGCTTTCCTTTCAGCGAGTCGTCGCAGGTTTCCAAGACCGCCTCCATCGGCTCCTTGGTCAACGCGCGCTGCTTGCGGGGCAGGGCGTTGCGCTTCGCGTAGGCTTTTTTCGTCTTGCTCAGCAGCGCCTTCACCGCAGCATCCACGCAAGGATTGGGTTGCTTGGACAAGTGATGCGCCATGGAGATGACCGAGATCCGGTGCACGAGTGTGTTCAAGGCCGGCGCACCCAGCTTGCCCTTGAATCCTGCCTCAACCAGGGCCTCGTCGATCTCGGGCGGCAACTGGTGCTCCAGGCCCGCCTTGGTCGAGCGCTCGGCATGGTCGACGATGAACTGGACCACGACGGGCACCGGAACTGGGAGCGCCATCTGGCGCCCGTAGCGCGCGCCGAACCAGGCGGCCCAGTAGGGGTAATCGTATTTTTTCGACAAACTGACACGGTTGCCCTCAAAAAGCCCAAGCGCGACAAGTACTTGCCGACCGCGTCCTGACGTCGACCGACGCTCCGCACAACTTGTTGAATTCGCAGGGAAAATCTCCTGCCTCCGTGTCAATCTGCGCAAAAGATGCGGTTACCCCGACGACGGCCGCGCCAGTGTCGCTGGAACTCACGAGAGCGCAATTCGACGCCCTGGTGGTCGGCCTGCCATGGGAACGGCTGCCCGAGATGAACGTCATCACGCGCATGTGACCTCCGGCGTGCGCGCGTCGGTTGACAGCGCTTGTGCCAGTGGTGCGAGGCACGCCGCTCTGGCACCATGCTGCGCATGCTTGGCACGCAAGGTCCTCTCCCCATAGACCTTGCCCAACTGCCCCCTGAAGCTGCCGCGCTGATCGCG
Source organism: Variovorax sp. J22R115 (assembly GCF_030317005.1). Classification (NCBI taxonomy): domain Bacteria; kingdom Pseudomonadati; phylum Pseudomonadota; class Betaproteobacteria; order Burkholderiales; family Comamonadaceae; genus Variovorax; species Variovorax sp. J22R115. The sequence goes on along the minus strand of NZ_JASZYM010000008.1, from coordinate 303,038 downwards.
CAGATGCAGCAACGACTCGAGCAGCAAGATCAGCAGCTTGCCGAGCGCGCCCGCGAACTCGCCCAGCAGCAAGCCTTGCTGGAGCGCAAGGACCGCGAGCTTGCACTTCGGCAGGCGAAGATCGAGAAGATCAACTTCGAGCTCGCGCGGCTCAAGCGCTGGAAGTTCGGCGCCAAGTCCGAGGCGATGACCGCCGAGCAGCGCCAGCTCTTCCAGGACACGGTCGCGGAGGACGAGGCGAGCCTGCAGGCGCAGTTGGCGGCACTGCAGGCCAGCCTGCCCGAGACGCCAAAGACGCCCAAGGCCCCGCCGCGCAAGCCGCGTCGCGAGGCGTTGCCGCAGCACCTGCGGCGTGTGGAGCACCGCCACGAGCCCGAGGACATGACCTGCGGCTGCGGGCAGCCGATGGCGCGCGTGGGCGAGGACATCAGCGAACGGCTGGACATCGTGCCGGCGGAGTTCTTCGTGCACCGGCACATCTACGGCAAGTGGGCGTGCCGCTGCTGCCAGAGCCTGAAGCAGGAACCGGCCGCCCCCGAGATCGTGGACGGCGGCATCCCCGCCAGCGGACTGGTGGCACACACGCTGATCAGCCGCTTCGTGGACCACCTGCCGTACTACCGGCAGGAGGCGATCAACGCACGCTCGGGCGTGCACACGCCGCGCTCTACGCTGGCAGCCTGGGCAGGGTACGCCGGGGCGGCGCTGGAGCCGCTGTATGACGCGCACAAGCGCTTCGTGCTCGGCGCCCGGGTACTGCACGCCGACGAGACGCCGGTGGCCTTGCTTGACCCCGGAGCGGGCAAGACCCCCAGAGCCTACATCTGGGCTTATGCACGAGGCGAGCTCGATGACCAGCGCGGCGTGATCTTCGAGTTCTGCCTAGGCCGTGGCGGCCAGTACCCGGTCGCGTTCCTCGGCGGCGAGGATGGTGCGTGGAGCGGCACGCTGCTGACGGACCAGTACGCCGGCTACGACACGGCCATGGATACCCGCGTGTACCCCAAGCGCGTGGCCGCAGGCTGCGTCGTGCACGCCCGACGCAAGTACGACGAGGTGGCCAAGGCCGGGACGAGTCCGGTGGCCGAAGCGGCGATCAAACGCCTGGCCCAGATCTACCACCTCGAGGGGAGCCCGGCGGCCACGCCCACGGAGCATCGACACAAGGGGCGGCAGGAATTGACCAAGCCGCTGTGGGCGGAGTTCAAGCTGTGGCTCGAACTCGAGCGGCGCCGAGTGCCTGACGGCAGCAGCATCGCCGCGGCGATCGATTACAGCCTCAACCACTGGACACAACTCACCCGTCATCTCGACGACGGCGAAGTCCCGATGGACAACAACTTCCTGGAGCGGCAGATCAAGCCCTGGCAGATGGGCCGCAAGAACTGGCTCTTCGCCGGTAGCGCATTGGCCGGCCAACGCGCTGCAGTGGTGATGAGCCTGGTTCAGTCGGCCAAGCTCAATGGGCACGATCCTTGGCAATACCTGCGCGACGTCCTCGCAAGGCTGCCGACCCACTTGAACAGCCGGATCGAGGAGTTGCTGCCGCATCGCTGGCGCGTCCGCGAACTCAGCGAGCCGGCGTCCACATGAAGAACATCGAGGCACTGATCGACGATGGCGGAGAAATCACGATCGGTGCGATCGGATCGATCCAGTGCGCAGCCACTGCCGCCGATGATCACAATGCGCTGGCCATGCTCGTCAGGCGCGAAGGCGAGACTCTCAACGCGTTGCTCAAGCGACTGGACAAAGCCATCGCCAAGTTCTACGAAGACGGAACGGTCATCGACGAGATCAACGATCCCGCAGAGTGACCAGCGCCTCCGTCAAGGTGGGACGGCCAGACGCTCACCAATGATTTGCGCGGCATTCGATTCGACACACACGCAGCAGCCGCACCGGGGCCTGCGCTGCTCGACGTTCCTCAAGAACCACGCCATGGCCGTCCTCGCGGGCGATCTCTGCGTCGCCATCGCGGCCAAGTCCCGGATGCTGACCTCTCGTACGAGCGCTGAGCGCAGATGGAAGATTTTCGCTTGGGGTCTTGATGTCTTGCGATCCTGTATTCCGAGCGCCGATGCGGTGTCCGTGCGCATGGTGGGCCCGGTACGGCGGGAGCTGTTGGACGCGGCACCGATGCCTGACGTGCATTCGCGGACGATTCCTCGGCGCCTGATGACTTGTTCCGGCAGCACCCGGCGTCGGGGCCCGCCGAGTCCTCATGTGCGCGACCCTCCACGGTCACCTGCTCGCGTCTCCAAAGTTTCATTCGCTGGTTTCACCCCCACGTCGGTTTGTGGTTCGAAGGGGCTCGCTTGTGCCGATCGCTGCCCGATGGATTTGCAGCATGCGTATCCGCTTGCCTGCGCCGTCGAACGCTCCGGTCGGCGCAGCCGTTCAAGACTTGGCGCTCCTGCACGGAGTTGCCGAGATGCAATCGCTTGTATATCCATACCGGATGGGTTTTGTGCGGACGACAACCACCAGAAGCGCGCCTGCCGGGCCGCCCCTCCCAAGCCGAGGCCATGCAACACCTGCCCACCCGAAGGCCCCGGGCCCCCGCGCGGAACGATGCCATCCGGGTGCAGCCCAAGGTCCTCCGGCCGCCCCCCCACAGGCCCGCTGCGGCGATCAGGCCCAGCAGTGCAATCGCCAAGGCGTACACCTGCATGGTGGACTGCCACGACAGATGGCGCATGACAGCTCCCGCCACCATCGGGCCGACAAGAGTACCCACACCGGTGCCCGCCAATGCAATGCCCGAGGCCAAACTGCGGTGTAGAACGAACCATCGCTGGATGGTCGAGAGCACCGGCACGTAGACCAGTCCCACGCCCAGTCCGACGAGCACGCAGAATGCGCCCAGGAACAGGGTGAGCGACGACGGCAGAGAGAAGAAGGCGCCGAACGAATACGCTGCCCCGAAGATCAGCGCCAATAGCACGTGCGCCGCGCCTACGATGTACCAGCCTCTGAACAAGCCGACGCTTTTCATGTTCCGCCCTGGTTCAGTCGTGGACGCCGACCGCGGCCGACGACGTGCCAGCGATGTCGATCGCCACGAGTGACTTCACTGCACCGCTTGTGACAGCGCGCGCGCTCGGCCTCGCCGATGAGGTCAAGGCTTTCCTTGGCATCCGCACCGCGCAGCCAGCAAGCAGGCCACCTGCCATGAGAGAAAGCCGAGAGAACCCAATCGCAAGTTCGCGCCGTGAACGCGCCGCCTCGTCAATCGTTGAAGATGGATTGCGCGGCTTGCGATTCAAGCTCCGTCAGCGGATGATTTAGGTTCTTCGCTCCTTGCCGAAGTTCAAAATCTTCCTCTATGTCGGGCTTCGAAATATTCGTCTCGTACAGCAGACGCGATGAGCCAATCGTAGTGCCAGTCGTAAAGTTGATGCGACTGAACAAAGATGGCTTGATCTTTGTCGACCTAGAGAGCATCAGCCCAGGCGATTTGTGGCGCGAGAAGGTTGACGAAGCACTCGCAAGCGCCACTTACGTGGTCTTGTTTTGGTGCGAGCATTCCAAGAATTCCCTTCAGGTGCAGCGCGAATACGAAGCGGCCCTCGCGCACGGCAAACGCCTTGTGCCAGTGCTACTTGACGAGACTCCTTTGCCTATGACCCTGACTGAACATCAGTGGATAGATTTCACTTGGCTAGCGACGGCGACGCATCCGTCCATATCGCGTGATTCAATCGACGAAGCCGCCCCCGCCGATCCTACGCCCGATTCTCATTTCGACGAGAAAGACGAGCTGCGAGCCGTTCTCGCCGAGTCAAACACTTCACTGGAGTTATTGCCTGGCATTGTCCTGGTGGTTTCAGAAATCCGCAGTGCATCGGCCGCACGAATGATCACGGTGCAGTTCGGTCCTGCCGGAGGCACCATCGGGAGGGCGCCCACCAATACGCTGGTGCTCGACGACCCCAACCGCACCGTGTCGCGCGTGCACGCTCAGGTCCATTGCCGCGATGGCAACTTCTTCATCATCGATCGCGGCAGCAATCCGTTGAGGCATAACGGGCAGGCGCTCGGATCCGGCCAAGAGGTCGCGCTGGCGCCGGGCGACCGCTTAGGAATCGGCGGTTTCGAGTTGATGGTGCAGAACGCCCAGGAGATGCATGCCCATGGTGTGCCCGTCGCGAGTGATGATCCTTTCGCCGACTTGCTCGCGGGCCTGGGCCAGCCAACGCCCGGCGCTACAGCACCTCTTCCACCGTTCGAAACGCCAAGGTCGCCATTCCCCAATTCACCGCTGGTTCCCGATCCAATTCCCGCGAGGGCCGCGAGTCCGCCGACAGGGCCGATGCACGATCCGTTTTCCGACCTGTTGGGCGCGGAAACCGTAGCTCCAATCACCCCCGGCGCACCGGCGGGGTCTTCCGACCTTGGCCTCGGCGGTCCGGCTCCGGCAGCCGGCATCGACGACTTGTTCGAAGCGGCGCGCGGCGCGAGCCAAGCGGGCCCCGATCCGGTTGGCTTGCCACCGCTGGCAGATCCTTTGCAAGGACAGGAAATGTCCGATGACGCGGATCCCTTCGCGGACCTGCCGATTGGTTCGAAGCCGATACCTCCGAAGGGTGACAGGAACCTGCCCGCTGCTAACCCCAATGACATCGACGGTACGCCCCCTTCACCACCGTGGCCCAGCCCACCACCATCTCCGGGCTACTTGGGCGAACGGTCAACTGCGCCCCGCGCCTCGGCCCCCGCGACTCGCAAATTCTCGATCGACGACACTTCCGACAGCGTGTTGCTCGCTGCGTTCCTGCGCGGAGTCAACACCACGCCCCAAATGCCCATGACGCTCACGCCTGAACTCATGGAGCGCATCGGTGCATTGCTGCGCAGTGCGACGGAGGGCACTCTGCAACTGCTGCACACCCGCGAGGCAATGAAACGAGGCGTTGCCGCGGAGGTCACTATGATCTCGGCGCAAGTCAACAATCCGCTCAAGTTCTCCCCCACGCCAGAGGTCGCGCTCGCGCATCTCCTAGGCCCAGGTGTGCGCGGCTTCATGGACGGCGAGAAAGCGATGCGCAACGCATTCGACGACCTTCGCGCGCACCAGTTCGGCGTGATGGTCGGCATGCGCGCTGCGCTCGCGCATGTGCTGGCTCGCTTCATGCCCGAGGAACTCGAAAGAAAATTTGCTGCCAAATCGGTGCTCGACAGCCTGCCAGCGGCCCACTGCAACGCCAAGTTGTGGGACCAGTTTGTCACGCACTACGCGGCCATCGCGGTCGAAGCCGAAGAGGATTTTCACCACCAATTCGGCAGCGCGTTCACGCAGGCCTACGAGGAGCAGATGAACCGGCTAGAACCATTGGATCTGTGGGGCGCGGCGTCGCAGAACGATCCTTTGTTTGCTGTGCGCGACGCGTCGAGGCCAACAGTCCAGAAGCACACAAGCCATGCGTCGGCCACGAAGCTTGGCGTCGAGTCGCGCGGAGATGTCAATCCGCCGTCCGCGTTAACCAAGAAGGCGGCAGACTATCTACTTGAGGAACTGATTTCGAGGGCGAAACGAGACGGTTTGACTTAAGGCAATGCTGAACAAGGCCCCGACCTTCTCCATCCAGTAGTCACCTCGTTCGCGACACCTGAATTGAGGTTCTTTTCGGCGCCACAACGCGAATGCAGTGCGAATTGCGTCGCACGATGCCCCGTCGCGGGCCGCGCGGCGAGCCATTGGCTCGCTTGGCGGCCCTTATGGGCGGACTTGTTCATACAGTACCCGACGTGCGAGGTAGAGGTTGGCCAGCCCTAGCCGTAGAAGAAAGTGAATCCGTTCCAAACGTGACGGTAAAAGTGTGACTGCCCGTGGTCTGAAGAACCTTGTGCGCGGCGAAGCCGCATCCAGCAAGGGGTTGGCCACTTTGGAAAGTAAATGTGATACCGCTGTTCCGGAATCGCCCAAGTCGCGCGCACCTTTTTGGGGGGCGAGTTCATCCTGACCATCATCGACGAGTCGCAACTGTTCGCCATCGTCGCGCTGGACCCAGAATCAACGAGCCGAGACTTGGGAGCAGAACGCGAGCGAACAGGGCGTTTGTAGGGGCGTAGCAGCGCCGGATGGGCTTCCAGTCGAAGCCACCTGATCGAGTATCGACCGATTGAACAGTCGGACCCGCCTGCCCAGTTTGGGGCTGAACCTCGTGGGCATGGTGTGTCCAGGGCGTCGATAAGCGCGGCGTGAAACTCCTACTGATTCAACACCTTACGCAGCCCTCGACGCATTGGATTCGCGAAGTATCGAATTTACTTCGCACGGTTGCGAAGTACCTCATTTACTTTCTTTCCTGTGACGGTAAATCTGTGACTACGAGAGCAGCCGCCAGAGGCAATCGGCGCGCGTGGCCGGTACCGCATTTACTTTCTTCTACGCAACGCGACACTGGACCTGGTACTCGACACTCTGGGCGCCAAAGTCGTGGGTGCTCCGGTCTAGTCGCGCGCTAACGAAACTAACCGGGCGGCGAGGTGGTCAACCTGAATCCTGCTCTTTTTGCTGTCCCAGCCTTCGTGTCGCAGCGTGCGCCAGTCCGCATAGTTGATGCCGGCCAGGGTTCGTGCGATGGGGTCGGTAGAACTCAGACTTAGCTTGTCTGTTTCGATCCACAGCACCGGTAGTATTCGATGGAGACGCTCGGCGTTGGTGCCATCGGCCGTGAAAAGTGCGAACTCATTGCGGCACCATTCGCTCAAGAGCCACGCGGGCGATAAGAGGACAAGCAGTACATCGGCCTTTCCCAACTCCTCTGTGAGGGCTTCAGGAAAATGAGAGCCCTCACCAAGGTGCGTCTTGTCTTGGAAGACCCTGGACCCCGGGACGCGACCAAGAATCTCGGCTTCGATGCGCTCTCTGAATGCACCCACATCGTTGTAGTGATCCTTGCTTCTGGTGTAGCTGATGAAGACGTTCACACGAGAAAGAGAAAAGCCAGTCGCTTTCCTTATTGCTTCGACGGCAAGCGTCGTCCCTTCCTTCGTCGCTGCTTCCAGAGCCAATTTGCCTGCATTCTTGAGGCTTTGCATTGCCTTTTCGCCCTGTCCATTTTTTGCTGCGCGTTCCGCTTTATTGACTGCATCTGCGGATTGATTTAGCTCCGGCGGGACTTCCTCCGCCTCGGCCATTTGCGCGTAAAGCTGCTTACGGACCATTTCGAGTTCTGATCCGAGCTTCGCAACGGTCTTGTGGATCGACTGCTGCTCATTCTCGGCGAGTTCCCTCTTTCGGGCCGCCGAGTAGGTGGCCTCTGTGATCCGCAGACTCAGGCTGTTTTTTGCCGCTTGTTCGAAGGCCGGCTTGACCTGAATCAGACCCTTGAGCCATTCCGGCCATGGCGGAGGAGAGTCTTTGCTGTATGGCCATGGAGGCGGCGCGGACAAAAACTGCTGGCGGAGCTCGGATACGTCAACAGTCCAGAGAGGGTCATCGAGCTTGAGCCAATTCAATGGATAGGCATCCAAGCGTTCGCGCAGATAGTCCAGCAGCAATGCCTCGGTCAGGTGTCCCGTAGCGAAAAGGATCCGCAAACCTCCGACGTCAGACCCCTTCGCCAAGCGCCATATCAGCCGCCAAGGCAGTGGGTTCGGCTGATAAACCATCTCGGCATTCACCATCAGCAAATGAAGCTTGGCTTGAAACATGAGTGCCTCCTCGAAACGCCCGCCTGCTGAATGATATTTGATGCGCATGTGATCCGGAACGCCCCCGAAGAGGTTCACTCTGCCTCTTAGCAACGCAGAAACGCTCCATGCCGGAATCCTTCTCTTCGGCGCGTTGGTGGGCGTCCTTGTCACGGGGGCAACATGAACGGCGTTGCGGGACGGGGTCGATTTGATTTGAGTGCAAAAAGTGACGCATCGACCGACCAGCATTGGCGCGGGTTCCGAGGTGCTGGCGCTCGCAAGTGCTTGTCACTGCACAACTTTCTGCTATCCCTCGAATAGCCCCCCAGAGCGCATCGTTCAGCGGCCGATTTCAGCCACTTGCCCTTGTTTTGCCTGCACTTTGTGACGGTAGTAGCTGCGCGGCGTAGCGCTCGACGGGGAAGCGGAACACGCCTCGCAGGTTGATGCCTTCCAGTCGCGTGGGCGCGATGCGCCCCATCAATTCCGGCGGCACGATCTGGCGCCGGTTGGCCCAGCGGTCGACCACCGCCTGCATCTGCGCCGTGTTCCACGCCATCACGATGTTGGCCAAAAGGCTCAGTGCGTCGGCCACGGCTTGCATTTCGTCAGTGCGCCGGGCCTGTGCCGGCGTGACGCGGCCGACATAGATCGCGCGCTTGAGCGCGTTGACCGACTCGCCTCGATTGAGCACCCGTCGCAGCTCGCGCCGGAAAGCGGCGTTGACAAAGTAGTCGGCCAGGAACACCGTCCTGAGCAGCTTGCCCAGTTGCGCGCCGGCGTCATAGATCGGGTCTCCTCGGGCTGCCGAGCCGAATCTCGCCAACGCGGTCACTGCGCTGGCATGGCCCAGCATCACCGAGGCGGCCAAGTGAACCAGACTGTCCCAATGAGCTTCAATGAGCGTGGTGTCCACACTGGCCTGACACACGGCGGCTATCTCGCGCGGAACCTTCGTGCCCCGCGGGACGAAGAGATGCCGTTGTTTAAGTTCCCTGAGCCTTGGACACAGGTCGAAGCCCAGAAGTCGGGACAGAGCCAACGCGAAGTCGGTGAAACCGTGCGTGTCAACAGCGAGCTGAGACGTCTCGATCCGTTCCTGTCGAATGACACCCTCGATGGCGGCGCCCGCTTGCCGCTCATTGAGCACGATCGGCTGCGCGTGGAAGATTCCCCATCGGTCCTGCACGTGGCTGTACACGCCGATGGAAGCCACCTGGCGCCGCGGGTCCTGGCGTGCTTGCCACACGCGCCGACTGGTCTCCAGGCTCATCATGTCCGAGGAGGCCAGGTCGGTTCGGCCCCAGGTCGCCGCGATGGGGTGGCCCTGCATGAACTCCAGCACCGCCTGGCAGGCCCGTGCCAGGCGACGCTCGTCGCCGGCCCAGCGCATGGCCTGGCGGATGCTGGTGGCCGACAACTGCGGGATCATGCGCGCGCACTCGGCCGCCGTGAGGCTGGTGCCGTGTGCGAGGATGCCGGCATAGGTCATCAGCAGTTCCTGCGCCGTTCTCGGCTCGCGCCCGAGCATGATCCAGCTGAATCGCGCCTGGGCGTCCACGTCCAGGATGACCTCGGGCAACTGCGCTTCACCGATGCGCTGGTCGAGCTGGCTGCGCAGCGTCCCTACGCGGGGGTCATCTTCGTCCGCGGCCAACGACGCCAGATGCAGTTCGTCGTCGACTTGCAGATCGCCAGCGCGCGCGGCGGCCGCCACCGCGTCGATACCAATGAGCATGCGAGCAAGTAGCGGCACGAGGAACTCGCTGGCTCTGGCCGGCAACTGCAACCTGGCGTAGTGACGCGGCGCTTCAGCTTGCCAACGCTCCTCGGGCAGGAACAGCCGCTCGCGACCTCGGAAGCTCAGTGAGTGAGCTATCCACACCGAACCATTGCGCACCGCCCGGCGCAGAGCGAGCAGGGTGGCAACCTCCAGCGCCCTGAAGGCGCGGTCGCGGTCAGGGTCGGCGATGGCTGCGCGCCAGGCAACTCCCAGTCGTGGGGCCGTCACTTCGCTGGGAAGTCGCTTGATGCCAGCGGCGTACCCAGCTCGAAGCTTGTTCAGCGCATCGAGAGCCGGGTGCTCGCCGGTGGCCTGCCAAGGCAGCCGGCTCACACCTGCCAGCAGAGAACGCACCGGCGCGATCGCATCGATCAGGCGTTGCCGGATGACCGACGCTCGACTCGGCGGGCGCTGAGCACACTTGGCCGCGATGATCTCGCGAAGGCGTGAGCGCAATTCGGCATCTGGCACGGCGTCATGGCCTGCGAGCTCGGAGAGCTCCAGCAGCAGCTCCTGGTACTGCCGTGCCCAATCCACGGTCGCGACACCGTCGGCACAGTGGTGCCACAGGTCGGCCACGCGGCGCTGGAACATGAAGATGATCTGGTCGCTCGTCGTGAGCAGGCAGTAGCGCAGGAAGCAGCTGAGCTCCAGCGTGCGTGCCGGCTCCTTGATCCTGGCACTGACCGATGGGGGCCGTCCGGCCATGCGCCGAGCGTAGCGTCGCACCAGCACGTCGTTGAGATCTCCCAGATGTCGATCGATGCCGAGGTCAGTCAGGAATGCGATCCTTTCGAGGACTTCGGTGATCTGGCGCGTGGAATGCCTTGCCGGCGCGCTCCACAGCCAGCTCTGGCAGTGTTCGCCGTCCGGACGCGGCGTGTTCAATGCCGATATCCAGCGCTTGCGAGTCTCGGCAGGCACCGTGGTCATGATGGCCTGGCCGGTCGATGCTTCGAGTTCGACCAGGGCGGCCGCCACCATGGCGCGGATGACCCGGTCGTGAACGATGAGCAGGCGATGGTCGTAGAGCCACTGCCTGGCAAGGACCAGGAGGCGCTCGCGATCCGAGCAATGCGCGACCTCGTCGCGCAGGACCCGTACCAACGCTCGGCGCTGATGCTCGGTCATCCACTTGAATCCCAGGCATTGGCAGGCTTGGTGCTGGTGGTCGAACAAGGTGCGTCCGCGGGCATACAGCGCGCGCAGAGACACCAGATCGGGCGCCGCGATATCCAGCTCCTCGCCAAGGTGGCGAAGCAGGGCAGGGGGCACGATCCGCACACTGTTCAGCGGCCGTCCGGTCATGCGGGCGAAGCCGATGTGCAGCGCCAAGCCAAGCTTGAGGCTGTCGCTGCGCCGACGAGCAATCAACTCGAGCTCAGTGCGGCTGAAGCTGAAGAACGTCTGCAACTCGAACTCGCTGAGCTCGCCGGGCATGTCGCGAAGGCCCAGGTAGGACGTCTGCCAGCCTTGCATCGCCGCGCTCCTTCGTGGTTCAGGGGGCGCAGACGATACGCCGCAAAGAAGTGAACAGCAATGCTCGCGAAATCAACAACTTAGCGAACCGACCCCGCGCCATTGCTGGAGTTGCGAACCGTCACTTTTGACACCGAAATCAAATCGACCCCAAGAAGCGTTTCGCTGCGAGTTTGTCGCGCCGCTTTTGCACCAGGACGTCCAGTTCAGCGCCATGCTGATCGACGGCGCGCCACAGCAGGTAGGGTTCTCCGCGCAGCATCACGAACATCTCGTCCAGGTGCCAGGTCGATCCCGGCTTGCGCCGTGCGCCCTTGGCGCGATGCGCAAAGCTCGCGCCGAACTTGTCGCACCAGCGCCGGATCGTTTCGTAGCTGACGACAACACCGCGCTCAAACAGCAGCTCCTCGATATCGCGCAGGCTCAGCTGGAATCGAAAGTACCAGCGCACCGCCTGGCTGATCACCACCGCAGGAAACCGATGACCGTGATACAGCGACTTCTTCTTATGCATCCAGCAAGCTTATGCCATCGCCAACGTGACAATGCCTTTTTGAGGCCGCGCTCGACAAGTCAACCGGAATTCCGCGTGCACTAGATTTTTGCGTTCGCAGCCGCCGCTTGCAAGCGCGCAACATAGGGCTCATACCTCTCGGTCGCGTTCTGATGCAGCTTCGTTACGGCGACGACCTTGTCAATCATTTGGTAGATTTGATATGTCGAGGAGCAAGTTATGGCATTTAGGTGAGAAACCGGCCCTGGCAGCAAAGATACCGTTGCCCCGCTGGCTAGGAGAGGAACGGTCCATAAGCCAACCCCCCACCTGGCACCCAACTCAAAAAGAACGTAGTCAGACTTTACGCTTCTAGGCGTAATCAGGCAAAGAAGAACCTTGCTAAGCAATACTTCCTGCCGGATTTGAACTTCATAATTTCCTCCGGCATCTAGTCTATATTTGTCAATGCTAGAGCATCGAATTGCAATGTCCGGAACAGCAGCTTCTAGGACTTCAATAAGAATCTCAGCAAGCTGTGCGTCTTCACTGCTGTGGCTAATGAAAACATCGAGTGTCGGGGGCGGGCGAAGTTCCTTCCGAACTTTCCTGAGATATTTGTACGAGCGCCAAAGGTAGAACGATCCGTAATATAAAAGCGGAACAATGACCGGTCCGACCACAAAGTTGCTTAGGAAGATGATTGGAGTAAGAGTTAATGGAGGAGTCTGGGAAAGGTGGGCATATACCATTAATGCCTCACCTAGAGCAAACCAGACTAAGAAGGCCTTCCAGTTCCACAAGGGAGGGGGTGGCAGGATAAGATCGTACTTAGCGTTCTCCATATACTGCGTAAGGTAAAGCTTTCGCACTGTCCGCCTGAGCGTCGCGAGAGCTAGAAAAAGCTACTTTGCGGTATGCCGCCTGATTCAAGTGCATTCGTGCCGGCACTCAAGAAGGTCGCAGTTTTCGGCAGGAAGCGCAAGACTTGGCGGCAAAGCCTTGCCGGCATCTGGGATTGGCTGTTGGCCCTGCCATTCCTCATAGGCCCACCAAGCAAGGTACAAGCGCGCACCGCCGCCACCGCGAGCCAGAAGAACAGCACTCAGCGAAACGCCTTATGGCCCACCGCCTACCGGATGCCCGCTTCAGTTCGCATACGCATCTCGAAGTGCGAAGATTTCCGCGTCCATGGCGGTGAGCGTAACGACACGCGCGCCGCGAGCAATCGGATCGATGCCTGCTGCACGAAGGTTGTCTAACGCGTCTTGCTCGCCGTCGTCGCCGATTACGAAAAGCACCTTGCGAAGATACTCGCCCTGCATCAACCAGATGATCTCAGCATCGACGAAAGGGCTGCCTTCGCGCGTGTCGACCACGATCCAGGCTGCAAAGCGCGCGACTTCGCGCACACTGCGGCGCCAATAGCCGGGCCGGGTACGCAGGCTATCGTCGCGCGGGGCGCCCTGAAGTGCCACCGCTCCCGAGATCGACATTGCCTTCGACACGCCGGGCGCATGCTCGCGCATGTCTTCTGCAAGCATCTCACGTCACCATCGAAAAGAGCTTGCAAAGGACACGGGTCTTCGTTACGCGGGGACTTGTTCATCTCCTCGTTGCACGGGTCCTCTTGGAGGGGACCGAGCCGGTTCAGGGCGGTCCTCAAAAATACACCCTCCCAAAAAATCGTGATAGAGCTGATAAAGCCACCGCCTCATCTCAACGCGCTGCGCTCCCAATCGGTCAAACAATATTGCGTAAGCAATGACCATGTTATCAATCTCTCTCAAAGTCACATCGAGCTTGAGAATGCGGGGACGGGGGTCGTGTGCCATTCGGACCTCAATGTGGATTTCGAACACTCCTTGATCTGCTAGCAAGACTCTAGGCGTGACTGTCGGTAGTTCTCCTGTGATTGGATGCCCGTACTGCGCGAAAATATAGTCCATCACTGGCGGAAATATCTGGATCCTCATGCTGGTGTACAGGTCGAAGCAATGTAAGGCTCTCGCCAAGGAGGTTACCGGTGGTCCTGCTAGCGGATCCAGCGACCCTCGTTGCCCTGCTAGCGGATCCAGCGACTGTCTTTGAACTATTGACGGTACCGAACTGGGCTGATTCTTAGAACTTGAAGCGCCATCCACTGCAGCATCCGGTGTCAATTCCGCGTCATGATCCGGGGATAGCGCTTCAGGCTGCTCACGATTTTTTATTTGCGGCAACTCGCGCCCGCCATGCGACCTTGCCTGCAAGCGACTCAGGACTTGTCCGACATAGCGGTTTCCGTGCCGGCGCTGCAGGCGCACCAGCATGCCTTTTACATATGCGGGGTCAGCGTTCGGTGAGCGATCGAGGACCGACGCATTGTCCGGTTCGCACGACACGCGATGGATTGGGGCGCGCGCCACCGATCGGGCCAAAGCAATATTGCTCGCAACATAAGCTTTATCCGTCGCCATGAGCCGAGCCCCTCGGTGATCGAGTTCGTGTTCCGACATAGCGTTCTCCTCTTGCTGCGCATCAAGCTTCGACCATGGATATCTCGCTCTTACTGTAGCTTTTCCAGGGCAAACCCGGGCCAGCTTTCGCGATCCCGGAAAGCGGACAGAACGCATCGGACTCGTTCGTGCGCATGCTCGTCAACGGGAACGAATGCCAGGCTGCGCTGATCGACGCCCGCGCGCATGGCTCGGCCGGCGACGACCTCGAATGACTTCTCATCGTCAGGGTGGCAAAGCCGCAGGTAGCCACCATCCAACCCGACCGTGGTGACTTTCGGCCTTCTCTCCATCTCAGGCGCTTCCGGACTGACCTGCAGGCCCTGAGCATCGAGTCGGCGCCCAATTTCCAATGTGTGCGCGGGCATACCGGAAGAACGATCAAGCCTGGGTCGAGCAGAAGAACGGCGCCATCGTGCGCAGGCTGGTCGGCTATGGTCGCTTCGAAGGACTGGAGGCCGTACGCGCATTGACTAGGTTGTACGCGGCAGCTCGCATCCACACGAACGTATTGCAACCGTCGTTCAAGCTGCGCAGCAAATCGCGCATCGGCGCCAAGGTCGTCAAGCGATACCACCCGCCCGTTCCGCCGGCTAACCGCGTGCTGACACATGATGCGGTCAGCCCCGAGGTCAAGGCCGGCTTGGAGCACGTACTGGGGACGATCGACCCCGTCGCGCTCCTGGACGAGATCCGGGCCGCGCAAGAAGACCTGTGACGTCGCGTCGACCAACGTGGCGTGGAGGGGCCGAGTGCGAACACCATCGACGCTGTCGAATCCCTCGCCGCTGCAACGCCTTCAGTCCACAGTGGAGAACAGCGCGCGATCCACCGGCGCCCCTATACGCGCCGCAAGCCGATACCGAGGAAGGCGCGCATGCTCGACGCCTACGAAGACCAGGCGCGCAACTGGCTGCAGCGACAACCGGGAATGACGGCCGTGGAGATTCTCAAACGACTGCGAGAACTTGCGCCACCAGGAACGTTCACCGATAAGCACTTGAGAACGGTCCAGCGTGCTCTGTCAGCATGGCGTGCTGACGCGATCCGTCAGTGGATCGATCAATGCCGCCTCGAAACAGATGCGCACGGGTCTACGGCTACTGAGATTACTGCGCTCTGAAGGGGGCCAGGCGCTGCGCGCCTGGCAACAAATCAATAAATGTATTCGAGAGAAGACGGGCCGTGGACAACGCTTCGCGTTGACCACCGCCTACGAACGCTCGGAACTCCTCACGTGCTCGGTAACATTGCGCCGTGAGGCAACATGCGGGGTCAGTTCCTGATGTCGCTTGACAGCCGTATTTCAGTATCTGACCGGACTGGAATCGTCGATGCCGATCTTCTCGACTGCGGGCACGGCTTCCGATCAAGCGCCAAGCCCGCCTGTTGAAGGCGACCGCAAACGCACCTCGGACTGTGTGCGTCAACCGCTCACGATAGTTGTCGCCGACCGCTCAAGACAATTGTCGCCCGCCAAGGCGCCAAGCTTCGCGACCCGGACCACAGCCGTGGATCCAGTCAAAATTTCCCTTGGGCCGTTTGATTTTCGATCGAGCGCCAACTCCGCGCGCGTCAGTCTTGCGCCCCTCGCCCAGGGCGTGGACCAAAACGCCGGACTCTCATGCTGTGGAAAGCTTCAACCTTCTTCGCGTCTGGCCTTCGATGAATCCATCATCCGGGCCACCGCGCTCACCTGGGCCGCACCCGCCCGGAAGTACCCGGCCACGGTGTCCACGCTCCGATGCCCCGTCATGGCCATCGTCTCCTGCAAGGGCATGTTTTGTCTTCCGGCCTCCGTCACGAAGCCTGACCGCAGCGAGTGCGCCGAGAAATCATCTCCCACCCCTGCCAGCACGCACCGCGCCCTCACGATGTCCCGAACCGCGGTCCCCGTGAGCCCGTCCGTGCCAAGCTTGCCGTTCTTGAGGATGCGCCGGAAGAGGGGACCGGAGGTGATGCCGCTGGCCTTGAGCCAGGCGTCGAGGGCCTCGGCGGCGGATCCGGCCACGGGCTTCACGTCTTCTGGCCGCACCTTCCCGTTGTGGTTCGTCTTCGAACTGGCCAGCGTGTACAGAAAATCTCCCCCATCCACCCGCCGCAGGTTTTCAAAAACCGCTTCTGACACCTCGGAGCGTCGGCGCCCGCCCGAGGCCCAGGCGAAGAGGAGGAGGGCGCGATCGCGCTTTCCCTTGAGCGAGTCGTCGCAGGTTTCCAGCACCGCCTCCATTGGCTCCCTTGTCAGCGCGCGCTGCTTGTGGGGCAGGGCGTTGCGCTTCGCGTAGGCTTTTTTCGTCTTGCTCAGCAACGCCTTCACAGCCGGATCCACACACGGGTTCGGTTGCTTGGCCAAGTGGTGGGCCATCGAAAGCACCGAGATCCGGTGCACCAGGGTGTTCAGCGCCGGCGCCCCGAGTTTTCCTTTGAAACCGGCTTCGACCAGCGCCTCGTCGATCGCGGGCGGCAGCTGGTGCTCCAGCCCCGCCTTGGTCGAACGCTCGGCGTGATCGACGATGAACTGAACCACCACGGGCACGGGCACCGGCAGCGCCATTTGGCGCCCGTAGCGCGCCCCGAACCAGGCCGCCCAGTACCGCATGGCGGCGCGGTACGCGAGGCGCGTGTTGTCCGATTCGCCCTCGGCCATCAGATCGCTCGCGGCTTCCTCGGCCATGCCCGAGAGCTGGCCGGGGTCGAGCAGCGCGTGGTCGCGCTTCAAAGGCATCAAGGCCTTGGACGCCTTCGACGGCGGCACTTTTTCAGCAGGTTGATTCAAGCGACCTCCAGCGGCTTTGGGACGGGTGGATGACTACGCAGGCAGCACGACGAGGGATCCCTTTGTGTCTTTTATGATATGTGCCATGTATGATGTCTAACGTTAATTGTACGTCATTTCCGATAATCATTTATTATCGCAAGTAATCGGCGGGAGAAGAGGGCATGGATCTGAAAAGTTCGAGCGACAACATGCACCCAATTCGCGGCGGCCGCGGGATCCAGGAGGCTCAGGTCTGGGAAGCCGCCGACGCACTGCTGCAGGACGGCCTGCGCCCGACGATCGAGCGCGTGCGCCAGAGGATCGGCAGCGGTTCGCCCAACACCGTGAGCCCGATGCTGGAGCGCTGGTTCGCGACGCTAGGCAAGCGCCTGGAGGGTCGAAGTCCACGACTGGTCGACGGCGAAGCACAGCAGCTTCCCCTGGCCATCGTCCAGGCCGCCCAGCAGTTCTGGGACGTCGCCCGGCGTGAAGCCGACCAGGTGCAGGTCCAGAAGACCGAGGCCGCCCGGCGGGAACTTGACCTCCAGCGCAACGCCCTGGCCCGGAAGGAAGCTGACCTCCAGCAACGCGAGGCCTCGTTTGAACACGCCCGCGTCGCGCTTGACGAGGCCCTGGTCTCTTCGCGCCAAGCGGTCGCGGCCATGGAGACCCAGATGCACGCTCAGCAGCAAGAATCCGCTCGCTTGCTCGGCGACTCCGAGGCGGAAGTTCGACGCTTGCGCAGGGCGCTGGACGAGGCTGTTGCCAGCAAGGAGGCCCTGCGCGAGAAGACAGCGATGGAACTCGGCGCCAAGCAGCGCGCCGCAGAAGAAACCGAGGAGCGACATCTCGCCCAGGAACGTCGCCTCCTCTCGGAGGTCGATCGCGAGCGCATGGCCACGCGCCAAGCCAGCGCCGAACTCGCGAAGATGCAAAAGGCCCACGCTGCTGATGCCGAGACTGCTCGCTCCGCTCTGGGCGCTGCGCAGCTGGCGCTGCAGCACGAGAAGACCGCACACAGCGACGCAGCAGCGGCCTGGTCGCTCCAGCACCAAGCGGCTCAGGTGGAGTTGGCGACTCTGCGCGAACGCTCCGCTGGTGTAGAACAGCGGGCAACCGACCTGGCCTCCCAGCTTCAGCGCCTTCAGGTGCAGTCAGAACGCGAGATCACACAGCTC
Source organism: Variovorax sp. J22R115 (assembly GCF_030317005.1). Taxonomy (NCBI): domain Bacteria; kingdom Pseudomonadati; phylum Pseudomonadota; class Betaproteobacteria; order Burkholderiales; family Comamonadaceae; genus Variovorax; species Variovorax sp. J22R115. The sequence continues at coordinate 285,205 of NZ_JASZYM010000008.1, read as the reverse complement.
CGAGAGAGCCATGCTTCGACGACGGCCGCGTTGCGCGAACTAAAGGTACCCCTCGGGGAAAGCGAAAAGGCACCGCCGCGCCGCGCCATGAAATCTCCCAAATAGAAGCTCTCTCGTCGAGCACGCGTCGAAGCGCGGCAAGCGAGGTTTAACAGATGGGCGATCGGTCCACATTCGCTCGATCGCCTTCTCTCATACCGCCTGATCGATCCACAGCATCCGGTCGGCAGGGCTTAGGAGCCAAGATCCCGCGCCTTCGGAAGGCCCCGGACTATGCCAAGGTGAGCGGGGAACCCAGTGCGCGAGAGCCGCGCTCGAATAGGCGCCAATCACCAATTCGTTCGCAGACGGCATCGCGATTTGTCCTGGCCTGGTAGCTCCCCGCGCATACTTGCACGATGGCCAAAGCCTCTTCTTCGCCTCCGGTCCGGAGGCGCTTGCCGCGTTGGTCGCGCTGGCCGCTGATGTTCCTTGGGCTTCTCGCCCTGTTGATGCTCGGTCCGATCGGTGTGCTGGCCTTCGGCAACCTGGACTTGGACACCCCCTGGCACATGACGAGTCGTGAGAGCACCAGGCAGGCACCCAGTCCTGCGGCCGAACGCGGTGCGGTGGTGCAGGTCTATGGCGCTCGCATCGTGCGCTGGCGGGGCGCCTTCGGCATCCATCCCTGGATCGCGGTCAAGCGCACAGGCTCGGCGCGCTACACCACTTACCACATAGTCGGCTGGCGGGCCCGCCGCGGCGGCGATGCCTTGGTCACCAGCGAAGTCGACGCCCCAGACATGCAATGGTTCGGCGCCTACCCGCAGTTGCTCGCCGACCACCGAGGGGCCCACGCAGAAGCCCTAATCGACCAGATCGAATCTGCAGTGGCGGCCTATCCCTGGCGCGCGTCCTACCGTCTCTGGCCCGGCCCCAACAGCAACACTTTCGTGGCCTGGGTGGCCCGCCAAGTGCCCGACCTGCGCCTGGACCTGCCGCCCACCGCCATCGGCAAGGACTACCTCGGACCGACCACCTTTATCGACCACGCACCTAGCGGCACCGGCTGGCAATTGTCGTTGTTGGGCTTGGCAGGCGTGACGGTGGCACAGGACGAGGGCCTGGAACTGAATCTGCTGGGGCTGGGCTTCGGCATCGACGTCGACGACATGGCCCTGCGGGTGCCAGGTTTTGGCCGGCTGCCTTGATGGCGGGAAAATCATCTTGTCCCGCAGCACCCGGTGCAATCGGCGCCCGCCTACATCCGGCGGAATCCACGGACGACCCCGGCCACTGCTAACCCACGAGAAATCAAAACGGGCGTTCCGGGACGCCCCTTCTCTTACTCACGCTGGTGGCTTCGAGGCGCGCATGAGCACATCTTGTCTGCCGCCTGGAACGCCAAGGCCTCCGCTGTGGCCACGAGCCTTCGCTGGTACCGGATCGCCTCGACAGCGCTGCGGGCGTAGTAGAGGTCGTAGGCGAAGTCGCCGGCGTCGACCCGCTCCGTGTTGTGCGCCGCTGCTCCGCTGCCACGCTCAGGTCCACAGCAACGGCTGCGCGACGTCGACGTTGTAGAACGCAGCCGCGCGCGGGCCGTGTTCCGGGTCGGTTCCCTCGTCCAGCCGCTGGCTGTCGTGCACCAGGCCGAAGATGTACGGCATCAGCGGACCGATACCGAGGGAAAAACCGCCAGGGCGTGCTGGGAGACGCGGGCCCAGTGGTCCGGGCCGTGATACAGGCCGCAGGCCTGCACGTCGAAGCCCTGGTGCACGTGGTCTTCCGACTCGGCGATGAGCAAATTTCTTAAGTCGTTGTTGCGGTTGCGGTTGCGGTTGCGGATCTTGGGGGCGTATTAGTCTGCACGGAAGATGCGATCACGCCGTCATGGGCTTGCTCCTTGCCCGGCATCTGTGTGCCTTGCCGGGTAGCGTCTACAGTGTGGGCGTTCCCTTCGCAGCCGTGGCGAGCAGCGCGATCAGGCGATGGCTCGCCGGAGATAGGTAGCTGCGGTCTCTGTAGGTCACAACCATGCGACGCCGCATCGTGGTGCCCTTGACGTTGACTTCCTTCAAACCTGCGCCAAGCTGGCCGGCCCGCAGGTGGTGTCGCGAAATGAAGCTCAGCAGGCCGGTTTCGGCGATCAGCGTCGGCAGCATCAGAAGCATCGAGCTTTCGATCTGAACATCTGGGCGCGGCAAATTCCGGCGCTCGAAGGTCTGATCCAGCCAATCGCGGGTCGGAGCGCCGGGCGGTTGCAGCACCCAGCGATAGGCACACAAGTCCTTCAGCACGGGAGAACCCAGGAAAATCTCGTGCGACGCGCTGGCCGCAACGACGATGGGATCCTCCGAAAGAATTTGTGACGTGATTCCTGACTCAGGTTCGCTTTCGGTTTCGATCGTCATGTCAAGCTCGCCCGTACGCAACTTGGGATGAAGCAGGTCGCTCAAGCCGACAATGGTCTGGAGCTTGATCTCGGGCGCTTCGGCGATTAGCTGGCGAACGGCGCGCGGCAAGAGGAATTGCGCCGCTGTAGGAATGATGCCGATGCGCACGGTACCGGACAGGCCGCTGCCGATGTCCTCAATTTCGCGCCGAGCCTCGTCCACGTCAAGGCGCGTGCGTCGCGCCCATTTCAGCATCACGTGCCCAGCGGCTGTGAGCTTGATGCCACGTCCCGACCGCTCGAAAAGCGGTGCGCCGCAGACCTCTTCGAGACGACGAACGGAACTGGTCAGCGCTGGCTGGGCATTGGGCCCCGAACGTCAGTTCGCTAAACAGAAAGAGCCATTCGCCTTGGTCTGCCGTGCGCAGGCGCCCGCCCATCCGCGCCATACACCCGGCCTACTCGCCATTGGCAAATCGGCCGAAGCATTGGGGTCGGTAAGGGCGCGTTATCGCGCCGTTTCCGCGTGTCGACCGTTGCTGTTCGCCCGAATGGCCTCGGCAATTCTTCTCGTTTGGTGTCGGTTGCGGCGCGACGCCCAGATCTCCATCATCTCGCGACGTCCCGTCCAAGTCATGCGCCCCCACACGAAGATCAATGCTTGAAACCAGACTCTCGCTGCGCGCGGATTGCCAATATGAAAACAGTCTCGACCTCGGCCAAGTAGCGATACAAGGCGACATAGCCTCGAGCACCCTTGCCGATGACCAATTCCCGTTTGCCGTCTTTCACCGGTCTGCCGATCTGAGGACTATGCGCGAGAATCTGGATGGCCTCGATGATTTCCTCGATCCGCTTCGCGATGTCCACCGCATCGAACTGCGTCATGTGATCCAAGAAGCGATCAAGGTCGTCAACAACTTCGGGAGCAAGCTCGATTCGAGCCATGACTCGATCAACGCGCTGGCTGTCGCGCTAGCGGCCGCCGCACTTTCTTTCCGGTAGCGCGGGCCTGCAAGTATTCCTTCGCATCCGTCCAGGCCACCGATTTGCCAGTCCGCTTTAAAGCAACCCACCGCTCGTCGGCAATCCGATGCAACTCGTCGTCCGTCTCCATGCGCTCCACCGTTTCGGATAGTGCATCCAGAATGAAGGCATGTGAAGACTTTCCGGCCCTCTCGGCAGCCGCCGCGATGCGGGCTTTCAGGGCATCTTCCATTCGGATCGTGGTCGTGGACATGGGCAGCCTTCTTGGATCTTCTGAGCGACTCTAATGTAGCACATTTGTGCCACATTGTTCCATGGACGCCGATCTTCTTGTGTCCGCAGGCGCGCGGCGATCCTTTAGTCGGATTCTCCGACGTGACCGCGAGAGACGTGACGATCCGGTTCAACTTGAACAGGTGCGCTCTGCGACGAAGCAGCAGCGTCAGAAATGCCCGCGTCAGTCTTCTTTGCAAATGGCCGCTTTGCCGCCCGCGAGGCGGCGGCGCTGTCCATGGAGAAGACCCGGTTGGAGATCGAGAAGATGCGCCGGGCGGTGCCGAAGGGATAGGCGCCCCGCGCCGCAATGCTGGCGGCATGCCCGCTGCGAAGCCGCCCACAGCGCCCACGATCCCGGCACCAATCTGCTGCGGCCGCTGCCCTTCGACCGTCCGGCGTGAGCGCGGGCCTCAAAGGAGTGCTCATCACTCGTTTGTGGCTTTTTTTTCTGAGCCCGCAGGGTTGCCAGCTCCGCGTTCAGCTTCTGAACGTGAAGATCCTTTAGCCGTAGGTCCACCATCGCCTGCGCTGTTCGCGGCGATCCCTTCTTATGGAGATCACGCTAGTGAGGATCCAACCGATCAAGGCGGTTATTGCGGTCAAGCGCCATCAACGGTGCTGCCATCGCGACCACGCGCTCGATTGTCGACGGCGGCGCCGGTACCGGCGACGCGCCAGGCCCGGGCCGCGTCGGTGGAGGTCGCTCCGGCCCCAACGGCCGGTCCGGTGGCGACGGTCGCTCCGGCCGTATAACCTCGTTCCGTGGAGACGGTGCGCGGTGGCCCTCGGTGCTCCAATAGGAGATGGTGACGGAGATAGCGGCCGCCACGGCGAAGTTAAACAACCCCATGAATCGCCGCTTCCATACGTCGAGGCTTGCCATCGCTCCTCCAGTAAACGCGAGCGTTGGCATCCCGTTGGCGCGGTGGGCAGGTATCTGGCCAATCGCCTCTACCCGACCGCTTTACGCTGCCAAGCGGTCCTCGGCCTCGATCAATTCAACTTCCGCGTTGGGCCCTGCCCTGCCCTCCACGAGTGCCCGTCGTGCGGCTCCTGGGCCCTACCCTGCCCCTCGCCTGCGCCCGTCGAACCGCAGGCGTGCAGAAGAAGCCGACCTTCCGAGCTCGGACCGCAAACAAGAACTGTCGACCCATTTGCAGCCGTTCGATCTGGTCTGCAATCGCTCAACAGGCTAGAGGGCGCGCTCTAGTTGAGGTTGGCGCAGAATCTCGCTGGTCGTGGTTGTTTGGCACCGTCAGCACGGTGCCGGAACTGGCAACTCGCTCCGCAAGTGTTCGAATGTCGATTCGGCTACGTGGTGCAAATCGGCTCAGGGGAAAGTGGCCATGCCCGACAAGCCCGTGTCTGCTGCAACAACGCAAAAGGAACCTGCGAGGCGGTTCGGAGAAGGGTCGCCGGCGCTGCGCGCTCAACCTCGTTGTGAGCCTCCTCGCAGTCTCAATCGGCGCCGGCACGCAAGGCCGAGCGCACATGCCACGGATCGGGATTCTTTCGTACGTTGCAGCCCCTTCCGGCACGAGCCAAGACCCACGGTTCGCCGGATTCAGAAAAGGGCTGCGAGAACTCGGGTACATGGAGAAGAAAAACATTCTGATCGAGCTCCGCTACGCGGAAGGCCAGCCCGACCGACTCGCGGCACAGGCTGCAGAGCTGGTTCAACTGAATGTGGACGTCCTGGTCGCTTTCGGCCCGGCGGCGCGCGAGGCCGCGCGCAAGGCCACCAGCACCATTCCCATCGTGACGGTGTCAGGCAGCGACCCGATCCGCGAAGGCTGGGCCCGGAGCTTCGCGCATCCCGGTGGCAATGTCACCGGTTTGACAGTCGTCTTCCCCGAACTCGTTCCAAAGTGCCTTGAATTTCTGAAGGAAGCGTTTCCGGCCGTCGTCCGGGTGGCCGTGCTCATCGATCCAACCGAGGTGGTCGACGCCAAGGAAGTCGTGCAGGAGATGGATGACGGCGCTCGGCGGCTGGGGCTGCAGCTTCAAGTCCTCGAGGTCCGGGGACCGAACGACTTCGACGCGGCGTTCACTCTGGCGCGGCAGCGCAACGCCCAAGCGCTCTTTCCACTTGCAGCCGTGGCTCACCGCTCGCGCCTCGCAACACTCGCCTTGCGTGACCACCTGCTGTCGATCAGCGAATTTCCGCTAATGACCCAGGCAGGATTTCTCATGAGCTACGGCGCCGACCTCGATGACCTTGGTCGACGCGCCGTCACGAAGATGGACAAGATCCTCAAAGGGGAGCACCCCGGTGACGTGCCGATCGAACGGCCGACGAAGTTTCAACTGAGCATCAACCTCAAGACTGCGAAGGCACTCGGGATCGAGATCCCGCGTTCGCTCCTGCTGCGAGCGAACGAGGTGATCGAATGACTGGGGTGACCACCCATCGACTCGCTTGGCAGTTTCGTTCGCCGGCAGCGGGGCGGCCGGGCAGCGGCCACAATCGTGGAGACTGGCTAGATCACCTGCAGTCCCATGTTCGCGGCTCTTTGCGATGAAATTCGCCAATTGCGCCTGTCCTGATCCAGTGACGGACATCGGCGCTTCGTCATCGCCGACTTCAAGCTCCAAGGCGATACATTTTGGACTCAGGATCGAACCGCGGCGTGCCTGTCGTGAGGTCTGGCTGGACCGGGATCGATAACCACTCTTTATCGTCCATCTGTAGCATCGAGCGCAGCCGGCCGCCCCTGACGACGCGCGCGCCAAAGAGGCGGCCCGGCTGGTGCGTATGGCGACGCGCTGCTCAGCTGCGCCGGCAGGATCGCGGCGATGCGCGCCAGAAGGTCTAGTCTGCCAAAAAAGCACCCCGCGAACCGCAGGCGACAGGAGGTCGCCCAGCGGCCCGGTTTTTTGGAGATACAGATTCAGCGCGCGCTGCTCAGAGCCTTGCGAATATTCCGCCCTCATCGAACCACGCAAAGGGGCCTTCCTTCCTACGACGATGACGCGACCGACCACGTCACGAAATAGGAGGAGTTTCCTCCGCACCCTGTTTCCGAATCAGTGCCAGGATGGTGCGTTTCACGTCGCGTCGGCTCGGACACGCCTCCAGTCAACGGATCCCTCAGCTCCGGCAATTTCAGAACGACTTGTTCGGCAGCGACCAAGGCATCGCGGTTGGGAAAGACGAAACTCCCAATTTCCTCGACCAGCCATTTGGTGACCAACCCGAGAGCACTTCCGATGACGGGCATGGCAAAAAAATAGCGCGAGACAACGCCGCAATAGTTGGTCGATGCGTCGCTTGCTATCGTTCTGAGCGACGTGTCGCTGGCGGCGCAGGCCAACGACTATCCGATCACGCCGCAGAAGCCGCACAACGTCAAATGACGCAATGGGGAGCGGCACTGTCGTTCATACTTCTGACGACATGGCCAACGACAAAGACAACGGCATCCTTGCTCACATTGGCGGCGAGCACATCGCCCGAGCTGGAAACACGCTGCCTCCCGCTTCAGCCGATCAGGACGAACACGCCACTGCCGAGGTAGTGGTGCCAGGGATCGGTCGCGTAAGGATCAGGTACGAATTGACGAGCAGCAGACACGGAAAAAGCCTGCACTGGTTCTGGACCGGGGTCTTCGCGGAACTCGTCTAGTCGGGCGCTGCGAGCGCCTTAATGTGCGCAACGATCGTTTCGAGTTGCTCCAGACTAAACAAGCCGTCAAGGAGCGCCGCCCCAGTGTTCACTGTTCGTAAGTGCCACTTTGCCCCGGCGAGACCCGACTAGAAAACCACCCCAACAAAATGATTCGCTCTTGCCGCATGCTCGGATGGTAGTGCTCCCTGGGACTGAGGGCCGCTTGCGCGCTCGTCTGACAGGAACGACGCTGCGGCTGATGCACGCTGGCGACATGGACGACGAAGACAACGGCATCCTGCCTCAGATCCAGGAAGATCAAATTGCCCGAGCCGGTAGCACGTTACCGCCCGCTGCCGCCGATCAGGACAAGTACGCCTCGGTCGAGATCGCGGTGCCAGGCCTTGGCGGCGTGCGAATCAGGTACGAACTGATGACGAGCCCGACAGAGCGCTCCAGCCACTGGTTCTGGACCGCTACCTATGCCGAGCTGGCTTAGCAGAACGGAATGGGCATGACTGATGATTGGGAAGAGGTCCTCGAGTCATCTGACGAATATTTGATCGCTCAGGAGGGTATGAGGGAGCTCAGGGAACGCGCGCACCGCGGCGAGCTTGTCGGTGTGGCCGACTGGAGGGCTAAGCTCACGGCCCTCAATCTCGCATATGCGCGCATCGAGGGCTTGACGGTTGGAAACGACCCGAAGCCACCAGAGGCCTAGGCCGCGCAATCAGTTCAGCGGGTCGTGCGACGACTTGGTCGGGGGCGGGGGTGGTCACCCGGCTGCGGTCTGGCAGGACCGGCGAATGTGCGCGGTCTCATTGTCGGACATAGAAGGACAGCGTCACGCGCGACCAGTACGGTCGGCATCGCGTTGCCCGCGCGGTGCCTTTGCCCGCTTCGCTGGTGCCCGTCTCATCCGCTTCCTTGGATTTCCGCACGGTGTCGGCGTCGTACTCACCGTTGCCAGGCCCCATCGAGGGCGCGCGGGTCATTTCTTCCGAAGGTACTCGCGCACCTTCTCCGCTGAGTTGCCTACTGCAGCGACGGCCGCCTTGAGCTGCTGCTCGCTGACACCGAGCGATTCGGTCCAGCTACGCACCTCGTGCGGCTCGGTCAGCGAGATGAGTTTGCGGTCGAGGCCGGTCTTCTTCGGGTCGTCCTTCATGCGTGTCTCCTGTTGAAGTCGATCAAGGCGGGACTCAGCCCGCGCTACGGACTGGATACGTTCAACCCACTGCTTACGAGTGACCATCGCCTTTTATGCTCCTTTTTCTGACAGCAAAAGCCGATAGGACATGTGAATGTGTGCTCATTTATGGATCTCCGCGACTACCCCCTGTTGCCGCTGCAGCGATTGGGAGTTCCCGTCTTCGCCTCCGGGGAAGCAGGAGGCTGGTCCGGACCGTCGCTTCTTGGATGGGGCGCGGTCGTCATCGCGTGGGGAGTCACATGGTTGCTGGTGGCCCGGCTGACCTCTGGGCTATGGCGACGCTGCGGCGCATCCGCCTAGACGGCCAAGCTCGACTCCACGCGGCTCCCGGCTGATCGAGTCGTTAACGGTCGGCTGCGCGATGCGTTCCTGAATGTCGAGGAGTTCATTTCGACACACGATGCGCGTGAGAAGTTGAATGCTTGGAAGCCGCCTGACGCCAGGCGAGTTCGTCCCCAAGGAAGTCAGATAAGAAGCCGAACTTGCCCGACTCCCGTCGAGAAATCATCAGAAATGGGGAGAGCCGTCTGCGCAACAGGGTCAAGTCCAGTCACGATCAGCGTGCCGATCGCCGCCTATGCGAAGTACGGGCGGCGACCCGGTCCTTCGGGAGAGCGTCAGGTCGAGGAACTGCGCGTCGTCACGGTGCGTGCGCTCGCCTGCAAGTGGCTTCAGCACTTCGGCGACGCCGCCCAGCGTGCGAAGGCCGAGCGTACAACGTCGACATTTTCAAGACGAAGGAGCGCGCCCGGCAGACGCTCGCCCTCCCCTTCGATCCAAGCCTCGACGCCGTGGACGGACGGTCCATCGACAGCATCATCGCGTTCGATGCCCAGTGGATCGAAGACGACACCATTCGAGTGGCGCAGTCCTACGTGCGCGAAGCGAAACCGGGCAGCCGCTTCGCGACGCTCAACCGGGTAGAACGGTCAATCGGATCTTCAGACCAAGGAATTCTGCATGACCACGACGTCCACACGCGCCCTCAGCCCCATCATTCGCGACCGGGCCGGCGCCGTGCAGCCGATCCCCGCGGCGTTGGCCGCAATCACCGGGCAGCCCCTGACCGAGGTCAGTCGGATGCTTTGGCAGTGCATTGAGGCCTTAAAAGGGCTCGCAGGGGTCAATGCCGAGGTGTCACCCGAGGACGCTTGTCATATGGCGTTGCACCGGTTCGGCTACGAACCCCATCGTCTTTACGCCGACCAGTGGCGACGCCCTGTCATGGGCGAGTTGCTCCGCGCTTATGCGCGATCTCCAGGCCCTTGTGAACGGCTTTTTGTAATCTGCGAGTCCGGTGACGCATTCGCATTCTTGGGCAATGAAGCAGCCGCTTGGACCGGCAGCGCGCCGACCACTCTCACGGCACTGGTTCGGGCCGGGACCTTGGAACTCGACATGCCAGTGCGCTTCGCCTTCACCGTCGAAGCGCACCGTCACGTGCCCATTGCCTCACCCGACCACAAGTTCCTCGAATCGGTGGCCATCCCAGCGTTTGCCTTGGCCGACGTCTACAACATCGAAGTGATGCTTGTTGGGTGGCCCTACTGGAGCTTGTCCTTCCCTGGCGAAATGACAGATGGCGGGCCAGGCTCCGGCGCCGCGTTGGTCTGCGGCGAGCACGAATTGCTGAGCGTCATCAATGACCGCGTGCGCCAGCTCCGGCAAGCTGATGAGACTACGGAAGATCTGATGGTTCGGCTGCGACTCGCTCGGCCGGCTACTTCTTCTGACTCGGCTTGACGGCCCTGAAGCGAGCGCGGCCTCTGTCCGCTTTTTTTCCTTGCCCCTGAGCTGGTCTGTCAGACATGGTCGTCGTCGGAAGTGGCGGCGACCTCGATCAGGTCTGCAAGGCCCGCCTGTTTGTGAGCAAGGCGCTCAACTCGTCGCCTGCCGAGGTCGCAACGACTAGGACCAGCCCGTTCGCAAGCATCCGTTTCAGCAAGGATCGCGCCCCAGGCGTTGGGCTCAGCTCAGCCCTGGCAGGTAGCGCGCCAGCAAGTGCGATGTGCGCTCAGCGGTGATCTGGGCATATGCCTGGTCGCCGGGTCCAATGCCGATGAGCTCCGGAAGCACCTTGTACCGCCCTTGACAAACAGCGGGCGAACGGCATAGGCGCATGCGTGGCCATGGCGCTCGAGCACCTCCACCCAGCTGCGTGCATGCGCGTCGTTGCTGTCGAGAAGCGTTGGCGGTTGTAGGCATCCGTCCCTGTCCGAATTCAGCCTTCTCGGAAGCGCGCTTATCCTACATGGCGCTGCGAATGCACGGCTGAGGGTGATGCTCTTTTTCGGAAGGACCCCATGAGCAACACACCAATCGCAGGAACAGGAGATGGCACCCGCCCCACGACCAGCGGAGGGGTCGACAACATCGGTGCTGGCGAGAAATTCAGCGGAACGAAGACCGGCGCCGGCGAATCCGCATCCGGCCCAGCGCCCACAGAGCACATGCCGGCAAAAAGAACCGTCGCGAGCACTAAAAAGGACGAATCCGCCGCGTTTGGCGTGACGGAAGACCTGACGCCTTCCCGCAACACGGAGGACGACGCCTCATGAAAGCCCCCGCTAACCCCACCCCCGAGCGGCAACCAACTCCGGCGGAGAACGCGATGAAGCAGTTCGCCAAGACAGATGCCGAAAGCGGAGTAGCCCCGGACGGGGGCGAACCTGAACCCGCACCCGCGCGTCGACCGGTGCGACCTGGCGACGCTGGCGTCGGAGCCTCGAGCAACCAGGGAAGCTCACCGTACCAAGATCGCGAGCGGCCAGAAGAGGCAGAGCGCGACAAACGATAAGCCGAGGTGCGTCGGCCGCCTGCCGGTGGCCCCTGCGCAGGAACATCGCAGCGCCGGACACGGACTGCACCAGCGTGCTCGTCTTCGCCTACACGGGCCGCACGCGGACGGCGCAGACTGATCTCCCTGTTCGCGAAAGGAAGCTGCCATGTCCAATATTTCAAGCCTTGAAGAACTGTACGCAGACGAGCTCAAGGATCTTTGGTCGGCGAACGACCAAATGGCAAAGGTGCTCAAAAAGATTGCACCGAAGGCCACTCATCAGAAGCTCAAAACGATCCTGTCAAATTCTCAGGAGGGCATCGCCAAGCACACTGAGGTGCTCACGGGACTGATTGAAGGCCTCGACCAGAAGGTCAAGAAAGAGCACTGCAAAGGCATGCAAGGGTTGGTCGAGGAAGCGACCAAACACACGATCGACGATGCGCCCGTGAAGGGACCGGTCCTCGATGCCGCGATCATTGCGCAGTATCAGCGCATGACGCACTACGGCATCACGGGCTTCGGTACAGTCGCCGCCTTTGCGGGGGCCCTGAAGCGCTCGGAAGACAAGAAAGCGCTCGACACCGCGGTCGCCGAGATCGCCCGTGGCGATGAGTTGATGAGCGAGTTGGCCGAAGCAGCAATCAACGTGCAGGCGGCTGACAAGAAGTAGCAGTCATCAGCCTAGCAATCGAGGCCTCACGTAGCGGTCGTGCCAGTTGGCGCCATTTGCGCTTCGACGGCCCGCTCGGGCGTGCGCTTCAGGCCTTGAGATCTGCGAGCACCGATGCATTCTAGCCATGCCTCCCAAGCCGCTGATGTCACAAACTTGCCGTCAATCAGGTCCGGCGGGAGAGGAGCGTAAGACTATTCGGAATTTGAACAACACAATGAAATGCTTCGGAGAAGGCGGCGACGCGGGAGGGATCACGTCGAAGTCGACTCACAGGAGATCAGCAACCTTGAGCCCTCACCCAATGTTGTCCGGTGGTCAGCGCTTTTTCCGCTTTATGGTTTTATTTGGGCGGCTGGCTATTTTGTCGGGTGGGCGGCGTTGCTTGGTGGCCGTACTACTTCTGCTGTTAGGGGCTCATTCGAAGGCGAGCGGCCCAGGCGTCGTGGATGTAGAGCGCGTCTTCAGTGAATCGTGGGTGGGAAGTCTGGCTCAGCGAGCCCTTGCCGACCAGTTCGTCGAGCGCGAGGCTTCCCTTCGCCGGCGCACTGAAGAACTGGCTGTCGTGCGGTCTAGCCTTGAGGAGGGGCAATTGTCGCCAGCCTCGTTGGAATCAGCCGTGCTCCGGTTAACGGAAGCGGAGCAACGGCTAATGATCGATCGCAAGTTGCTGGATGCTGAGAGGTCCCGCCGCGGAATCGAGTGCTACGACGAACTGTTCCGTAGGGTTCGCGTTGCCGTCGAGGGGCTTGCGAAGGAAGCGCAGGCGGACTTCATTCTGGACAGCGCGCTGTATGTCCGACCCTCCGCGGATTGGACCATCGAAATCGTCCAAGCGTTGAACGAAGAGTCGTTCCCATCTCAGGTGGCCGCGTGCACTCCGTCAGATCCCCGGTGAAATTCGGACTGCGAGCCCGGCGCAGAATTCGCACCTCAGATAGCCGCTTCCGAGCCTCGCCTTGCGCGCCTATGTCGACGACGAGGGACGAGGGCCGGTCGTTGAGTCGCTCGGAGAAAGTTTTCAGTACAGGGGCTGCCTATTCGCGTGCGTGGTTAATCGAAGGGGGCCCGAGCTCTTTTTGGCGCGGGTGGAATATCTGGACGGTTTGGGTGGCTTGCAGCGGTGCATGATCCCGGCCAGCTTGTAAAACCGAAAGGCTAGCTACTTGGCCGGTAAGGAGTCTCACATCGCCACGCGTGATGCAGAGTACGTTGGGGCGCGCACAGCCGTGCACGAGAGGTGTCAGCAGCGACCGCCTGAGGGTAAGCTTCTCACTTTCGGCAACGATCAATTCTTGAGGAGCGGCCATGGGGCTTTCGGAATTCATCTCAGCGAACAGCGCCGCCATCGTCGCGGAGGCCGTTGTCTATGCGCGCTCGCTAGCCCCTTTGGCACAACAAACAGAGGAGACGTTGCGAGACCACATTCCCAAGATTCTGGATGCCATCGTTCTCGACATGAACCAGGAGCAGTCCCAAGCCGAATCGCGTGCGAAATCCCTCGGTGGCGGCAAGGATGGAACTCTTGGAACTCCAGCCACCGCAGCAGAGACGCATGGGAGGCTCCGCGCGAAGGGGGGCCTGCATGTCGCACAGCTGGTTGCGGAGTATCGCGCTCTCCGCGCCAGCGTTCTGAGGCTCTGGGCTGACTCTCATCCGCACACATCGTCGATTGCGGAGGTCATCCGGTTCAACGAAGCTATCGATCAGGCGATAGCTGAATCTGTCGAATATTTCTCGGAAGAAATGGACCAGCTTCGGAACATCTTCCTTGGTGTGCTTGGGCATGACCTTCGGGGGCCGCTTAACGCGATCCTCCTGACCTCCGAACTGATCACGCAGCTTGCGAACGACCCGAAGATCTCCGCACCGCTGGGTGTACTGATTCGGAGTGGGCGGCGCATGGCATCGCTTCTGGACACGCTCCTCGAATACAACAGGTCGGTACTTGGGAGTGGCATTCCCATTCACCGAAAAGAGGCCGACCTCGCGGTTGAATGCGCTGCGGAACTTGAGCTTCTGAAGGCTGCCCTTCCCCGCGCTGTGGTTACCCTCTCTTGTAGCGGTGACGTTAACGGGGAATTCGACGCCTCAAGGATCCGCGAAGCCTTGGGCAACTTGGTGGCCAACGCTACTGCCTACGGTGCCAAAGATGAAGCTATAGCTGTCGCGCTGTCAGAGTCCCAGGGATGCGTTTTGCTGAGCGTTTCGAACGCAGGGCCAGAAATTCCGGCCGCGGAAATAGCGCGATTGTTTCAACCGCTTCAGCGTGGTTCGCATGCGGGCAGTGCGAGCAGTCGAACGAACCTAGGGCTAGGGTTGTTCATCGTCGACCAGATCGCACGTGCCCACGGCGGTGAGATTAGATGTGAAAGCCAGGGTGGTCTGACAGTTTTCGAACTCAGGCTACCGAAGGGGTCACAGCCGATCTTGGGGTGAGCCCCGCGAGGCGCTTCGGCTTATCCGCCGCGCGACGCGGAGCGAAGCCCAGCACCAGTGAAATCCCTGAGAGCCCTGCACAAGAAGGAGGTTCTCCGGGGTGATCGGCGTGTCCGGTGCATGTGTGACCGATCCAACATCGAATGACATGGCACACCCTTTGCGTGAGCGAATGCCGACCCGCGGGCCCGTCCTGCCGCACCGAAGGTGTGCAGATCTCGCCTAGGCAACCTTGGACGAAGTATGACCACCGAAGCATTAATCCTCTCAGCCTTGGCTCTGCTAGTCGGAGGCCTTTGGATCCTTGACGCCTTAACAATTGCACGCCGCCGACACGCGCGCAGCGCTTGGCGGATCGGATAAAGCGGGCGAAAGCCTCCATTCAAGGCGACTGACAGCTCTGACTTTCAATCCGTACATCGGAGCATCGTGGCCGCGAGCCCGCCCGCCCTAGCCTCGACTCTCCGGGGTTACACGTTCAGTCGGACGCATTTGGGCGTCATGGATACGGATCTTGTCGAGGGAAACAATACCTCTGACGAACTGATCGCAGTGGTTCGGCCGACGTGGCGTCGCTCCACCAGACTCGCCAGTGACCCCGCAGCCGCATCGAAGCAGGGCCGTAGCGGACGTCGACGGCCATTCGCACGAGCGACGACGACCTAACGGGACGGTGCACTCGACACGTGGTCGCAGTGCGGAGGGAAGGCATAGACCTACATGTAAGGACAGTTGCCCCCCACGCGGGTACTCCGTGGCGCAATCCAAGGTCTAAAGCTTCAGCGCGCTCGTCGCGCTTCCACCTCCAGCACTGGATCATCATGAGTCTGTCACAGTTCAAAACCCTTACCACTTCTCGAGCCGGCATTCTCTGCGGTGCCGCCCTCGCCGCTGCTGCGACGGCTACCTGGGTCGAGGTCCAGGCACGTCGCGCTGAACGGAAGCACCCGCCGTCCGGGCAGATCATTGACGTGGACGGCGCCCGGCTTCATTACGTTGAGCGCGGACATGGACCGCCGGTCCTGTTGATCCATGGCAATGCGGTCTCGCTGGCGGATTTTGAAGCCAGCGGTCTGATCGAGAAGCTGGCACTGGATCACCGCGTGATCGCAATCGACCGGCCGGGCTTCGGCTATAGCACCCGTCCGCGCGACCGCCTTTGGACGCCGACCGCGCAAGCATCAGTGCTTCAATCTGCTCTTAAGACACTTGGGGTTGAGCGCCCCATCGTTGTTGGTCACTCGATGGGAACGCTCATCGCGCTTGCAATGGCATTGGACAACCCGACAGACGTTGGAAGCCTTGTGCTTTTGGGCGGCTACTACTATCCGACTGTCCGAATCGATGCACTCCTAACGACCCCAGTGGCCATTCCGGTGCTTGGTGACGTGATGCGGTACACAGTGACCGCCCTCTCAGCTCGAGCGCTATTGACGCGCTCGGTGGAGGTTATGTTCTCGCCTGGCAAGGTGCCGGCAAGTTTCTTCCCAATACTTTCGCGTGAAATGCTGCTGCGGCCGGTTCAGCTCCGTGCCAATGCCGAAGACGCGGCTTTCATGATCCCTGCGGCCACTGCCAGCAGCGCGCGGTACAAGCAGCTTGAGCTTCCAGTCACTATCATCGCCGGTGCCGCCGACAAGGTCGTCGATGTCGATGCGCATTCAAGGCGACTTCATCGTGATGTGCCGCAGAGCAAACTAGTCGTAGTTCCGGGCGCGGGCCACATGGTGCATTACGCAGACCCTGAAAGCGTGGTTGCAGCGGTCAAGGCAGGAGGCGCGGACGTTGACACCCCCGTCGCTTCACTCGCGCAACAGACGGACACTAAGCAGCTGCCAGACGCGGAGCCGGCATTTGTTTAGCTAACTCATGCGGCCTAGTAGACTACTGAAGCACCAAGCGCGCTACAGTCATCCGGCGTCCTGAAGCGGACGGTTGCGGGATTTCGACGCTCCAGACTCGCTGCTGTCGCCGTTTTCCCGCTTCGAAAGCGCGTTTTCCGCTCTCTCCGACCCTCTACGCGGCCAACGGCCGGACTTCTGCCAAGGTCCGCATGCGCACGAGGTTGTAGGCAGCCATCGTCAGCACGAACGACTGGTCGACCTTCTTGATGCCGCGCACCATCACCTGGCGGATGGGGCCGACTTGGCCCCAGCCGAAGCCTAGCTCGATGAGCTTGCGCTTGCGCTGCGAGATCTCGTCGGCCACCGCCGAGCGACGCCCCGACTTGTTCTATGCCACGTGCGGCGTGACCTTCATGCGATGCGACTCCTCGATGAACTCGGCGGCGTCATAACCTTTGTCCGCGCCAAGCGTGACCTCGGTCTCCGCACTCGCGGTGGCTTGACGTGCGTCCCTGATCGCGACCTTGGCCGCCTCACGCTCGGCAAAGCCATCGGGCGTGACCATGGCGTTGACGACCGTCGCGACAACCGAGTGCACGAGGCCAGACTCGGCATCAACTCCAATGTGCGCCTTCATCCAGAAGTGCCACTGATCCCTTCCTGGTCTGGTGCATCTCTTGATCGCGCGCGTTGCCCTCGTTCTTGGTCCGAACTCGGCGCCGCGATGATGGTCGCGTCCACGATGGTGCCCGCGCGCATCAGAAGCCCTTGCTCGGCAAGATGGGCGTTGATCTCCTCGAACAGACATCCGCAGCATCCGAGGAACGCCGATGGGCTGTCGGCCGACAAGCCCGCTCTTAGGGTACAGCGGCTCGATCGTCAGACGAGACCACGGTACGACCAGCTATATGTCGGCCAAGAACTTCTCGCGCCGCGTGCGCTTCATCTTCATCGGGTCCTCGGCGCTGGCAAAGCTGCGTTGGTTCATCTCGGCGGTGCCGTGAATTGCAGTGTCTTCACGCATGCACGGGCCGTGCCCACCGCCACCTATTGATCAGCATTTCCCTAGCTGAGACGTTTGGCAATCATCTTCACAAAGCAGACGTGAGCCTCGGTTCCGGCTCGCGCGTTGTGTGGAGCAGGGGCGGTTCTCGTCCTTTGCCGGGAGTATCAATGAACTCGATCGTTCTGCCTTCCTCAAGGCGGCTGCCATCATGGCCGCGTCGGCCGGCGCGCCCTTCGCCGCGGCATCAGCTGATGCGGGCCCGAGCTCAGCAGTTGGTGGGATCGCCGCACGGGGCGCGGGTATCGAAAGCGGCGAGCATCGCTCCGTTTGCTACGAATCCGCAGGGGCCCAATCCTGTCCCGGACCGATGTACAACGCGGTTCGGCCGAAGGTCTGCGACAGCGCGGGCTATCGTCAGCGACATCGTCGCCGCGACCCGCCGCTCTGTTGGGTCGGTCGGAAGTCGTGAGCGCACAAGCTTCCAAGACGCGTCGACACCTGTTCTGTGCTGTGCCCCACTAGCTTCATTCTGAGATGGCTCGACACGAATTGGTTGAGCGCATGGCCCGACTGGCAAGTGAAGGTCGCGCGCTCCCATTCAGGGACGCGATTTCGTGCCTGGCTGAGTTGCTAGACAGGCTGCGCCCAACGCTCGAAAACGCGGACTACGACACGCTACTTCTCATTGGCGCGTCCATATGGCGATGCGTACCATTCGAGCAGGGCCACAACGGGCCGGGCCTTGGGTCGGGCGGCACGGGATAGCGCACCCCCAATAAGAGCTGCACGCCTCTTCCGTTACCCGACCGAATATGGCAAGTTCGTTGAGCGGCCGGATCGCGCCGCAACGACATGGGGGAAAACAGGGCTGCACGTTCCATCGCATCGCTATCGCTGAGCTTCGGGCTGGTCTCTATCCCGGTGAAGCTGTACTCGGCCACCGAGTCGTCGGACGCCATCCGATTCAACCTGCTCGCAAAGGACGGCAGCCGCGTGAAACAGCAGTATGTGCCCGAGCAGGACATGAAGACCGTGGTGCCCCGCGGCGAGATGATCAAGGGCTACGAGTTCGAGAAGGACCAGTACGTCCTCTTCCAGCCTGAGGGGCTCAAAGCCCTCGAAGAAGGCTCGAGCCACGTGATCGACATCGTGGCGTTCATTCCCGAGAAGGAGGTCAACCCGATCTACTACGACAAGGCCTACTTCCTCGCGCCCGATAAGCGCGGCGGCAAGCCCTATAGCCTGCTGCGGGCGTCGATGCGCGAGAGCGGGCGGTGCGCGCTGGCCAAGTGGGCGTGGAAAGGCAAGCAGTACGTCGTTCAGGTTCGTGCAGCCGAAGACGGGCTCGTGCTGCAACAGTTGCTCTATGCGAACGAGGTCCGGTCGCTCGCGGACCTCGACATAGAACTCACCGAGCCCACGTCAGCGGAGCTGAAGCTGGCGCTCCCACTGATCGACCAGATCTCGCAGGACACCTATGACCCGACGATGTTCGAGGACGAAGAAAAGAAGCGCATCCTGGCCGCCATCGACGCCAAGATCGCAGGCAAGGAAGTGGTGGAGGCCCCCACGCCGGCGAGGAACCAGGTGGACTGGTGATCGACCTGACCGCGGCGCTCATGGCCAGCCTGAAGCGAAAGCCCGCCTCCACGACCGCGAAGGCGCCGGCCGCGGCCAAGCCCGTCGCTGCCGACAACGTGTCCGCGCTGGGCACCCAGCGCAAGGGCGTGCGGCGAGCGCCGAAGGCCGAGGAGCCTGCGGCTGCGCCCGCTCGCACTCGGGCACGAAAGTAGGGGCCCCGGCGGGAGGTCACTCTGCAGTCGCACACGCTTCGAAGCGTTCAGGAGATACTTGGCCTCTCCCGAAGCGCGATCGTTCGCCTGGTCGACATGGGCTTCGTGAAGTTCCGGAGAGGGGCACGCCGGGCCTACCTGTTTTCGTTCCAGGATGTCGTGCTGCTGCGCACCGCTCATGCGTTGCGGGCGGCCAGCATCCCGACCGCCAAGATCCTGTGGTCGCTGCGCCGCCTCAAGGACGAACTGCCGGCCGACTCGCCCTTGTCGGGGCTTCGGATCACTGCGGTGCGCGAGGACATCGTGGTCCGGACGCGGGACGCCCAAGGGGCGGCCGACACCGGCCAGCTGTTGATGGACTTCGACGTGGGCGCCGAGGCTGGGCCGCGGACCCCCGCCGCCGCTCGACATCTGGCCACCTCCCCGCGCCCGGCAGCGCCGGAACCCGCCGTCTCCGCGGCCGAACTGTTTGCGCACGCCGAGGCCCTCGAAGGCATCGACGGTGCCGCCGCCCAACGCGCCTATGGACAAGCGATCACCGTGGCCCCGGACTTCACGAACGCCCACCTCAATCTCGGGGCGCTCCTTTGCGAGGGCGGCCACTGCGACGACGCCGTGCGCCTGTTCACAAGGGGCATCGCGCAGCGGCCCGATGAGCCGCTTCTCTACTTCAATCGCGCGGTGGCGCTCGAGGACTTGAACTGATTCGGCGAGGCGCTCGAGAGCTATGACCTCGCATTGCAACTGGATCCCGACCTCGCCGATGCGCACTTCAACGCCGGCAGGCTTCACGACGAACTTGGCCACCCGCAGCGCGCCATCCGGCACTACAGCGCCTATCGGCGGCTCTCCCGCTAGCGCCCTGCACTTTCCCGTCGACTGGCTCGTGTGCCGCCCACGGCGAAGGGCGCGGATCCAGGGATACTTCGCTCAATGGCGTCCGCTTTGAGGAGAGCATTCTTCTGGTGACGCCGATCCAATTTGCAGGACGCCCCTGCAGGCCGGCGTCGCGGTTGTCCGCCTTAACTTGAACGGTAGACCGCAGGGGCGCAATCAATGGCCGCACACTTCCCCGATCGTGTCCGAATCGAAAAGGCGGTGCAGCCATGAGAATCATTGTCTTCGGGCCCACCGGTGGTACCGGCCGGCAACTCGTGGCCCAGGCGCTGGCAGCTCGGCATGACGTGACGGCATTCACTCGGCACCCTGGTGCGATCGAAGCGCGACCGCGACTCACGGTCGTGGCCGGCGACACCCGGGACGCCATTGCAGTGGAGCGCGCCGTTGCCGCCCATGATGCCGTGCTTTGTGCGCTTGGAGGACGTCCGTGGCGACGTCACGAGCAGGTGTGTTCGAGCGCGATGCAAGTCATCGCGCAATCAATGGCAAAGCTTGGCGTGGGCCGCGTTGTCGCCATCTCGACGTTCGGAGCGGGCGATACTCGCCCTCACGTTGGCTGGCTGGCCCGAGCACTTCTCTTCGGCCTCGTCTTGCGCAGCGAAGTCGCCGACAAGGAAGCCATGGAACAGGTACTGTCCGCGGCGGATCTCGAATGGGCCGTTGTGCGCGTCGGCCTGCTCACGGATGGGCCGGCGCGTGGGGCCTATCGCGCCGCCGACGACGGCTCCATCCGAGGAATGGGGCGGATCGCCCGCGCCGATGTGGCGGCCTTCATGCTGGATCAGCTTGTCGACGACTCCTGGCTTCGGCGAAGGCCAGTCGTCATGTATTGAGGTAAAACAAGCTCCGGTCCACACCAACGCCCGGGCTGACCAAGGGATTTTCAACCGAAGGTCAGGCGGACTGCTGCGCCGGTTTGATATTGACGTTGAGATTGAAGACGTTGCCTGGGTCGTATTCAGCCTTGATGCGTGCGAGGCGCTGGTACTTGGCTTCGCCGTAGGAGGCGCGCACGCGGTCCTCGTCGGCTTCCACCATGAAGTTCACTTAGCCGCCCGACCCCATGGCATGCGGTCGCATCGCTTCCCAGAAAGACCTGGGCCTCAATGTCCGGATCGGGACAAAGACCGGCGCCCGCGAGCAAACTCGAGTCACGGCATGAGGAGTCGGGGAAGGGAGCGGCCCGGCTTGCGATCGACGCTCGACTCAACGCGAAGCCTTCCACGTGCAGGTTCGCGCTGTGGGCGGCATTTGGCTGCGATAAGCGGGGGTTGTCGAGGGAATGCGCGTCTGAGCGGCCCTTGCCCCCAGCGAGGCCCGCAAATCCCGGCCTGCCCATGTGCTGGCGCCGATACGAGCCAGACATTGGCTGGATGGGTGCCGGCGAATCGAAAATCCGCGCCGCGCCGTCGTCAGGCTGCGTCGATGCCGGCGCGCAAGGCCGCAGCCAGGATCGTCTGCCGCAGGGCGTCGTTGCGGGCGAGCGGTCCACCCATGCGGGTCCCGGTCAGAACTCCTTTGGCGCGGTCGCCGAACAGCATGACCGAACGATCGCGGTCGCGCTGGCGCGACATCCACACCACTCCGTCCGCGTCTCGGAATTGATGGTGTAGTGCCTCAGCCCACTTGGCGGTCGCGAGATAGTCGCGGGCCGGGCTGGTGATGAGCTCGTCCTTCGGAACCTTCAATCTGTGCGGGCCTTCGCTTGTCAGATCCACGAGCCTCAGATCGCGACTTGGCACGACCTCGCCATGGCCCCGCTGCGCAAAGAAGTCCAGATCCACGAACTTGTCTGCTGCATCGACCGGTACGTCATGAAATACGGTCTCGAAAATGGCACAGTCCAGCGTTGCGCCGCCGTACAGATAGGGCACTACCCTGCCCTTGACGTCACGGATCGGCGCGAAGCGTGTCGGTTTGTGCAGCAGCCCCGCCGCGTCTGCACCGGGATTGAAGCTTTCTGGCGCAAACGCAGTGTCGTGGATGACGTGGATCCCCTCGCCTGCGGGCCAGCGATCGAACAGGGCATCCAGCGGAGGGATCGGTGCGCGGCAACTCAAGCCGCGCTTCCTTGGGCGTCGCGCTTGGCGGCTGCGATGACAGCCTGCGAGTCTGTGGTCAGCAGATCGACGGGCCTCGCGCTGCCAGGCAGCCAGCCATTGTTCGACGTGAACCACAGTGCCACCTTCCATGGCGCCTTGTGTGCGCCGAAGGCTTCGAGCACGTCATGCACCGCCTTGATCGGCTTGTGCTCCTCAAATTGGAAGGCCGGATAAACGTCGCGCTCGCGCGCTGCCTTCTCGGGATGCGGCACCGCAAAAATCTGTCGGCGCTTGCGCCAGTTGGCGGCCAGCGCCGCGCGGTAGCCCGCTTGTGATCGGTTGGCATCGGCCAGTTGCTCGGCCGTGAGGTAGCCAAACTCGTTAAGGACGCGCGCGTGCCGCGTGGCGAGCCGCTGGGCCATATCCATCTCGACGGTGCTGGGCACCAGCATGCGCTCCGTCATGAAGTCGACTACCTCCTCCATGTGGCGTTCGCGCGCGGCTGCCATCTTTTCGACCAGCAGTCGGTCGAGCATCGAAAGCGAAGACATCAGTACGCTGGAGAGGGCGGCGTCCTTCACCTCCAACAAGAAGGTGCGACCGGGACCGTGGTCCCGATCGTCGCGGTAGGGCTGCACAGAGAGCAGATCTCCCTGCAGCGTGGCGGAAGCGGCTTTGCCCATGGGTTACCACTCCAGTTGATCTATTTGATGAGATTATATCCTGGTGGATCAAAAGGTTCAAAGGGGCGCGCGTGAGGGTCATGGACTATCGGCTCGCGCCCGAACACCCGTATCCCGCCGCGGTCTAAGACTGATGGCTGGCGATGCAGTGCTAGCGAGCAGCGGACGCGCCTCACCGGACGGCACGACGCGCCGTTGGTGGTGTCAGGAGATAGTGCCGGCGGCAACTTGGCTGCAGTCGTCGCGCAGCGCAGCTTCGCCTGGAAACGCTGCGACATCGTCGACGTTGCCATGCCACCGCGAGCACGGGCACATTCGATCCTTGGCTCAGGCGGAGACGCCTTCCTTCTCAGCCGATAGGCCAGCTGCGGCCTCGTGATGCCCAGCAGGCGCGCGGCCTGCGAGAGATTGCCGCTCGCGCGCTGCATGGCGGTCTGCATCAGTTGGGTCTCGAGCGAAGCGATGTCGATGTGCTGGGCCAGCACCTCGTTGCAAAGGCTAAGGGCTCCTTCAGAGGAACTCACCTTTTCGCCGCGGTGATCAACAAGGCCGGCATTGCGAACGAAACCATGCCGCCGGCATCGACGAATGGCAGCAATGCGTCTTGCGCTTCGTCCCGCAGAAGCTCGAACTGGGTTGCGTCCAGCTGCCCGCCAAGCGTCCACACGCAGGCGCGTTCGGTCGACACCAGCAGGTCGATCGATGCGAAGCGAACGATGCCATTGCATTGAACGATAGTCGCGTCCGTGATATCCGCGGCTACGCACAGTGCGCGAAGTGCAGCCGCATCGCCGAGCACGAATGGTGCACGGAAGGCATCGGCAACGGTCTTGCCGAATAGCCGCTCGAGCAGCACGGCGAGCGACGCATAGGCGGGCGAGCGCTCGAGCGCATTGCAAACCGCCACGACAAGGCGGCCGCCCGGCCGAAGCACGCGCTGCATCTCGCGCAACGCGGCAACACGATCGTCGAAGAACATCAAGCCGAACTGGCTCACGACGGCATCGAATTCCGCGTCGGCGAAGGGCAGCGATTCGGCGCAGCCCCGGTGCCATTCGATGTCCGGATGCTTTCGCTGAGCCACCGCCAGCATCTCGGGGTTCGAATCGAGCCCGAGCGCCGCGCCACCCGGCGAGACGCGCTCGGCCACCGCGACGGTCAGGGCGCCGGTGCCACACGCGACGTCGAGCACGCGTTGGCCCGCCGTGATATTCGCGGCGTCACATACCACAGGGCCCCAGTGCCTGAACAGCGCAGGGACGAACTGGTCGTCGTACACGTCGGCCGGAGACCGCACGGCCCCTTCGATTCGCGCACTCATGGCATGCTCCTTCCGTGAAACGCAGCACCCATAGCATCAAGCCAGCCATGAACGAGGACCATGACCAAAAGTCCGGATCGCATGCTGCGGCGTCCGGCTCTGACGTCATGTCCGACGTGCTGCGGTGCGTGCGGCTGACCGGCTCGATGCTGTTTCTGGTCGACGCGCATCCCCCATGGATGTCCTGGGCGCCGCAGACCGAAGTGTTTCGCCGGATCGTGCTACCGGCTTCTCAGCACTTGATCTCGTACCACATCGTCACGCATGGTGGTTGCTGGGCCGGACTACGCGATGCGCCTCCCGAGCGCTTCGAAACGGGCGACGTGCTGGTCGTTCCGCATGGCGACGCCTACTACCTGGCCGATCCGCCTGGCACTGAGGCCGCCTATGACCCCCAGGAGGCTGTGGCGTTCTTCCGGAGCATGGCTTCCGGCGAACTGCCTTCGATCGTCAGCGAAGGTGGCAATGGAGCCGACGGCACACAGTTCATCTGTGGCTTCCTCGGTTGAGACCTGAGGCCTTGCAACCCGGTGCTCGACGCGTTGCCCGCAATGATCCATTTGCGGCCCGCAACCCAGTCGAATGATCGCATGCGTCACCTGGTTGACTTCGCTCTGTGCGTGTTGCGCGAGCCATCGTCCGGCTGCGACGGGGTGCTGCTGCGCCTGGCCGAACTGATGTTCGTCGAGGTGATTCGTCATCACTTGGAAACTATGGACGATGCGCAGACCGGTTGGCTAGCCGGTCTGCACGATCCGCTGGTCGCGCGCACCCTGTCGGTACTGCACGGCGCACCAGCCAAGCGCTGGACGTTGAAGGATCTCGCGGCCCAGGCCGGCACCTCACGTTCGGTGCTTGTCGAACGCTTTGCGCATTTCGTTGGGCAACCTCCAATGCAGTACCTGACCCACTGGCGCATGCAACTCGCGACCCTCCTGCTCGCCGAGCCTGGCGCGAGGAAGGTCGCCGCGGTGGCCGAAGCAGTCGGGTACGAGTCGGAGGCGGCCTTCAGCCGCGCATTCAAGAAGTGCGTCGGCATTGCCCCTGCCGCATGGCGACTTCGCGAAGCGGACTGATCCACGAAATCCAATCGCTACGGACGTCTGCTTGATCGGCATGAATCTAGACTGACCCGATGTGCGGTCCGGGCAGCACACCCATGATGTGCTCTGACGAAAGGGGCCGATGCGCATCGGTCGATGCGTTGGTTCTGCACTCGCCCGAGCAACGGCTGGAGACCGTTGGACGGGTCCAAGCCCAAGAAACCCATGTCCGACCAAACCAGTGGCTCATGGACTTGTCGCCCGACATGCCGATCCAGTCACAGGCTACAGGCGGCCGACTCTTGATCAATTCCCCAAGCGAGGTGCGCTCTTCACACGGCGACGTGCTTTCCGAGTGACCGGACTGCTGCGGGCTTCTTTCGGAAGTCCCGCGGTGGCGCGCTCCGGTCACTCTTCCGAACGCGGGGGGCGAGGTTCGCTGGCGTCGCGTATCCCAGTTCAGTCGAGATTTCGGTCGCCCCTTCGCATCGAGCGGGCATCCCGTGCCCAATGGCGCGTTCCCTACTTCGTGGAAGTGACAGTGACGAAAAAAAAGGACTATGCGCTGTTCGTCGAGGAGTCGATACCCGGGCACTTCTACTGGACTGTCGTCTGCCGCACGCGTGTGGTCGACTACGCCCGCGGCCCGATGCCGACTCACGATTCGGCAAACTCCGTTGGCCTCGCTGCAATTCGATTGCATCAGGCGGACGACTTGCCGGCCGGCGTGGAGACCGCCTTGCGCCGAGTGTCGGGCACACGCACTGAATGGGGCATTGAGACGAAGCCGGCCGATCTGTAGTCAGACGGGTCCTCGGAAAGGAGGAATGCAAGTCGTCGGGGCACGCAGTTTCAGCGACGGACGCGCTGCCTTCACCATTTCATCGACCATGTCCCTTGACAACACGCCCGCGCACGCACGGTGGCGTACTTGCGTACTTGAAAGGCGCTCTGGATCCCTGGCAAAGCGCCCTGCTCCCTGGATTGATCGAGCCCGATAAGGGCGCTTTATCGCCCACCTATTCCACCGAGCCGCAGCCGCCCTCCCCTGTGCCCGAGCGCCTTGAAGCGCGACTCGAAGCGCGCCATCATCGCGGATTGATCCTGGAGCGTTGTCATGGCTTTTCGTCGGCGCGTCGAACCTTCCCAGCTGCCGGGCTCCTCGGCGCCCAGTCACGCCTTGGCTGCGTCCTCAATTGCGGGCGCCGGCCGCCGCGGTGGACATGGATCGATCAAGAGAAGCAGCCACCACGTCAGCATTGGAAGCTGCGGATCTGGCGGAAGTCCGTCCGCTGGACATCCCGACGCTGGCGCCTGAGGAACTTTCGAGCTTGACTGAATCGTCCGTGCGCGCCCTGCTACGTTAAGGGCAGTCCCCAGTCCCCCAACACCCGCACCTCGTACGATACGGCGATGCGCTACTGGGGCGCTTGGTTCGCAGCACGCTACGGCGGCGCTCTTGAACTCCCGGTGCCCGTGCCTGTTGTGCTCCAGTTCATCGTCGACTGCGCATTTCAGCGATCGTGGACGCTGGTTTCAGCGTGATCGCGGACGGTGTTTCAAGGTGATCGTGGACGATCACGGAAGCACGCGAGTGAAGGGTCTCAGTCGTCCACGATCTCGGTGAAGCGTCGAGCGTTGTCCATGGCGGCGAGCATCGCCGGGATGGTCAACGCGCCGCCGAAGGCGATGAGGACTGAGCTCTCTACAGCGCAGGCTTACTGGAATGGACGCCCCCTTTCATGGACGTCCGCCTGCTGCCAGAGTGTGAGCGGGCGATCTTGCCCGCTTGCACGACGGAGGCAACTCATGATTGAGACCATCGGTTTGGATTTGGCGAAGAATGTGTTCCAAGTTCACGGAGTCGACGAGCGGGGTATCGTGGTACTTCGCAAGCAGCTCAAGCGTGATCAGGTTGCTCCGTTCTTCGCGCGCCTGGAACCCTGCCAGATCGGCATCGAGGCTTGTGGCGGGGCGCACTACTGGGCGGCGAAGCTCACAACGCTGGGACATGGCGTGGAGATGATGGGCACCGCAGTTCGTCAAGCCGTATGTGAAGACCAACAAGAATGACTCGCTCGATGCCGAGGCCATCTGTGAGGCCGTCACACGACCCAACATGCGCTTTGTCACTGCGAAGTCGCCCGAGCAACAGTCGGTGCTTTCGCTGCACACCGCTCGCGAGAGCTTCGTCTACGCACGCAGCGCCCAGGCCAACCAGATCCGCGGGCTGCTGGTTGAATTCGGACTCGTCATTCCGCAAGGAATTCGCCACGTCTACGAGCGTGTGCCCGAGCTGATCGAAGATGGCGACAACGAATTGCCGGGACGCTTCAGGCTGCTGATCGATCGTCTGCTGCAGCATCTCAAGGAGTTGGACCGTCAAGTACATGAACTTGAGCGCGAGATCGAGCAGTGGCATCGCAGCAGCGAGGTGAGTCGCCGGCTGGAGACGATTCCGGGTATTGGAACAATCACCGCCAGCGCACTGGTAGCCAGCGCCGGCGACCCAAGAAATTTCAAGAACGCGCGGCAGTTCGCAGCGTGGATTGGGTGGGTGCCGCACCAAAACTCGAGCGGCGGTAAGACTCAGTTGCTTGGCATCAGCAAGCGTGGGAATGCCTACCTTCGAACGTTGCTGGTCCGCGGTGGTCGCTCGCTCGTGCTGCTCGCGCCGCCGCGGGTGAGGTGTCGCGGGTCGGGGAGGGGCCAAGGCCGAAGCCTCCCCCAGGCCGCGTGCACCTAAATATCCCCGAAAGTAGCTATTTCGCTGGGCCTGAGGGCCGACCTCTCCTGAAGTACTTGATTCGCTGTGCGCTTCGAAGGGACCCAGGCCGAACTTGCATTGCGGGACGAACGACTGACCTTCGAGGGCGGCGTCGGTCTTGCGCCCGATTGGGTGGTGCGCCCGCTCACAGTTGCTGAACAGCGATGGGTTTCTGCGTGCATCTATGCCCTCACCAACAAGTCTGGAAAGTCCGTGCGTAAACGTTCGAGGCGAACACCCTGGCATTGACGACGCGTCGGAAACTGAAGAAGAGAGGCGCGCCTATACGCTTCATGAGGCTGGCTTCTTTGGCAATATCTTCCTGCCAACCCCAGTCGCCTACGTCTGCGAGGGCAGGGATCGGCAGGAGATGCTCGACTTTCCAATCGGGAACGCTCGACGTTGTGCGCCGCCGTCCGGGGCGACCACCACAACGGGGCGTCCGCTAAGCGAGTGCCTTTTCGTTGTGGCTGGCCCTTCGACTCGCCTTCAAGCTTCGTGATCGACGGGGAGCGCATCGACGAAGTTGTCCACAAATGGCTGACGCCGGAAGTGCGGGACTGAGGGGCGTCAAACATAGCCTGGTCCTCAAATCGAGCGGCAGACCCAAGGCGCAGGGTCGACTGGTGTATCAAGGTATCAAGTGCTCTCCATGATGCGCTCTGGCAGCGTGAAGGCAAAGGTCGATCCCTTCCCCGGTGCGCTTTCCAGGCGCATGGTTCCTCCGTGCATTTCGACGAAGCGTTTCGCCAGGGTCAGCCCTAGCCCAGTGCCTTCGGATTTCACCAGTTGATCGCCCGATGCCTGGCGGAATTCTTCGAACACCAGAGCCTGTTGGTCGGGCTCGATGCCAACACCGTCGTCAATGACGGCGATCTCGACAGCGCTGCGGTCGGCGTCTTTCAGGTGTCGCGCGCGGAGGGTCACGCTGCCACCCGCGGGCGTGAACTTGACTGCGTTCGAAAGTAGGTTGATCACCACCTGCTTGATCTTGCGCTGGTCGGCCACCCATTCTTCCGGGCCCTTTGCAGCATCGAGCGACAGCGTCAAGCCATTTCGAGCGGCACGCTCACGCACCAGCATAGCCGCACTGTCGAGCACCTCCCGGAGGTTGAAGCACACGAGATCGAGCTCCATGCGTCCGGCTTCGATCTTTGACAGGTCGAGTATGTCGTTGATCAGGCTCAGCAGGTGGTGCCCAGAGCCGTGGATGTCTCGCAGGTACTCGAGTTGCTTGTCGTTGACATCGCCTACCATTTTTTCCGCCAACACCTCCGAGAAGCCGATGATTGCATTGAGCGGTGTGCGCAGCTCGTGCGACATGGCGGCCAAAAACTCAGATTTGTGCCGGTTGGCCGCTTCGAGTTGCCAACTCTTGTCCTGAATCTCGTGAAACTGGCGAGAATTCTGAATCGCGATAACCGCCTGGTCGGCGAAGGTCTTCAGGAATGCGATCTCCTTGTCGGAGAATGGGTCGGCCGGGTCACGCGTGGCGACAATCGCCCCGATACCGCTGTCTTCCCAGAACATGGGGGTGGCCACAAAGGAGCGCGGCCCCGATTGCCCGACGACTTGTCTCGTTATCTCCGGGACGCCCTCATCGGTCATGATGTTGTCGAAATGTACGGCACGACGCTCGTTTATCGCCAGGGCGGTAGACGTTGAATCGAGCCGCATCGGAAACCGCGCAGCGATCGCTTTTCCCCGCACCGGATCGCCGCTGTATGCCGCCAAGTGAAGCAAGCCGTCCGACCCTACCAGGTTGATCGTCAATGAGTCGGTGTGAAGCAGTCGGCTTCCAGACGCTGCGATGTGGTCGAAGACCGGCTGTGCGTCGGCGACCGACCCGCTGATGACCTGCAGTACTTCCGCGGTGGCTGCTAGCCGCTGGTACAGGCGGCCCAGTTCGTCGCTCATGTGATTCAGATCGCTT
Source organism: Variovorax sp. J22R115 (assembly GCF_030317005.1). Lineage (NCBI taxonomy): Bacteria > Pseudomonadati > Pseudomonadota > Betaproteobacteria > Burkholderiales > Comamonadaceae > Variovorax > Variovorax sp. J22R115. The sequence continues at coordinate 255,528 of NZ_JASZYM010000008.1, read as the reverse complement.
GCCAGTGCGCCCATCTCGTCGCGGTTAGGGACGAGAACCTGTTTTGTGAAATCTCCGGCGGCGAGTTGGTCGAAGCGTTCTCCCATCTGCCTCAGCGGGCCGATCAGAGATAGCGAGATTGCGTATCCGAGCCCCAAAGCCAGAATGATGCTTCCGAAGGCAAACGCCACTACCCATCTTCGCGAGGCTGCGTAACCGTCGTGGCTTTCGTCGATTCGCGCAAGCATCTCTGCTTCGGCCCTGTTCACGAGTTCGTTCGTCAGGCGCTCAAGCCGCTCCGCAAGGGGACCTACCCGTTCGATCTGCGCTGTCCGACCCTCCGTCACCTTGCCGGCCCGAACCAGATCTATCACTTCACTCACCGCGGTGGTGAATCCGTCGTACCCGTGGCGTACGCGCTGCAGCACCTCGACTTCATCTTGCGCAACGAACTTCAATCGATCGAGGTCGTAGCCGAACTGGTGAAGTTGGCGCAGCGTCGCATCGAGGACGTCTGGGTCGGGCGCCAGCATTGCAGTTGCCACGCTGTACAGCTGCGCGGTGGTGTTTTGCTCAATCTGCCGGTACGCGGCGATCTTGCGCTGCAACTTGACGAAGTCCTCGGCGCGCTGGTTCAGTCGCCCGAGTTCGGCCAAGCTGACCGCCCCGACGGCAATCAACAGTCCTACGATCGTGAGAAATGCGACCAGCAGCTTTGTGTGCACGGTGGCTGGCGCACGAGCCACGGCCAATGGCAGCCATCGAAGCAGGGGTGCAATTTTTTGCACAGTACCTCTGCTTGTTGGGCTGCGCTTGCTCGCTCTCGGCGATTCACTCGCTGGCCAGCATCTGCAGGTCTCTCTGCATTTCGCGGGAGTCGAATTTCGTACCCATGTATTGCACCCGCATCCTGCCGGCGCGATCGACCAGCGAGGTCAGGAACAAATGATCTACACCGCCGGTGTCTGCCGGCTTCGCATATGAACCAAAGCCCCGCACCGTGGCGTCGATGGCCTTTGGGGTTCCGGTTAGAAAATACCAGCCTGGTATATCGGCGCCCAACGAAGCTGCGTATGTTCGCAGGCGTGCAGGCGTATCGGTCAGTGGGTCCACGGTGATGGCCACGAACGCGTAGCGAGTGCCGAACTCATCGCCCATGGCTCGCCCAAGTTCCGCCAACTTGGCCACCAGGATGGGGCAACTGGTGGAGCAGGTCGTGAATACAAAAGTAACCAGCAAGACCTTTCCGCGCAAATCGGCGAGCGTGACGCGTGTGCCCTTCGTGGAGTCCAAGGCAAAGTGAGGTGCCGGCCCGAGAACGGGGAGGCGCTCGATGCCATCTGGCGCAGCTTTCATGGTCAGCGCGTTTGCAAGTAGCGGCGCCGTCGACAGCGAAACTCCGACAGCCGCATTCAGTAGGTGACGACGATTTGGCATCGATTGATTCTTCATGCGGTCGATTCCTTGCTGCGCGGCTAAAACCTTTGCCAGTCGATGCTTCAAGCCTTCAGTTCCCGCTTCAGCTCGTTCAGAAACCGCCAGTCCGTGCAATCCGCAATGAGCTTCTGTGGCGTTGACTTGATGATGCCGACGTCACGAAGGCGCAGCGCGTGAAAGCGCAGCGTGTCTTCGGGGTTTACCGAGCGGTAGTCGTAGTTCAGTTTCTTCAGGGATTGGACCCCGATGTCGTAGCGCGTTTCGTATCCATGGTCGCGGAGGTATCCGGCCGCCTGTTGCGGCGAGGCCTTGCAAAGCTCGACGGCCTTCAGGATGGCGCGAAGCACGTGTTTAGTGGCCACCGGGTTGCGCTGAACGTAGTCCCGGTTTGCGCCAATCATGCAGCAGTAGTACTGCGACCAGGGCCGATCGACGTTGGTGTCCAGCAGAACCTGGCCGGCCTTCCTGGCGCGCAACTCCTGCGGCTCCGGAGGGAACGCCAAGAATGCGTCGGCCTGCTTGTCAATGAACGCATTCATCGCGCTTCCGGCGGGGCGGGCCAGCCATTTCACATCAGTTGGGCTGAAGCCCGCATAGGAAAGCATGCTGGACAGCAGGATTTGGTCGCCGCCCAGGAACTTCTCGCAGACGATGGTCTTGCCCTTCAAATCGCTCAGTCCACGCATGTCGCCGTGCCCGAACAGCTCCCAACAGCCGAGATGCACTCCGGCAAGCAGCACGATCCCCTTGCCAGCGTCCATCACTGGCAGATAGCCGGTCGTGTACCACATCGTGATGTCCACCTTGCCGCTAGCCAGCGCCTCTGGACCGGCGCGCGTGCCGAGGGCAAGGTACTGGACGTTGCTGAACCCTTCGTCTCGCAACAGTTCTCCGGCGAGATACTGCGGCGCAAGGCAGATCGATGGCGCATGGCAGAAGCGCACGGTGCGAGTCTCCGGAGGTGAGTCGGCGTCAGCGAAGGCTGTGCCGTGGGGGGAGCCCAGCAATCCAGCAGCGCTTAGAGCGGACGCATGTTCGAGGAACTCTCGACGGGTTTGTGCTGGCGACATGATCTTGCCCTTGTATCAGCGACCGGCGGTCTTGCTCGCAGTCAGCTCGGAGAGGAAGGCCTTTATCGCGCGGCTCATTGTCACCGTGGCCTGGGGGTCCGCGTCCCACCAAATGGTGTGACCGGCGATGGAGTCGATCGCTAGAGCGCGCGCTTTCGGAATCAGCGCCACTTCGGCTTCGATGCTTTTCGGTGAGAAGATTTGATCCGACGATGAATAGATGTAGAGCGCCTTTGCCTTGATTGAGGCCAGCGCAGCCTCGATATTGCCGTTGAAGCCAGGCGTGTCGCCGAGCCAGGAGTTGTAAAACGACTTGTACATATAGTAGAGGTCGCGGGCATCCTGAATGTCCAGGTAGTAGGCCCCAAGGGTCACGCGCCAGCGCTGATATGCCTCTGGCGTGTCGACGTGCTGATCCCACCACGCTGGGCTGTAGAAGTAGAGAGTTTGAACAGAGAGCGCTTGCGTAGCGCATGCCGCTGGGTTCTCGTCGTAGTTGCCGCCGTTCCAGCCGACACAGGACTCCATCATCGAGACCATGAGGGGCCAACGGAAGGAGCCCGTGCTGGTGTTGAAGCTGCCGCCGACGAGCGGGATGATTCCGTCGATGAAGTCGGGGTAGCTCACCGCAAACTGAGTGCTGTACATCGCGCCGGATGAGATTCCCGTCACCGCGAGCAGGTGTGAAATGCCCAAGCCTTCGGTAACCAGCTTGTACTGAGCGTTCACCATGTCACGCCCGCCATACTGTGGGAACGCCATCTTCAATCCACTGTTGGTCGGGCTCGTCGAATGTTCGTAGGTGAACTGCGTAGCCCCGAGCGCGTCGGAGCAGATGATGAAGAATTTGTTGGTATCCAGGGCACGTCCCGGACCGATGTGATGATCCATTCCGTGATGGTTGGCGCCGAATCCGTGCAGGAACAGGATGGCATTGTCCTTTGCTGCATTGAGCTTCCCGTGCGTGACATAGGTCATCTTCAGGTTCGGGATCACGCCGCCGCCTTCCAGCTTCAGCTCTCCGAGCCGCGCCATTTGGTGTGGGGGCTGGTCTTCCCAGTGGGCATAGCTTTGGCCCGCTACGCAGAGTGCAAGCCCAAAAACCACGGGCCACAGCTTCGACAGCGCCTTCATCGCTTCCCTCCTTTGTGAGGTTCAGGATGGGATCATCGATAGACCAATTTTGGGACGATACTGCGACGGGCTATGCATGTCGAGGGCTACTCGATTCCCTGAAGCTATTTCAAACATGTACGGAGTCGTTCGCGTGGCAGGCAAAATGGACGCCCTGATGAATTTATTCTGTTGGCCCGTTCGGCACCAAAACGCACCGATGCAGTTCCAATTCCGCGCCGGCGGTGAGAGCTGGCCCCGTTGGTTTGAATAGATTTCGACTTCTTTTAAGTGGATCCTGCGGGGTTAGGCTGCCGTGGCCGAAGGCCATGGCAGCGTCTGGAAGTACACCACGTCCGGCGTTCGGGCGCCGAGGCTCGAATGCGGACGTCGGGTGTTGTAGAAGTCGACGTAGCGCCCGATTCCGCTTCGGGCCTTGCTCACGCTCTCGTACGCATGAAGGTACACCTCCTCGTATTTGATCGAGCGCCAAAGCCGCTCGATGAACACGTTGTCGCGCCAGCAGCCCTTGCCATCCATCGAGACTCGGATGCCGTGATCGTGCAGCAGGGCCAGTGAACGCGCTGCTGGTGAACTGGCTGCCCTGGTCAGTGTTGAAGATCTCGGGTGTGCCGTATCGGGTGATGGCCTCTTCGACGGCCTCGGTGCAGAACTCGGTGTCCATCGAGATCGACACCCGCCAGGCCAACACCCGGCGACTGTGCCAGTCGATCACCGCGCCAAGGTAGACGAAGCCTCGGGCCATCGGGATGTAGCTGATGTCCATTGCCCAGACCTGGTTGGCCCGGGTGATCGCAGGCGTGCGCAGCAGGTAGGGATAGATCGTGCGCCCGGGCGTCTTCTTGCTGGTGTTGGGCTTCCTGTAGAGCGCTGTGATGCCCATGCGCCGCATCAGCGTGGTCATGTGCTTGCGGCCCACAGCGACGCCTTCGCCTCGCAGGAGATCGCGCAGCATGCGCGCTCCGGCGAACGGCAACTCCAGGTGCAGCTCGTCGATGCGCCGCATCAACTTGAGGTCCGCATCGCACACGGGTTTGGGCGCGTAGTACGCCGAGCCGCGGCTGATGTTCACCAACTCGGCCTGGCGCCGGATCGGCAGATCGTGGCTTCGATCAATCATCGCTTTGCGCTCAGCATGCCGGCCTTGATGAGCGCGCCTTCCAAAGAATCATTCTCCAGCGCCAATTGACCGATCTTGGCGTGCAGCGCCTCCAGGTCGATGGCAGATTCTGGCGTTGCCTGCTCGCCGCCGAAGACATCGGCTGCCCGACTGAGCAGCTGGTTCTTCCAATCGGTGATCTGGTTAGGGTGCACGTCATGCTGCTGCGCCAATTCGGCCAGCGCCTCGTCGCCGCGCACCGCTGCCAGCGCCACCTTGGCTTTGAATGCCGCTGAGTGCGTGCGGCGGGGTCTTCTGCTCATGTTCGCTCCGATCAACAAAGGCGAGGTCCTCGCCTTCAGGAGCAGTTTCCACCCATATCGAGCTGTCCAGTTTTCTGGGGCCAGCTCTGAGACACAGACACGACAGGCCGAAAGCGGGAATCGACCTTTCACCCAGGCCGCCGGATCGCGAAAAACCAACTTCCCTGATGCCTAGATCGGGATCGGTAACCACTCTTTATCGTCCACCAAAGTGGCCCGAGCAACCTCCGATTGGGGTCTACAAGGGCTTCCCTGGAAATGCGAGGCCAAATTTTGGGCCTTTGACAAGATGCAGGCGATGCTCCACGTTGACGATCCTCGTTGGGGAAGGATCGCCACTGCGAATTGGGCGTAACGCCGCGATGCGCCGATCTGGGCCGGGCAACGGCAGCTTGGTTTAAGAAGACAAGGTGCGGACTGGCTGGACTACAAACGGTCATCGATGCAGCACCTGCTCGGCTGCGGACCCTGATGAAAGACGCACGCGGGGGCCTCATTCGATAATCGAGGACGGCAAGCGCCACCTCCACCCCAATCTCAGGCACACCCCACGCAGGTCCAACCTTGCTTCATCACTGCGAGCCGTCAAGCGGCGGTGGAATCGGTTCAGTCAGTTCATGCAATCTCGTTTCGAGCGGTTTGAGTTGGCCGCCCACAGCTCAAGCTGGCATGGTGAATTGCTCTCCTCGAGACAGCACGGCCCAGGCCATGCGCGCATTCTTGGCTGCGATGGCCACGATCGCTCGCCAGTAGCCGCGTCGCGCGGCCAACGCCGTGGCCCATCGACTGACCACATCAGTTTTGTTCGCGGCTGAGTTGAGTACTGCTCGCGCACCCAAGACCAGCAGCGATCGGATGTAAGGATCGCCCGCCTTTGTGATGTGGCCAAGTCGTGCTTTCCCGCCCGAGCTGTACTGGCCGGGGACCAGGCCGAGCCAAGCTGCAAACTGACGACCACACTTGAACTCATGGCCGTTTCCGATCATCGCCAGCAGTGCGGTGGCGGTGGTGGGGCCAACGCCGCTCAGGTGCATGAGCTGCTTGGCCCGGACATCTTCGCGAGCGATCTGCGCGATATGCCGATCGTAGAGCGCAATCCGCTCGTCCAGCCGCATCAACTCGCTGAGCAGATCACCGATGACAGTATTGCCCCACCCGGGCAGATCCTCCAGGCAGGCCGCAGCTTGACGACGCACAGTCGACGCCTTCAGCGGCAGCACGACACCGAACTCACTGAGCAGGCCGCGGATCCGGTTAATGGTCGCTGTGCGCTGCTCGATGAATCCCTGGCGCACGCGATGCACACTCAGTTGCGATTGCTGCTCAAGGCTCTTGATCGGCACGAATCTCATGTTGGGTCGCTGCACCGCTTCGCAAATCGCCGCCGCGTCGGCGGCGTCATTCTTGCCACGCTTGCCAGACAAGCGATACGGACTGACGAACTTCGCCGCCATGAGACGCACCGTGTGACCGTGGGCCATGAACTGGCGTGCCCAGTGGTGCGCGCCGGAGCACGCTTCCATGCCGATCACGCAGGGAGGCAGCGACACGATCAATTCGATCAACTTGGCTCGCGCCACGTTGGGACGCACAAGCTCAGGCTTACCGCCTTCATTTACTCCGTGCACGGCGAAAACAGTCTTGGCGAGATCGATGCCGACATACAAAATGGCCATGGACTTCCCCTTCCGAGTGAGTTGATGGAACTTCGCAATCCCATCGTGGCACTTTGTTGCCGGCAGCCGCAATACGCAGCGGCTTAATCGGGACGGGGAAGTCCCTTTCATTCGATAAGCGCGGATTATGGTGCCCTACCGCGCAAATTGCGTTGGACATCCTATGTATTGCATGGAAATCTTACGAGTAACCAGCCTTGAGCGCACCTTTTCAAGCACGTGATGCAGAAGAACGTGCGCGCGAATCGAACGACAGCTTGGGCAAGCATTGAGGTTGGCCACGACGTCGTACACGCCTGAAACCGTGGCCCTACCGGTCGGTGTGAGTGCGACGTTGACAACGCTTCCGTCGAACATCTTCCATTCGATCGTCTTGCCGACGATCTTGCCCGCGTCGCGCTCGACGAGGCGCTTGCGTCGTCTCGTCAAGCGATCGCTGCCATGGAAGCCGAGATGCATACGCAGCAGCAGAAGCGCCGCCTCCTGAGCGAGTCGGTCGCGGAGGTGCGGCACCTGCCATGCGCGCCGCGTTTAGCCAGCTTCACGCCTAGACGGTCACTTCATCGACCCGGTACTCAAAAAGCCAGTTGTAGCGTTCCTTAACGCGTTCCGGACTCCACTCTCTGTCTACATACTCGGCCGCTCCGGCCGCACTCGCCAACTCCGGGTTGTGAAAGCGCCGACCATTTTCTGTGGACTTTTCGACGATCTTGGTCGTACGGCCAATCCTCGCAGCCTCGAAACGCTTCAACGCATCCGCGACGTCGCCCACCTCCGTCAGCGACCGCCCCAGAATGAAGCCGTCTTCAATCGCCATGCCGGCCCCCTGCGCGAGGAACGGCAACGTAGGATGACTGGCATCCCCAAGTAGCGCGACCAGACTGTTGGTCCACGTACTTAGAGGCGGTCGCGCCATCAACGCCCACCGGTACGGCACTTCGATGTTGCGAACGAGCGCATGAACGTCAGAATGCCACCCTTCAAAGTCGGCGTGACACTCAGCGTGGGTGCCGCGTTGGGTCCAAGATTCCGACACCCAGCGATCGGTCTCGACAATCCCCACGAAGTTCATGAGTTTGCCGCCGCGAAGCGGATAGTGAATCACGTGACGGCCTGGTCCGACCCAATTGGTGCCAACTTGCCGCACGATAGTCGGATCGATTTTCTCGATCGGTATCACCCCTCGCCAAGCCATGCAGCCAGAATATGTTGCAGCACCGTCGCCGAAGAGTTGCTTTCGTATCGCCGAATGCACACCGTCCGCGCCTATGAGCGCACCGCCCTCGTGGACAGTGCCATCGGTCATCCGCACGGTGACGGTCCCGCTGGCCACGTCTTGCTCAAAGCTTTCGCACTTGGATGCGAGCCGGATGGCGTCGGGCGCCAAGGCAAGCACCGCGTTGACAAGCATACGGTGCAGATCTGGACGGTAGATGGTGTAGTACGGAAATCCGTATTCTGCGACGGAGGATTCGCCCAGATCAAACAGTTTCCAGGTCTGCCCCGTACTCCATAACCTGATCTCCTTGCCTGTGGGCTCCGACGCGACGGCAGCCAGATCATCCGCAAGGCCGAGCAAATGAAGGGCCCGAGTCGCGTTGGCGCTCAGCTGGAGGCCTGCGCCCACTTCCCCCAACTGGCTGGCCTGTTCAAAGACTTGCACCTGGAAACCTTGGCGCAGCAACGCCAATGCCGCTGTCAAGCCGCCGATTCCTGCGCCGGCAATGAGAATGGGTTTGCTCATTTTCTACTCCGCCGTCACATTGGCTCGTTGAATGATCTTCGACCACTTGGAGGCGTCGGTGGCGATCACCTTCCCAAATGCGTCGGCGTCGGCGACGCCCGGCTCGACGCCCTGCTCATTCAGCAGGGCACGAATCTCCGCTGACTGGATCACCTGATACATCGTGGTTCTTAGCTTCCGCAGGACCGCTTCAGGCGTGTCCCTGGGAGCCACCAAGCCAAACCAAGAGTAGGCCTCGTATCCAGATCCAACTGTCGCTTGCATCGTTGGAGTGTCTGGAAGCGGGGCGTACGGTCTGACGCCCGTCACGGCAATCGCTCGCAGCTTGCCGGACTTTACGAAAGGATAAAGCGCGGCCGCAGTGTCAAAGACAAGGTCGACCTGTCCGCCAATAGCGTCCGTGATGGCCGGACTGCCGCCTCGGTACGGAACATGGGTTAGCTTGACCTGCGCCACTTCCGAATAGAGCTCGGTCGCAAGGTGGCCGATCGAGCCCGTGCCAGCCGTGCCGACTGTGACATTCTGCTGCTTCGCTTTTTGACGGACTTCAGCCAGCGTGCCGAGCCCAGATGCGGGCGAAGCGGCTAGCAGCAAAGGACCACGAAGCGCCATTCCGATTGGCACAAAGGACTGCGCGTCGTACTTAAGGTTCCTGTAAAGACCAGGCGCCACGGCGAGCGTGCTCGTCCCGCCCCAAAGCAACGTATAGCCGTCAGCCGAGGCGCGCGCCACGAAGGCGCTGCCGACCGTACCGGCGGCGCCCGCACGGTTGTCGATCACTACGGGCTGTCCAAGGCGCTCGGCAAGTGCCTTCGCATACGTACGTGCGCTGGCATCGGTGGGCCCCCCCGCCGGGAAAGGCACGACGATAGTGATAGGCCGAGATGGGTAGGTCGACTGTGCAAATACCGGAAAGGCCAGAGCCGTAAGAAGCGATGCAAAGGCTCGCCGAGTGATCGAGGGCATGTATGTCTCCTGAAATGCTGTTCGTGGTGGTGCGAAACGCCATTTGACGCCAGGACCGTCGATAAGTAAAAGCGCGAAGTAGAATGAACTGATAGACATCTTTTATTAATCGATGTGGGTTTCATGAACTTCTCGGTTCGTCAACTGCAAGCGTTTGTCGCTACGGCCCGGACGCGGAGCTTTACGCGAGCGGCAGAACAGTTGCACATAAGCCAGCCGGGGCTCAGTGCAATGCTCCGGGAGTTGGAGGCCCAACTGAATTGCCGCCTTTTCGAGCGAACGACAAGAAATGTGTCGCCGACGGCCCAGGGCGAAGAGTTCTTGCCGACCGCCATACGCGTATTGAAGGAACTTGATGAAGCTGTGCTGTCATTGGGACGCATCACTTCGACCCAAAAGCGTCGATTGGCCGTAGGCGCCACGCCCGTGATTGCATCTTCAATCCTCCCTGAGACATTCGCGCTGTTCGCAAAGCTGCATCCCACGGTGCAGGTGGAAGTCCAAGACTTGGACAGGGCTGCGATCTACGAGCGAGTGCAATCCGGCGAGCTTGACGCAGGTTTCGGCGCCTTTCTCACAAATTCGAGTACTGTCAGACGCAGACGCCTGCTGGACTCCTCGCTCATCCTCATCTCTAGCGAAGAAAAACCTTCGAGGACAAAGCGGTGGAAGGACCTCTCAGGACTGACGTTGCTCGGACTCCCTCCGGACAATCCGATTCAGCAACTGGTTGAAAGCCAGGTGCGCGCAAGCGATGCGTCTGCAGTGTTTGGGACGAGCTTCAACCAACTCCACACTCTCTTGGCAATGGTTGAAGCCGGGGCGGGTTCAGCCATCCTTCCAGACTTCGTGAGGGCAGCCGCGGCACGCTACGAAGTAGCGATTCAGCCGCTAAGGGCACCGGCGGTTTCGGTCACGTTTTACGAGATCACCAGGGCCGGAAGACCAAGTAATGATCTCTTGATCGATTTTGGCAAGTCTCTCGTGCAATCGATCGTCGTGCACAACCACGCGGCTTGATAGGAACGGAGCGATCGCCCCGTCCGTCACAATGGCTGCTTTGAAAGAATCCTCGTCCCGGCGCGTCTCCTATCCGCCAGGGCGTGCGTGCGTAATCAGCGCCGCATGAAGTTCTCGGATTCGTCGCTCCTCGTAGTAGCCGCCGTACTCGGTGTACCGCAAGAACGGCTTATGGCAGTTGCGGCAGGCCCACAGCTCGGCTCGGTTGTAAGGGTGGTAGTGCGATGCAATCGGCGCTTGGGGCGACCACAGCGACGTACCCGCGGTATGCAATTCTTCAAGCGTCGGGTCTTCATTGTTCGGATCGCGCAGGGACCCCAGTCGCTCTAGATCCTTGTCTGAAGCCGTTGTGGGGAAGGCCTCCCATCCCAGAGATGCAAAGGGCGAACAGCTCTGGCACCCTGGCAACTCGCCATAGAGGGCGGCTTCCCGATCGATCTCCTCTTCGGTCAGCTGTGCGGACATTCTGACCTCGCGCAACACAAATTCCCCCTACCATCCCTTCCATCAGGGCTCTTCATTCCTTTCGCCTGCCGGCGGATCAACATCATGCTGCCGGGCGGTAGTAGGGAGCGGTGCTGCCCAAGGTCTCTCGCGAGCGTGCCAATTCCGCGCGTGCCACGCTGCGCAGATGAACTTCATCCGGACCGTCCAAAAAGCGCATAGCGCGGCCCCAGGACCAGAGGAAAGACAGAGGCGTGTCCGGCGTCAGTCCCATGGCTCCAAACACTTGCATCGCACGGTCGAGGACCCTGGTCTGCAACTGCGCGGCAACCAGCTTGATCGCGGATACGTCAATGTGCGCTGCCTTGTTGCCGAAGGTGTCCATTTTCCAGGCCGCCTGAAGAACCAGCAGACGGGCCTGATCAATCTCCACCCGCGAGTGCGCGATCCAGTCCTGCACGTTGGCGAACTCCGATAAGTGCTTGCCAAAGGCACGACGCGAGAGCGCTCGCTCGCACATCAGCTCGATGGCCAACTCGCACTGCCCGATCGAGCGCATGCAATGATGCACGCGCCCGGGCCCCAACCGTGCTTGCGCGAGCGCGAAGCCTTCGTTCTCGCTCCCGAGCAGGTTTTTCAGCACGCGTACATCGGTGAATAGAAGTTCGCAGTGCCCCTCAGGCGCGTGGTGGTGCATGATGGGTACGTTGCGCACGACCTGTAGACCTGGCGTGTCCAAAGGAACGATAACCATCGAATGCCGCTGGTGCCGCGGCGCCTCTGTCATTTCGTTCGTGATGCCCATCACAATCGCAATTCGGCAGTTGGGATGCATCGCACCGGTGGCGAACCACTTCCGACCATTTATCACGTAGAAGTCTCCATCGCGCCGGATCGTGGTTTGAATGTTGGTCGCGTCCGAGGAGGCGACATCCGGCTCCGTCATGGCAAAGCAGGAGCGGATTCGCCCATCCCGCAAGGGTTGGAGCCAGGCGGTTCGCTGCTCGGGCGTAGCAAACAGGTGGAGCAACTCCATGTTTCCGGTGTCCGGTGCACTGCAGTTGAAAACTTCCGAAGCCCAGGGGATGCGACCAATGATCTCCGCGAGCGGCGCGTACTGTAGGTTGGTCAGGCGCGTTCCGGGCTCATCGTCCTTCAAAGCCGGGAGGAACAGGTTCCAAAGGCCTGCCTTTCGCGCCTTTTGCTTCAGCGGTTCGATCACCTCCAACGGGTAGGAATCGGTGGCAGCGAGGCGCTCGAAATCGTACAGACGCGGCAGTACCTCGATGTCCACGAAGCGGCGCATCGTGCGCTGCATTTGCTGCGTCTCGTCGGGAAACTGGAAATCCATGGCATTGTCCTGATAAAGCGCAGGCACGAGGCGAAGCCCTCGCGCTTGCGCACGCTTTTTGAATGCGCCGGCCCAATTCGTCGACAAAGTGCGGCACGCTTTGTTTGTCCGAACGTCGTGATGCTGAGCACAGCAGCCCCGCCCTCTTCGAATGCAGGCGCTGACCCTGCCTGACCCGCACCTTCGCGCCAGGCCTCCAACTGACCCAGCCAAAGCCGGGTCAAACTTCGAGTCGCCGAACGCGCCGACGGCGGTACCGTTCGATGCAGGGCCTCTAACTTACCCTGTGTCGCACAGGCTCAACCAATCGCCAACACGACATTGCCCATCGCTCCTCCCATTTCCACCGCCGAATGCGCGTCTGCGATCTGGTCAAGTGAGAACTGCTGACCGATGCTGTGCTTCAAGAGATCACGCCTCAGCCAGTCGGTTAACAGCGAGATTGCGCGCTGACGGTCCGCACTGCTCAGGCGGTAGACCATGAAAAAGCGCGCCAGGACGTTCTTCGAGATCAACGGGAAGAACGGCAGCGAAAACTCGCGCGAGCCACTGCCGTACACGACCCATAAACCCTCGTGGCGGATGATCTCAAGATCGAGTGCTGCATTGGCGGCGATGTCGACCTCGATGACACGATCCACGCCCTCGCCGGAGGTGGCGTCGAGCACGGCCTGCGCTACGTTCGCTTTGCGATAGTTGATCACCTCGGTCGCACCCGCGTTGCGCGCCACCGCCTCCTTACTCTCGTTGCTAACGGTCGAGAGGACTTGCGCGGCCCCAAGCAGTCGTGCGAACTGTATTGCGTAGTGGCCCACGGCCCCTGCCCCTCCAGCAACGAGCACGCGTTGACCGGATACCCCGCCATCGCTGAGCACCGCGTGGAGCGCTGTCAACGCCGGTATGCCCAGGCATGCACCAACTTCACCCGGAACGTTTTCCGGCAACGGAACTGCCTGCCGCTCGGGTAGTGCGATGTACTGCGCAGCGGTTCCGCTGGCGCGCTCCCACGCAGCGTTCCAGGTCCATACGCGCTCCCCGATACGCTTCGGGTCAACACCCTCCCCAACCGCGTCGATCAGCCCCATGCCGTCGCTGTGCGGCACTATTCGCGGGAACGGCGGTGTCGGTCCACGAGAACCTGCACGGGCCTTAACGTCCGAAGGGTTGACGCCCGACCATTGCATTCGCACACGCACCTCGCCCGGTTCAGGTTGAGGATCAGGCAGCTCGCCGATTAAGAGCACCTCATCGGCACGACCCGTTCGCTCGTAGTAAGCAGCTCGCATTTGCTTATCCAGGTTTGCCGGCCTTAGGCGCGGCAGCAGCGGCCCCTTTTTGGAACGCTGGAATAGACGCCTGGGGTACCGCCCACTCATGCATATTCTCGGCCCAGACGGCTCTGGCAGGCGGCCCAAATGTCGGATCGGCAAACGCACCGACAGCCACACCATAGGAATCGGCTCGCGCTTCGAGATCCCAGAATACCGACGTGCCGCATTTGGGGCAGAAGTGGAAGGTCACGCTGCGTCCGCTGTCGCCGGTGCGAGTGAATTCGCTCGCAACCCCCGACGAAGTCGTTTCACTTTTTGGGAACACGGCGTTGACAGCGAACACGCTGCCGGTTCGTCGTTGACAGTGTTGACAATGACACAGCGCGACGAATGTTGGGTCTCCGCGGCATAGGATGCTGAGCTGTCCGCACGCACAGTTTGCAGTTCTGTTGATCATCTTCTTCCAATCTTGCTGATGTTAAAGAGCTGGATTTACTTAGGCATCTCAAGCGTTTCAATAGCGCGCCGGGCGAATCCCTCACTAAGTTCCCCCACTCGGCCCGCGTTTTCGGACGTTGCAGTTCCCGACTTCGCACGCGTAGCGATTCCTTCGAAGATCACGGTCAACCGAAACAGCGCGAACGCGAAGTGGAACGGCTCGACGCGACCGAATTCGCTACCGTAGCGATCGATGTAGTCCTGTTCGTGCGGAATACCGAGCGCATCAAGATCGAGGCCACGCATGCCCATGTACTCGTCTGGCCTTAGCCGCCATGCCAAGGCGCTGTAGGCCAGATCGGCCAGGGGATGGCCCAGCGTTGACAACTCCCAATCGAGAACCGCCACGACGCGAGGCTCCGTTGGATGGAACATGAGATTGCCGATGCGGAAGTCACCGTGCGCGATGGCCGTAGAGTCTCCGGATGGAACATGTCGAGGTAGCCACTCGATCAACCGCTCGACGTCTGGCAGGTCGCGAGTCTTCGAACTCTTCCACTGCCGGGTCCAGCGATCGATCTGCCGTTCGAAGTAGTTAAGGGGCCGCCCGAAGTCACTTAGCCCGGCCTTTCGCCAGTCGACCCTGTGCAGCGCCGAAAGGGTATCAGCCATGGCAAAGTACATGCTTCGCCGTTCCTCCGGGGCGATGCCAGGCAAGGCGCAGTCGTCGAACACCCTCCCCTCAACGCGTTCCATCACATAGAAGGCTGTGCCGATCACATCCTCGTCCGCGTGGTACAGGACCATCGGTGGGACGGGTACGCCTGTCGCAGCCAGCGCGCTCATGACACGGTGCTCACGGTCAATCGCATGGGCAGATGGCAGCACTGGCCCGGCTGGCCGCTTTCGCAGCACCAATCGGCGGTTGTCGTAACTGACGAAGAACGTCGGATTCGACTGGCCGCCCGAAATGCGCTGCAGAACCATTGGACCCGCCAGGTCCGGAAGCTCCTGCTGCAAGAAGGCATCGAGGCAGTTGGGATCGAAGCCCAAATCAAGGGATGTGGTCATGAAAGTCCAATCGGAACACAGCGGTCGTGCCAGAGCGCGCCACGAGTAGGATTTCGCGCTCTAACCCAAACTCAACTTCGCCTGACCCAGATCCGCAAAGCTGACTCGCACTGGCGTGAGGGCAGGACATGCGATGCCGCCCGACCAGGAGCCAGTGAACACCGCCGAGCCGGCCGGCACAGTCCGGCCATCCCGAGTCGCATGCCGGAGCCAGATGGGCAAGAGCCAAGCTGGATCCTCCAGGCCATAGGTGCCCTTGAAGACAACCGAGGATTTGCCAACCTCGACCTTGCAGGTTTGCTTCGCCCAGTCGCGACGTTGGTAGGGCCGCCACTCGTCGAGCACCAAGACCCCGTGTGATCCCGTATCGGCCAGTTGGAGAAGAGGGGGTGCATCCCACTGCTCTGACCACCTTGAATCCGAGACTTCAATCGCGACCGCCATCGAACTGACCAGCGATTCCACATCTGACTCGGTGATGCGTGCAGCGATTTCTGAGGTGACGCTCTGGCCGAGGCGAAGCGCGACCCCCGCCTGCACGTAAGGACGGCGAAACGTCAGGTCGGACAGACTGGTGCCGCTTGGGCGCACAGTATGCAGAGGAAGACGTGCGTGACTAAGGGGATCGAAGCGAGTCGGTCCGCTAGACATCCAGATCTGCACCTCGCCGGGCTTGAACCATCCGAGTTCCACAGCCACGCGATCCTGAACCTGGTATGCATCTTCGTCGCATTGCAGCGCTTGCTCCCAAAGGCCTGCTGATCGGCAAATCCCATCCCGCGTCGTGTTGGCGATGAATGTTGCGAGGGGTTGAATGGTCGTCAAAATGGTCTCCAATGCGAGTCCTAAGGGTGAACCAGCAATAGTTGGGGTTGATGGGCGTTAAGGGCACAGGGCATCCGCCCTGCTTAAATGAAGCGGGCCTCGAGAAACTCGCGAGTTCTACGGTAAAGATCGACACGATTGAGTTCCAGTGGCATGGAGTGCGTCCCACGCCCCAAGATCTCAAGCCGCTTGTAGGGGGCCCTGTCCAATTTCGAGAACAGCTTCTGCGCCATGTTCAACGGGGTATCGACGTCCCATTCCCCGAGGAGCAACTGGGTCGGAACTGCAATGCGTTCAGGTACATAGGTGGGGCGCGCTGCAGACCACAGTTCGAACAGATCTGCCATCACGCCATTCGGTGCCTCCACGGAGCCACGCCCTGAGCCGCGGCCCTCCTGAATCGCGAGCAGCGCCTTCCACCAAACCTCAAACTCGGCCTGAGGCATCAACTCCTCGGCCACATCCGGCTCAAGTCCGCGCACCCACCGCTGCCGGGTCTCGGCCTTCGAAACGCTCCGATAGGGACCAAAGTAGTCCGGGTGTCCATTCGCAGGCCATGGCAGCGACGACATCATGAGGCGAGACATCTCAACGCCCGGCCAGGTGTGAATCGTCCATAGAGGCGCCACCATGACGAGATGGCGCACGAAGTTGCTGTGTTCCGAGGTAAAGCCTCCGCCAACCGCCGTCCCCCATGACCACCCAATGAGGTTGACCTTGGCGACATTTGCACGCCGCCGGACAAAGTCGACTACGGCGCCCAGATCCTCCAAGGCTTCCGGCGTACGAGCATAGGGTCGGCGCACAGCGTCCCCTGTTGCCTCCAACGAAGGTCGCGAAGAACGGCCGTAGCCGCGAACATCAAACAGATACGAGTCGAATCCGTGCAGCGCCAGATAGTCCATCCACGATCCGCCACCAAACATCGCATGGTCGAACGCAACTGATCCCGGGTAGGTGGCCCCGTGAACGAACACAACGACCTTATCTTGCGCAGGCGTTTCGAGGCTCCGCAGCCTTTTGTTGCGAACGTGAATTTCCACACCCGCCTTCGCCCCGGCAACGCGGTGGTCTGTAGCCTCCACATCCGGAAACTGGCCGCTGTCGGAGGCGCGTGAGTCGCTAAGCATCGGGCGTCAGGCCTGGGGGACCTGCTCGAGCACATACGAGCCGGGCGCTTCTTCCAGAGGCTGCCAGGTCTTGCTTCCCAGTTGCTTTGGAGCCGGCACCTTTCTGCCGCCGGCGCGCGCGGCCCATTGGCACCAAGCGGGCCACCAACTGCCTGGATGCTTCTTGGCGCCATCCTTCCAAGCTTCGGGATCTATAGTCCGAGGGCCCTTTTGCCAGTAGCTCTTGCGAGAGGTGGCCGGGTGATTGATGGCCGTACCGGACACGTGGCCACCTTCTGTGAGGATGAATTCCGTGGGCCCGGAAAACATCTCCAGGGCCAGAAGGGTCGCCTGCCACGGCACGATATGGTCCTCCGTGGCCGACACGAAGCAAGTGGGCGCCTCGATACTGCCCACATCGACCTTTCTTCCCCGCAAGGTCAGCGCGCCGGGCTCACGCAGCAGGTTTTTCATGTACATGTTTTCCATGTAGTACTGGTAGAGCTCCCCCGGCACGTTGGCCGTGTCACTGTTCCAATACAGCACATCGAACGGCGGGACGCTCTCACCCAACAGGTAGTTGTTGACGTAGAAGTTCCAGATCGAGTCCTTGGCGTGCAACATCGCCATTGCCTTTGCCAGGTCTTGTCCAGGCATGACGCCTTTCATGCGGACGCGCGGTTCAAAGGCGCTGATCTGTGGGCCGTCGACAAACACGCCGACATCGCCATGATCGGAGTAGTCCACCAGCGTGGTCAGAAACGTGGCCGATGCAACGCGCTTCCGTTCATCGGGATCCATCACCGCCAGCGCAGACACCGAAAGTGCACCGCCGATACACCACGCCAGCAGGTTGGCCTTTGGCGACGCGCTGATCTCGCAAGTCACCTCGAGGGCCTTGTGCACGCCATCGAAAACATAGTCGTCCCAGCCATGACTGTCGGTGCCCGGTCGCGGATTGCGCCACGACATCATGAACACGTTGTGGCCCTGCTCCAGGAGATACTTTACGAATGACTTCTTCTCGTTCAAGTCGAACGCGTAGAACTTGTTCACGCATGGCGGCACCATCAACAGCGGCACAGCGGCAACGTTGGTTGTCAACGGCTTGTACTGGATCAGCTGAAAAATCTCGTTCTGGTAGATCACCGAGCCCGCCGACGTCGCCAGGTTGACGCCGACAGTGAATGCCTCCATATCGGTAGACGCAGGTAGCGCGTTTCTCTGAAGATCGTTGAGCATGCGTGCTGCGCCGGTGAGTACGCTTTGGCCATTCGTCTCCGCGGCCTTCTGCAGGGCCTGCGGATTGGTCAGGAGAAAGTTCGATGGCGACAATGCATCGACTGCGTACTGCACGTAGAAGTCCCAGACGTTTTTTTGATGAGGCGGCAGGCCTGCACCCAGTTGTACGATTTGCTGCGACGCATTGCCAGCCATCTCGTACCAACTGAGCAAGGAACGGCCATAGGGCGTCTTGGACCACGAAGGATCTTTGAACCGAGGGTCATCGGCCAGTCGACCGGCCCCCGGCTCGGATGTTGGTTGGAGAGGCCATCCGCGGGTCCAGTTGTCGAAAAGCCGCTGCAAGCTGTCTGAATTCATGGGGGTCTCCAAGATGTGCCTAGACGAGGTCCGCCAGGGGGTGAGGCGGCTGCATAAATGACTGGATATGTGCCTGGCTTACTTCGGCGAGCGATGCCGGATGCCAGCGCGGTTCACGATCCTTGTCGATGATCAGCGCCCTGATTCCTTCAGCGAAGTCGCCAAATCGAGCGCAGGCCACCGACACGTGGTACTCAAGTCGCAGCACATCGGCCATGGACAGATGCAGAACCCTTCGCCACAGCGCAAAGGACAATGCCGCCGAGGTCGGTGACCCCTTTACGAAGGTCGTTGCCGCCTGGGAAAGCCAGCGATCGTCGTGCTGCGTGAGAGCCTCAAGGCGATGCGCGATGTCTGCCAGGCTGTCGTGCCCGATGGTCTCGTCGATGAGGTCGTAGTGCTTGCGAATCTGCGACTCCTTGAGCTCGGCTTTCGAAGCGTGCTGACCGAGGAAATGACTCAACTGCGCAGAGTTGGCCTCCGGGTCATCTAGCCAATGAGAGCCGGCAATGCTCGCCAGCAGCGTCGACTTCTGGTCATGACCTACCACGAAATCCACCAGTCCAACAAACCTGGCGTCGAGCGCATTCATCGAAGCACCCGTCAAGGCGAGAAACAGGCCACTCTTTCCCGGAGCGCGGCGCAAGAACCAACTGCCGCCAACATCGGGGTACAGCCCCAGGGAGATCTCAGGCATCGCGAGGCGGGTCTGCGGCGTGGCGACCCGGTGCGAAGCCCCTGCCAACAGACCAATCCCGCCTCCCATGACGATCCCGTGGCCCCAGCACAGCACAGGCTTGGGATAGGTATGAATCTGATAGTCGAGGCGATACTCGTGTTCGAAGAACTGGGCGGCGTCGAGCGGGATCTCTCCCTTTTTGGTGTTGTTCATCGACGCGTACAACCGCTGCAGATCACCGCCTGCGCAAAATGCCTTGTCACCTACAGCGTCTAGGACTATCCCCACGATGCGCGGATCGCGAGCCCAACGGTCGAGCGCGGGCCCGAGCAGGTTGATCATGTCGAGCGTCAAGGCATTGAGGGTGGCGGTCGAGTTGAGCGTGGCCCGACCGAACCGCCGTCCGCAGGCCGTGTCAACCTCCGCGAGCAGGACGCAAGCTTGCGTCTCGGCAAGTCCCGAGGAAACATGGTCCTCACCACCGGGCAGCTTGCTCATCGGATGCTTTCCGGGGCGTCGTCTTCGAGCATCCGACGGGCGATGATGACGCGCATGATCTCGTTGGTGCCCTCGAGGATCTGATGTACTCGAGCGTCGCGCAGGAAACGCTCAAGTGGGTACTCGCGGATGTAGCCGTAGCCGCCGTGAATCTGAAGCGCTTCGTTGCAAACGTTGAAGCAGAGGTCGGTGGCCAAACGCTTCGCCATGGCGCAGTACACATTCACGTCCGGCGCGCCCGCATCCAGCTTGCTGGCGGCGAGCCTCACCATCTGACGTGACGCCACCAGCTCGACGGCCATGTCCGCGAGCTTGAACTGGAGAGCTTGAAAATGCGCGAGCGGCTTTCCGAACTGCTGACGCTCATGCATGTAGCGCTGCGCTGCGTTCAGGGCCCCCTGCGCCGCACCGACAGAGCAGGTGGCAATGTTTATGCGCCCGCCGTCTAGGCCCTTCATGGCAATCTTGAAGCCGTCACCTTCCTTACCGAGGATATGGGACGCAGGCACTCGGGCGTTCTCGAACGTAATGCCGCGAGTGGGCTGGCTGTTCCATCCCATCTTCTGTTCCTTCCGGCCATAGATTACGCCGGGCGTATCGGCGGGCACTACGAAGGCCGAAATGCCCGCTGAACCCGGGTCGCCCGTACGCGCCATAACCACAAGCACAGCCGTGCTACCTGCGCCGGAGATGAATGCTTTCGACCCATTGAGCTCGTACATGCCATCCACACGCCTGGCGGTGGTCCTCAGGGAAGCTGCATCCGATCCTGCGCTAGGCTCCGTAAGGCAATACGACGCGAGCTTCGCGCCACTTGTCAAAAGCGGACCCCAGTGGCTAGCGACCTCCTCACTTGCGTTGCTAGTGAGCATCCAGGTCGCCATGTTGTGAATGGTGATGAAGGCAGCGGTCGACGGGCAGGCCGCTGCAAGCTCTTCAAATACGATGGACGCATCGAGGCGTGATAGCGAGAGGCCTCCCCAGCGCTCATCCGTGTAGAGCCCGCAGAATCCCAGTTCGCCGGCCCTGCGGATGGCTTCGACGGGGAAAGTGGCGTTTTCGTCCCACTCCGCGGCGTGGGGCGCCAACTCATTGGCCGCGAAATCGCGCGCCGTCTCCTGAAACGCGCGCTGATCTTCTGACAGTTCAAAGTTCATGGCCTGGATTCCTCTTGCGGAGCGAGATGGTGACGCCGCGGTCAGACGCGCTCGAAGATTGCGGCAATGCCCTGGCCGCCGCCAATGCACATCGTCACCAGGGCGTAGCGCCCACCGGTTCGATGCAGCTCCGCGATCGCCTTCGTCGTGATGATCGCGCCCGTCGCGCCGACGGGATGACCCAAGGAAATTCCGGACCCGTTGGGGTTCACCTTGGCAGGATCAAGATTGAGTTCTTGGATGACGGCGCAGGCTTGCGCGGCAAACGCTTCGTTCGACTCGATGACGTCGAGGTCGCTGACCTTCAGGCCCGTCCGCTCCAGCACCTTGCGCGTGGCCGGTACCGGGCCGATGCCCATGTAGGCGGGCTCGACGCCCGCATGTGCGTAACCGACAAGGCGCGCCAGCGGCTTTAGTCCTAGCGCCTGTAGACGTGAACCAGCGACGAGAACTACCGCGGACGCGCCATCGTTGATCCCTGACGCGTTGCCCGCGGTGACAAGGCCGTCCTTCTTGAACGCAGGCTTCATCTTCGAGAGCGTTTCAGCGGTCGTCTCGCCCCGCACGTGCTCGTCGGTCTCGAACCGCACGACGCCCTTCCGCGTCTTCACCTCGACCGGAACGATCTGGTCCTTGAAATGGCCAGCTGTGATCGCCGCGGCTGCACGCTGCTGGCTCACTACCGCCAAAGCGTCCTGCTGCTCGCGCGTGATCGAATAGCGGGCAGCAACGTTTTCCGCAGTGATGCCCATGTGCATCTTCTCCCATGGATCGTGCAGGATGCCGAGCATGTAGTCGACCAGGACTGCATCGCCCATGCGGGCACCGTAGCGGGCAGCCGTATCAAAGTACGGCCCGCGACTCATTGATTCGGATCCCCCGCCGATGGCGACATCGCAGTCGCCCAGCGAGATCGCCTGGGACGCTGAGATGATGGCCTGCAGGCCGGAGCCACAAAGGCGATTGACATTGAACGCGGGCGTCTCGATCGGGCAGCCCGCATCGATCGCCGCGACGCGACTGAGGTACGCGTCCTTCACATCGGTCGGAATGACGTTCCCCAGAACGACATGGCCCACTGCATCCGGTGCGACCCCGCTACGTCCGATCGCTGCCTTCACAGCCGTCGTTGCCAATTGGGTGTTGGGCACGTCCTTGAGCGATCCGCCGAAGGTGCCGATGGCAGTGCGGGCGGTGCCGACCACAAAGATTTCGCGCTGTGAAGTCATGATTTAGCCTTCCGAATGTTGCGTGTGCTTGTCAGCTGTTGGTGAATGCAGGCGGCCGCTTGGAGATGAAGGCTTCCATGCCCTCCTTTTGGTCGGCGGTCGCAAACAGCGCGTGGAACAAGCGGCGCTCGAACATCACACCGTCCGAGAGTCCGCTCTCAAAAGCCCGGTTGACCGATTCCTTGGCCGCCATCACCGCGACCTGCGAGAAGTTCGCGATGGCCAGCGCTGCACCCAGCGCCTCCTCGGCCAGCTTCTCGTAGGGCACGATGCGGCTCACCAGGCCGGCGCGCTCGGCCTCCGTCGCGTCCATCATGCGGGCGGTCAGGGCCATGTCCATGGCCTTCGACTTGCCCACCGCGCGCGGCAGTCGCTGCGTGCCCCCCGCACCCGGGATGACACCGATCTTGATCTCGGGCTGTCCGAACTTGGCGTTGTCGGCGGCAATGATGAAGTCGCACATCATTGCGAGCTCGCAGCCGCCGCCGAGCGCGAAGCCGCTCACGGCTGCGATCACGGGCTTGCGGATCTGCCGAATGATTTCCCAGTTGCGCGTGATGTAGTCGCCCTTGTAGACGTCGAGAAAGCTGTACTTGGCCATCGCCGCGATGTCGGCGCCGGCCGCAAAGGCGCGCTCGGAGCCGGTCAGGATGACGCAGCCGATGGCCGGATCGGCGTCGAAGGCCTTGAGTGCCTGGCCTAATTCGGTCATGAGCGCGTCGTTGAGCGCGTTCAGTGCCTTGGGCCGGTTCAGCGTGACGATGCCCACCTTGTCGGCCTCGACGCGCACTTCGATGTTCTCGTAGGTCATAAGCTCTCTCTAGGAATAGGTGTAGAAGCCGCTACCGGTTTTGCGACCGAAGCGTCCGGCCGCGACCATTTCCTTCAACAGTGGCGCCGGCCGATACTTCGGATCGTTGAAACCCTCATAGAAAACGGTCATCACCGACAGCAGCGTGTCGAGACCGATCAGGTCGGCCAGTGCCAAAGGGCCGATCGGGTGATTGCAGCCTAGCTTCATGCCAAGGTCGATGTCCTTGGCGGTCGACAAGCCCTCCTGCAACACGAAGATCGCCTCATTGATCATTGGGACCAGGATTCGATTCACCGCAAAGCCTGGGCTGTTCTTTGCTGTGATCGGTGTCTTGCCGATCGCCTTCGCAAATCCCAACGCCAACGCATGCGTCTCATTCGAGGTCTGCAGGCCGCGAATGAGCTCTAGCAGCTCCATCAGCGGCACAGGGTTGAAGAAGTGCGTGCCGATAAATCGTTCGGGATGAGGCACGACAGCGGCGAGCTGTGTGATGGAGATGGACGAGGTGTTCGACGCAATGATCGCATTGGCAGGAACCGTCTCGCCAATCTGCTGAAGAATTCTGAGCTTGAGATCAAGGTTCTCCGTAGCGGCCTCAACGACCAGGTCTGCGGTCGCGAGAGCGTCGTAGCTGGTGGTTCCGCTTACCCGCGCCGCAGCTGCTTGCATGTCCGTCGCACTGAGCTTGCCTTTCTTGACGAGACGCTCAAGACTTGCCGTCAACGCGGCAGTTCCTCGATCAACGGCCGCTTGGGAGACGTCGATCATCGACACATGAAGGCCGGCCATGGCGCAAACCTGCGCAATGCCATTGCCCATCGTGCCTGCCCCGATGATGCCAATTCGATTGATGTTCATGAGAATGCTCTTTCGAGGTTGGTCATCGCCAAGTCACGTTTCATGCGTGCGCAACCACTCGGTGTACTCGGCCACGGCACGCTCGGGCGTGTACCGTGGTTCGTAGCCCAGTTCGTCGCGCAGCCGCGAGATGTCCATGTAGAAATTGCCCATGTTCACTTCGGGCCCGGATGCTTCGGATGAGTCTTGCGCCGCGCTTCGCAGTTGAACCTTGAATCCTGGGATGGCGTTCTCAGCCGCGCGTGCAATCTCTCCGTATGTCACTGCCCTACCGCTGCCGAGGTTGTAGATGTGGTGCTTCAGCGAAGGTGCCCGTATGACAAGTCCCATCCCGTAGGCAATGTCCTTGACGTAGGTCTGGTCGTATCCGTCCGTCTCCACTGGCACTCCGCTCCCCTTGGAGAAATCAGGAGCGGTACCAGACAGCCCTGCCTTGATCAGCCGGCTCGGCAGGTTCAGGAAGGTTCGATAAATGGGTCCATACATCCCGCTGCAACGCACCGTCACGACGTTCAGCCCCTCTTGCCGGCGATACAGGTTCGCGATGACCTCAAGCGTCTTCTTTGCCCACGACTGCACGATGAAGTTGTCGTCGGTCTCCTGCAGCGGTGAGGCCATGTCCTCTTTCAAGGGCATGGACTCAGGGCCCAGCCCCCAATAGGCATCGGACGAACTCGTCAGCACGATGCGCTTGACACCGTTCAGCTTGGCAGCCTCCAGGAGGTTCAGCTCCGCCGTCACTCGAGCGCGAACTTCCGCGGCAGGCGCGAGTTGCTTGGGTGCATAGCCGGACGTGTCTACGATCGTGTCCGGCTTGTACTTGTCCATCACGCCCATCACAGCGTACGGGTCGGTCAAGTCGACGTATTCGACGAACGCCTGCTTGCGCTCGATGGCATCCTGTAGCAGCACGGGCGTCTGGCGCCGTACGCCCGTAACGACGACGGTTTCACCGTGGTCGATCAGTTCCTTTGCGGTGTGCTGTCCGAGCATGCCGGTTCCGCCAAATATGATGATCACTGTTGCTTCTCCATTGAGGTTGCTTAAGACGTGCGGCGATCCGTTCACCACCAGGGGTAGAACGGCGGCATGTCGGTGGACGGTCGTCCGGCGAACTGCGGGGGCCGGCGTTGGAGGAACGCAGCCACTCCTTCTTTGCTGTCACCCTGGCTGGCATAAAGACCCCTAGCGACTCGAGCTTGTGGGCGAGCAATGGATCGGGCTGGCCAGCGTTGCGGTACACCATCTGGCGGATCATTGCCGCCGAGACGGCGGACTTCCCATCGATGAGGCTGCGCGCGAGTGCCTCCGCTTCAGCGTGGAGCTCCCCGGGCGGAACCACCCTACGGATCAGGCCCCCACGCCGGCCTTCCTCGGCATCGAATACATCCGCCCGATACAGCCATTCGAGGGTCTGCGAAATGCCCACCAACTTCGGCAAAAGCCAGGTCGAGCATGCCTCTGGCACGATGCCCACCCGGCTGAAGACAAAGCCGACTCGCGCCGCTTCCGAGGCGATGCGAATGTCCATCGCCAAGGTCATCGTTGCGCCGATGCCGACGGCCGGTCCATTGATCGCCGCGATGACGGGCTTCTTGCATGCCAATATGGCCATCGCGACGCGGCCGCCCGTGTCGCGGACACCATTAACTATCACGGGATCGTCGTAGCGCTCGTCCAGATCCGACATCGAGGGCTTGAGACTCTCGTCCAGGCCGAAGACATTCCCTTCGCGAGAAAGGTCCATGCCGGCACAGAAGGCTCTGCCGGCGCCGGTGACAATGACGGCACGGATGCTGTCGTCATCGCTGATTTCGGTGAACGCCTCGATCAGCTCGTTCGCCATCGTCACCGTGAACGCAGTGAGCTGTTCCGGGCGGTTCAGTGTCAGCCACAGCACGCCGTCGTTCAATTCCAGCATCAAGGTCTCATAGGTTCTCATTTGTGTCTCTCTCCTGCGATCAGATCAAGCGATGCGTATGGGCGAGGGCAAGAAGGTCGGGGCACGCAGTGGCGCCCCTACGGGTCGGACGTTTGGCACCACCGGCCGGACGTCGCCGCCGCTGGTTTCTGAGATGTGTCGTTGCGAAGAAATTGAGGCCGGCTGGAGGTGCGTCACCGCCAGGTCATGAACGCCAGTCCAATGCCGGAGCCAAGCGGCGTCCGATGGACCGGGATGTACTCCGTGTAATCGGACTTGAGCCCACTCACCATCCCTGAGACCATGATCCAGTTTCGAATTTCGGAGGACCCAGAGAGCATGGCCTCCTGCGGGATGGCAGTCAGAGTGGCGGCATCGTCGGACTGCAGCGCGGTGACGATGCGTCGGTCAAACGCCTCCTCGCAGAGGAAATGGCTGAGGCCCCCCGATGCCACCACAGCCACGCGTGCCGGATTCTTGGAAGAGGCAAGCGCCGCGGCAATCTTCGTTCCCACCTCGTAGCACCGTGCAGCCGTCGGTGTGTTCGGGGGGAAGTAGGTGTTGAGCATCACCGGCAGCATGGGCACGCTGAGGTCCTTCATCAGCCGCTCGATGACGAATCCGAAGGCGTGGCCAAAGCCACGCACGCTGGGGTCGAGAATGCGGTCCGAGGACGCCACGTCAACGCCTTGACGAATGAGTCCATGCACGAGGTCGAGTGCCAACTCTGGCGCGCCGGGATAGCGGTGCGGTAAATCCATCCGATAGCCCGACCAGAACTTCGTATCGGCCCAGGGCGGCATGCCCTGGAGATGCTCGGAAGGCTTCATCACGAGCTCATCGCCGCGATAAATCGCCATGGCCGGGAAGTTCTCTGGACCAAAGAGCTCCCCCTGGTCGTCACCCACGACCAGCACGACATCGGGCTCTGCGGCGCGCAGCTGAGCTGCCAGCGTATCGAGCGCAGCTTCCGCCTTGGCTGCCATTGCAGGGAAGCCTGCGGGGTCGGACTCCTTGAGGTAGGGCTCGCCTCGCTCGGCGACCAGGTCATCGTACGAAACAAGTCGGCCATCCAAGGTATTCAGCGACTTGCTGCGCCGATCGTCCGCGGAACGGAACTCCCATTGCGCCCCACCAAGCACAAGCAACGGACTGTGGGACGTACCGATGCCAAGAACTATGCGAGCCATCTGTGTCTCCGGGTCACATGCCGATGCCTTGGCGGGCGCCTTCGCCCGTCAGGTACTTGTTGGGATCACCCTTGACCGCCGGCGCCCCGCCCTTTGCCTTCAGACGCGGGAACAAGCGACGTGCGTTGTTTTCATAAATGTTGGCGCGGTCTTCCGGCGTCAGCGCGTCGATGTCTTCGACCAAGGCCTTGATGTCGTCGAAACTGCGGCCGGTCTCTGGGTTCATGGCGGTGCCGGAACCTGGATTTTCCGTGCCGAAGACCACGCGGTCGCTGCCGACCAGTTTGATCAGCATCGCCAACGAGTCCTTGGAGTGGATCACCGTGTCGTAGTAGATGCGCCGGAGGCTCTCGTCGAAGGATTCGCTCAGCGGATGGTTCTTGGCCATCACGGGGTGCAGCCGCTCAGCGCGCCAGCGACCGACTTGGTAGGGCACCGAGCCGCCGCCATGCGAAATGATGATCTTCAGCTTCGGGAAGTCCAGGAACACCCGGGAATTGACTAGCGACAGGATCGCCAGGCTCTCCTCGTCGATGAAGTGAGTCGCATAGGTGCCGCGACCATGCTGGTTGCCCGTCGAATGCACGTGCGCCGGTACGTCGAGTTCGCACAACTTCTCATAGAGCGGATACCAATATTCGTCTCCCATCGGCGGGGTCTTGTTGTCGCCTTCCCCCGGATCCGGATCCAGCAAACAGCCGACGAAGCCGAGTTCCTTGATGCAGCGCTCGAGTTCGGGCAGAGACGTCTGGATCGGCTCGCCGGCCGGTTGTGGCAGGCCGCAGATGCCAGCGAAGCGATCGGGCAGAACACGGCAGAGCTGTGCGATGTAGCCGTTGACTCCCTCGTTCCAACGATGCGCCACGCGACCAGGCTTCTCGGCGTGGAACATCGTGAAAGGCCGAGGCGACAGCAATTGCACGTCAGTCCCTGCCAGGTCGATGGCTTCGAGATTGCGCTTGGTCTCCGGAAGCGACAACAGTTCGTCGTCGGACATGGGAGGTGGTGGCGTGCCGTAAGTGGCTCGGCTCGCAAGCAGCAGCGTGTACCAGGCGTAGAGCTTGGGGGAGGCGCAAAGATGGCCGTGGACGTCGATGATCATGTGAAACTCCAATTGAACGGTTGGAAAAGAGGCCGATACGCCTCAGAAGTTGTAGACCTCGAGGGTCCGTTCGCCGGCGCGAATTCGATCCAGGATTGCCGCCTCTTTGGCCTCGCGCTGACCGGCCGCGGCAACTACTTCCTCGGCGCGCTCCCGCGGAATCGCAACGACGCCGTCCGTGTCCCCGACGATCAAATCGCCGGCGTTCACTGTGAGATCGCCGAACACCACCGGGAAGTTGACCCACCCTCGCGCGCCATAGTCCTTCCCGGTGCCCCGGATGCACAGACCGCGAGCGAAGACCGGCAGGCCGAAATCAGCGAGGATCCCTCCATCCCGCACGCAGCCATCGATCACCAGTCCGGCCAGGCCGCGCGCCTTCGCAGCGCAGGACATGATTTCGCCCCAGTAGCCAAAGTCGTAGTCGCCGCTAACGTGGACCACGAGCACGTCGCCCGGCTGCGCCACGTAAAGGGCGCGGTGCAACCAGAGGTTGTCCCCTCCTGGCGAATGCACAGTGACGGCTGGACCGCAGACGCGGAAGGTTGGCGCCACAGGCTTGATCGCCGAGGGCATCACGCCGATGCGGCCACCCGCCTCGTGCAACGTTGCGGTGGGCAACTCTCCGGCTGCAGCGACGACGCTTGCGGCGGGCCGCTCGATGTCAGGCCGGATCGTCGGCCCAGCGGGAATGGTCGACGCGCTGCTCATTTCGAGGCCTTTCGTGTTTGCAACTGGTGATACCGATGTTTTTCGCGCGCCTCTCGCAAGTTGAGGCCACCGCGCACAGATTCGCGAATCGCGTCCTCGGCGGTTTGGATCTCCTCGGCCGAGGAGAGCACCAGTTCTTCCTGTTCCTTCGGAATGACAACCACGCCATCGGCGTCTCCGCGCATCAAGTCGCCGGGACAGACACGGACGTCGCCGATGCTGACCGGAATCTGCGTGGCCTCGACTTGAACCCTGTCCTTGCCCGTGCGCATCCAAGATTCGCGGCTGTAGACCGGGTAGCCAAGCTGCAGGCAAAGGGCGACGTCGCGGTTGATGCCGTCGATGACAGTGCCTGCGATGCCCTTGCTGTGCGCAATTTCCGTCAGGATGTCACCCCACACGGTGACGTTGTCACGTCCGCCGTTGTCCAGCACGATCACGCTGCCTGGCGCCACATCGTCGATGTAGTCGCCAACGGTGCCCGGTGGCGTCCCTGCGGGGCCGTACTTGAGAGTCCAGGCGCGACCCGTCATGCGGAAATCGCTAGAGCGCGGCTTAATCTTGTAGCACTGGCCATTGAGGCCGTGGCGGTCGAGCGCGTCACTCAAGGTGGCTGTATCGAGCTTCGAGGCGCGCTCAACGTTGCGGTCAGTCATGTCATTTCTCCAATGCCGCTCAGCGCAGCATGTGTTCGTAATCGGCGCCCATCACCTGGGCGATGGGTTGACCGGCCAGCAGCGCCTTTGCCATAGCCGCTTCTCGACCTGCAATCGTCTCAGCAGCGTCGAGAACACGCTCGACATCACCGGCCGGAATGAAAGCGACGCCGCTCGCATCAGCAATCACGTAGTCACCCGCGTCCACGGTGACGTCGCCAATCGTGATGCGTTGATTGACCTCCGCCTCCACCACGCGCCCGCGCGCGGTCTTGGCGGTCAGCGCACGGCAATACACTGGGAAGTCGTATGCGCGCGCTTCATCGACATCGCGCACCGGGCCATCCGCGATCACGCCAGCGACACCACGGACCTTCGCTCCCAAAGTGAGGATGCCGCCCCAGCTACCGGCGTCCAGTCCGGTGCGTTGCTCGACAACGATCACTTCGCCTGGTTGCACCAGTTCAATGGCAGTCGTGCCCAGGTGCCGGGGCGCACCGCCCGCCGGCGGCGGCGCCTTGTCCGCCGGCACAAGCCGGTAGGTCACCACGCGCCCGGCGATACGCCGAGTGGTCGACCGCTGCTCCAGACCGCTCACGACACGATCGCGCAAGCCGAGCTTGTCGAGCGCATCAGACACCGCGCAGCAATCGAGGCGGTTCAGGCGTTTGACGGAATCATTCATGAGATCAAGCCTTTGATGAAGACAGGTACTTGAGACGCAACTCGCGCTTGAGCACCTTGCCAGTAGGGTTCTTTGGCAACGCGTCGATCAGGATCACGCGCTTGGGGATCTTGAACAGCGCCAGCTTTCCGGCGCAGGCCTCCAGCACACTCTGCTCGGTGAGCTCGTGGCCCGGCCTCGTCACGATCACGGCAGTGACCGCCTCGATCCACTTCGGGTCTGGCAGTCCGATCACCGCGACTTCGGACACCCCGGTGATTCCGTAAATCGCCTCTTCGACTTCGCGACTGGCGACGTTCTCGCCGCCGGTCTTGATCATGTCTTTCTTACGGTCAACCACACTGATATAGCCTTCCTCGTCGATGGTTCCCAAGTCGCCGCTGTGAAACCAACCACCGTGGAATGCAAGCTTGGTGCGCTCCGCGTCCTTGTAGTAGCCGGACAGAAGCTGAGGCGAGCGATGCACGATTTCGCCGATCTCGCCGGGGCCAACATCGTTCATCTCGTCGTCAACAAGCCTGGTCTCGACGTTGAGCGTCGCGCGGCCGGCAGTGCCTGCCTTGCGAAGCTGGTCCTCAGGCTTCAACACGGTAGCCACCGGCGCGATCTCGGTCTGGCCATAGAGGTTCCAGAGGCGGACCGCCGGCATGCGTCGCTGAATCTCTTTCAACACCTCTACCGGCATGATTGAGGCGCCGTAGTAGCCTTTGCGTAGAGAGGAAAGGTCCGTTGATTCGAACTGAGGCGCCTGCATCAAACCAATCCATACGGTCGGGGGCGCGAAGAAGGAGTTGATGCTGTCGCGCGCCATCAACGCCAGGAGATTGGCAGCGTTAGGCTTGCCTGTGATGACGCTCGTCGCGCCGACGTAGACGCAGGGGCCGAGGAAGACATCCAGTTGCGCGCAGTGGTACAGCGGGAGCGCATGCAGGACCCGATCGTTCTCTGCGACCTCGATGTCAACCAGGCAGCTCACGTACTCGGAGATGATCGCGTCGTGCGTCAGCATCGCCCCTTTGGGACGTGATTCGGTTCCGCTGGTGTAGATGATTTGGGCCAGCATCGAGCCCGTCAATGCTCGCGGTGGCGCGTCGCCCTTCTCCAGCAGCTTATCGAACGTCGTCAGTCCGGGCACCGGATCACTCGGCCCTTCGCTCGGAAGCCAGACCGTTTCACTGACCGAGGTATCAACGCTCGCGGCCGTGCCCAGCGCGGCAAAATCCGAATCGACACAAAGCATCCGCGCCCCGGAATGCTCAAGGATGTAGTGCGCCTCGTCGGTGCTCAACATGAAGTTGATGGGGACCAGCACCGCACCCAGCCTGGCCAGCGCGAACCGTAGAGCCGCAAACGCGTGAGAGTTCCGCGAGATCACTGCGACACGGTCGCCGATCTCAATGCCGCGCTCTGCGAGGCCGCCTGCGAGCTTGTTGCAAACCTCGTCGAACTGGGTATAGGTCCAGTCGACGCTGCCGCAGCGAATAGCCAGCTTTTCAGGAAAGCGTTGTTTGGTGCGCCGCAGCAGGTCTCCAAGCGTGTGGCGCGCAAGGTCATTGGTCATTGGTCTTCCCTCGGTCGTTGGATCAGAGTTCGTTGACGATGGCGATGACTTCCAGCTGCAGCAACATGCCGTTCTGGAGGTCGTACATCAGGGTGTGGCGGGCCGGGCGGTCGTGTGGATCCGGAAAGCACTTGAGCCACTCGGCATTGACGTGCTCCCGCGCGGCACCGTCCTTCAGGTAGACCGTCATGCGCACCACGTCATCCAACGTGGCCCCTCCCCCGGCGAGGAGGGAGCGGACATGGTCGAATGCGAAACGGGTCTGCGAGGCTGCGTCGGGTGGAAGCTTTCCCGTGGATGGATCGATGCCCGGGATGCCAGAGGAATAGAGCGTGTTGCCAACGCGGGCGCCCATGGGAATGGGGGCTGCGCCGTGGGAGACACCGGTGACTTCGATCGAGCGTCGACGAGATTGCTGCATTTGTTTTGCTCCGGAGATCAGGCCGACACGCCGAGTAGCTTGTCGATCAGGGGTTGGTTGCCCAGCAGCTCTTCGCTGGGACCGCTGTGGACGACCGCACCGTGATCGATGACCACGCAGCGCTCGGATTGCGCCAGCGCCAGGTCGTACTTTTGTTCGACCAACACGATGGCCATATCGCTCTCATGGCGCATTCGCTCGATCGCCGCCAGCATCTCCTTGACGATCAAGGGCGCGAGCCCTTCCACCGGCTCGTCGAGCAGCAGGAGTGACGGGTTCGTCATCAGTGCCCGTCCCAGCGCCAACATCTGCTGCTCGCCGCCTGAGAGTTGGTTGCCGTAGTTGCCACGGCGCTCCTTCAAGCGAGGAAAGAGGCCGTAGACCCGCTCGAGGTTCCAGGTGCCAGAGCGCGCCACGACCGTGAGGTTCTCCTCCACGGTCAGTGATGGAAACACCTCCCGCTGCTGCGGCACCCAACCGACGCCGAGTCGATTGCGGCGATGCGCAGGCTCTGCATCGATGCGCTTGCCGTCGAACCAGATCTCGCCGGAATGGTGCGTCGTTAGCCCGATGATGGTCTCGATCAGAGTGGTCTTGCCCACCCCGTTGCGGCCGATCACGACGAGCGTTTCGCCGCGGCGAACCGACAACTCCATGTCGTGCAATACGCGGGCCGGCCCATAACCGGCACATACCTTGCGCACTTCCAGGAGTGCCTCAGCTCCGACCGTCGGTCGGGCCGTTGCTGCAGATTGCACGACAGGACGCGGGCCCCTGGAGGTGGCCTCCGACCTGGATTTGAGTTCAGCTTCCAAGATAGGCCTTTCGCACGCGCTCATCTGCGCGAACCTGATCGGGGGTGCCTTGTGCGATCAGATCGCCCCCCGCGAAAACCGACACCCGATCCGCATAGCGGAACACCAAGTGCATGTCGTGCTCGATGAAGAGCACCGTCGTCTCTCCGGCAAGACTTGAGAGCTGGTCGAACAACGCCACTCCCTGCGAGGTCGACAGGCCGGCCGCGGGCTCATCCAGAAGCAGCACCCGCGGCTTCATGGCGAAGGCCAGTACCACCTCAAGCACCCGTTGCTCGCCGTACGCCAGTGCCTGGGTCGGCCTGAGCGCCGAGCCCAGCAGCCCGAAGCGGTCGAGCAGTGCGGACGCCTCATCGATCTGTCGGGTCATCCGGCTGATCGGACGCCACGAGGGACGCGCGAGGCCGTCGCGCTGGCACAGTGCGAGCACCACGGATTCGAGAGGATTGAGCGTCGCAAAGAGCGTGTTGATCTGAAACGTCCGCACCAAGCCGGCATGCACCCTCTCTTGCGGGGTGGTGGCCGTCACGTCGCGCCCTTCGAGGAACAACTTGCCGTCCGTGGGTGTCAGAAGCCCCGTCACAAGATTCACGAACGTGCTCTTTCCAGCGCCGTTCGGCCCGATGACGGCATGTCTTTCGCCGCGTCGCATCGAAAAGTTGAGCTTGTCGAAGATCTTCAGTCCGCCAAAGGCCATCCGCAGATCGCGGGTCTCGAGGACGGTGTCGGTGTTCATGCGCGTGCCTCGCGACGCAGGGCCAGGCGGCCAAGGAGCGTTGGGAGAATCCCCTTGCGGAAGGTCGCCACGATGAGCACCAGGAGCAGACCGATCCAGAAGTACCAGTAAATGGGGTTGTACGAGGACAGTTGGTCGCGCAGCAGCATGAACACTGCGGCGCCGATGAACCCGCCATAGAGCACTGCGGTGCCACCGATGACCAACATGACCAGCACGTCAGCCGAGCGGGTAAATGCCATTGCCTCGGGAGATACAAACTGCGTCGTCTGGGTCAGCAAGGCGCCGGCGACTCCAGCCAGAGCCGCGGAGATCCCGAACACGACGGTGACGTCACGGTCAATCGGCGTGCCGAGCATCATCATTCGCCGCGTGTTCTCTCTTGCGCCGAGGAGCGAGAGACCGAAGGAGGATTTGACAAGGGCACGGACCGCCAGGAAGCAGACCAGCACCACCACGAAGGTATAGAGGTAGGCGGTGCGTCCGACCATGTCGAAGCGGAACATTCCGAGCACCGGTGCGATCGCGATGCCCTGCAGACCGTCATCGCCACCGGTGAGATGTGTCGAACGGTGCACGAAGTCGAACAGGATCATGTTGAGTCCGAGCGTGACCATCAGCAACCCGATGCCATGCAATCCGCGAACAATGCGTCCCGTCGCCAAGCCGGCGCAGCCAGCCACCAGACCGGCAACGAGAAGGCCGCTGATCGGCTCTGTCCAGCCGTACTTGCCGAGGAACCCAGCGGTGTAAGCCCCGATCCCAAAGAACGCAGCGTGACCGAGCGAAGGAATGCCCCGGTAGCCGAGCAGCAGGTCCAGCGAGAGCGCAAAGAGCCCCCAGATCAGGATCTGCGACAGCAAAACAAGATTGCTGTTGGGGATGAAGAACAACACCAGAAGTACAGCCCAGAAGGCGAACTCCCACCGACTCCAGCCGCCGCGTGTCGAGAAGTACTGCGAAATGTCAGGACGCGTCATGTCAAACCTTTCGACCGAGCAATCCCTGCGGACGCCACATCATGATGAGCACCGTCAGCAGGTAGATGAAGAGACCACCCGCTTCCGGGACGTAGTACTTGCCCACCACGTCGGCCACGCCGATCAGGAGCGCGGCAAGCAGGCTGCCGAAGATGTTTCCCATGCCCCCGACCGAAACAACGATCAGCACGTACACCAGGTATCGCAGTGGGAAATTGGGGTCCAGGCTCAGCAAATTGGCCGAAAGAGCGCCGCCCAATCCGGCGAGACCACCGCCGAGCGCGAAGGTCAGAGCGAAGACGGCGCTGGTGTTCATGCCGCACCCGGAAGCGGCGCGTCGGTTGTCGACGCATGCACGCACCATGGCGCCGAATCGCGTCCGCTCGAGACCAAGCACGAGCACCAGGGCAATCAAGGCGCCGGCCACGAGCAGAAAGATGCGGTAGCGTTCGAGCATGAGACCAAGGACCGGCTCCTGGCCGCTCAGCCAGGAGGGAACGGTCACCGGCCGGAACGAGGGCCCCCAAAAGAAGGCAACCGCCGAGATCGACATGAAGACAAGGCCCAACGTCAACAGCACCTGCGTCAGATCGTCTGTGTCGTAGAAGTGGCGCAGCACCAAGCGTTCCAAGACCACGGAGAAAACCGCGACGGCGACGAAGGCGAGTGGAAGACTCGCTAGGAATGGAAGGCCCAGCGATTCCATCGCCGTCACCATCACGTAGCCCCCGAGCATCGAGAAGCTCACTTGCGCGAGGTTCACGAACTGCATCATTCCCATCGTGACTGACAAACCCACCGCGATGATGAATAGCAGCACGCCGTACGCGAGCCCGTTAAAGAGAATGGTCAATAGCGCATTCATGGCGTCGTGCTCAGAGGTGATCTGGGTCGGCGTTCAGAGAGCGCCGGTCACTTGGCCGCGACGTCTTTGGTCGTCGCGATCTCGATGTTCTGGAGCACGCCGTCGCGCTTCTCCACCTTCCGGATGTAGACGTTCTGCGTGATGTCGCCGTTGCCCTTGTCAATGGTGATCGGGCCGCGGGGACTCTCGATGGAGCGTCCCTTGACGAAGGCCATGAATTTGTCTGCGTCGAACGGAGCGCTTCCCTGTGCGGCGATGCCGTCATAGATCAGGCGCATCGCATCCCACACGGCGACGCTGGACGCAGTCACGCGGGGAGACTTGCCAAACTGAGCTACATAGTCGGCCACGAACTGCTTGTTGGCCGGCGACTCATGCGCCGCAGAATAGACACCCGACGTGATCACGCCCATCCCCGCATCACCGGCAGCATCGATCACGCTTTCGTCTGTCAGGTCACCGGTGCCAAGAAGCTTGATGTTGGTGTTCTTGAGCCCAGAATCGGCGTAGGCCTTGAGAAACTGCGGCACCAGTTCACCGATCGGTAGGAAGACGAAAACGGCATCCGGCTGAGCGTCCTTGATGCGCTGCATGTAGCTCGAAAACTCTGGACTGCGGACCGGAACGCGACCGGTCCCCGCCAGCGTTCCTCCCAGTGCAGTGAATGCTTTTGTAAAGGTGGCTTCCGTGTCATGGCCAGGTCCGAAATCTGCCACCAGTACGTACGGCTTCTTCACGCCATTCTTGTGTGCCCACTCTGCCATTGGCTTGACCGCCTGGGGGATGGAGAAGAACGTGCGCACGTAGTAAGGCGATTTCTCGCCAACGATCCCACCCGTTGCTGCGCCGGTCAGAAAGGTCGGAACCTTCGCCTCCGTCACCAGGGGCGCAACGGCCAACGCGTTCGGAGTGAAGTCGGGTCCGATGAGAATCTGTACCTTTTCGCGAACGATGAGTTCCTGCGCAAGGCGCTTGGCAACTTCCGGGTTAGGGCCAGTGGTGTCCCGCTTGACGAATTCGATCTTCTTCCCACCGACGGTTGAACCATTCTTCTGTTGGAACAGTTTGATGGTGTTGTCGCTGAGCTGACCGGTCATGCCTGATGCACCGGAATAGGTGAAAAGCAAACCGACCTTGACCGTTTCCTGAGCCAGGGCGGTCGTACCGAACGCGAGCCCGAATGCCACAGCGCCGGTGAGCGCGGTGAGAGAGTGAAGAAAGCTACGGCGCATTGATGTCTCCGTTGATTTATAGAAAGGCCGCGACCGGCCGAGTGGGAACAACACTAGAGATCGAGGGTCAGCGAAGCTCCGGCGCAACGCGACACGCAGACCATGATTCGATCCGTGGCGTTGGCTTCTTCGCCGAGCAGCACCGAGTCCCGGTGGTCTGGGATGCCTTCGAGCACGCGGGTCTCGCACGTTCCGCAGACGCCATCGCAGCAGGAGTGCTGCACGGCGATTCCGGCTTCGATAAGGACGTCGAGGATGGACTTCTGCGGCGGGATCGTCAGGGTGACGCCGCTGTTTGCGAGCTTCACGACGAAATTGCCGTCTCCCTTGACGCCGGCCGTCGCGCTGGCGACGACGGGCCTGGGCTTGAACCATTCGACATGAACCGTGCTTGGATCGCGGGTGGCCGCTGCGCGCTCAAACGCCTCCATCAGCGTCGTTGGACCGCAGCAATAGAGATGCGCATCGGTGGGCGCGTCGGCCATCACCTTCGAAAGGTCGATCGGAGTACCACCGGGCACCCCGTCAAATACTGGAATCACGTGGCCAGGCAGAGCCTTCAATTCATCCAGAAAGGCGGCCCGCTCGGGTGTCCTGGCACAGTAGTAGAGGGTCCAGCGTTGGCCAAGGGCGCTCAATCGCCGCGCCATCGCCAACATGGGAGTCACGCCGATCCCACCTGCCACGAGCACGGAAGATGGTGCAGGCTCGTAGAGCTGGAAGTGGTTGCGGGGCGTGCTGATGTGAACAACGTCGCCAACCTGCAGGTTGTCGTGCAGGTAGGCCGACCCGCCTCGCGTGTTGGCATCCCTGCCGACGCCGATCACATACCGATCGTGTTCGGCCGGGTCGTTGCACAGCGAGTACTGGCGCACGATGAAGTGACCGTGCGCGTCACGCACCGGCAGTTCAACGTCAATGTGGGAGCCTGCTGCGAAAGGGGTTAGTTCATAGCCGTCGACCGCACGCAGCTCAATCGCGACCACGCCGTCTGCGACGACACGGCGCTCCTGCACCCGCACGTTAAGGCCGGTGGTAGTGGGCATCGAATTCGGGGGTGCCATGGTGTAAGGCTCTCGGAGGGTCAGGTTTGAGCAGAAAGCTGTGCGCTTACTGGGCGGGGACTTGTACGGGCATGGAACTAAGTCCACGGAACACGGGCGAATGCATCCGAACGACTCGGTCGTGCAACACGGTGAACCTGCGATTCCGCGAGAACCACTCCTCGAGGAAGATTCGCGACATGGCTTTGGCTAGCTGAGCGCCGAGGCAGAAGTGGACGCCGTGTCCCATTGCCAGGTGCCGGCTTGGCGGACGCGTCAGGTCAAATCGATCGGGGTCGGTGTATTTGCGCTCATCACGGTTGGCCGACCCATACATCACAAGCACGCTTTGTCCCGCGCGAATCGTTTGGCCATGCAGTTCGATGTCCTGTGTGGCGGTGCGATGAAAGCGCTGAGTCGGGGTGTCATACCGCAGCATCTCCTCGATGGCAGTCGGAGCCTGCGACAGATCTGAGGCGAGCAGGTCAGCCTGGTCGGGATGCTCGTTGAGCGCCAACATCGCGTTTCCGATGAAGCTCGAGGCGCTCTCGATGCCGGCTCCCAAAAGCGTGGCCACCGTGTGCATCAGGTCGACCGGAGAGAGTTTTTGTCCTTCGACCTCGGCGGCGATGAGTGCGCTGATCAGGTCGTCGCGCGGCTGGATGCGGCGGGCCTCGATGGTCTTCTGTGCGTAGTCGACCATCGCACGCCGCGCCTCGTGACCGGAGGGCGGCAACTGACGGGTCACAGGATCTCGGTACACCAGGCCGTCGACCCAAATCTTCAGCTGGACATGGTCGGCGCGCTCGAATCCGAGCAGGTCGCAAATCGTCGACGTGCTGATTCGGGCCGTGAGCTGTTTGATGATGTCTCCGCCGCCGGCCGCGAAGAATTCGTTCATGAACTCTTGGGTGATGGCGCGCATCTGGGGCTCCCTCTCGACGACGCGCCCCCGCATGAAAGCGGCATTGACCAGGCCACGCAGCTGATCGTGCTTGGGCGGATCGCTCGTGCCCAGCGTGTTGCCCATGCGGGCCGGATCGTCATCCAGAACATTGCCCCGGGCCGACGAGAACCTTTTCGCGTCGTTGCAAGCGTTGGCAATGTCCTCGTATCGCGACAAGGCCCAGCAGTTGGCCTTTTCGCACCAATACAGGGGGTGGTCGCGCCGAAGCACGGCGTAGTACGGGTAAGGGTTTTCCTGTACGTGGACCGAATACGGATCGAATTCGAAGGGTGTCTCGTTGGCCATCTCTGTTCCTGTTTGTGAGGAAAGTCGCGTTTTGCCGATGTGGTGACTGTGATTGAATTCAATCGTGAATGCCATTAGGGATTCCACTAAGATTGAATTCAATCGTGAATGCGTGTTAGGACTACACTTGCAGGCATCAACCGCACAACAGGAGGCGAGCGCATGCCGCCAGTCGCACAAAAGGCCCAAGTCATGGAGCGGGCCCTCCAACAACTTCGCGGAAAGGTCGTTTCGGGCGAGCTGATGCCGGGCGAACAGATCCGGCAACAGGAAATGGCCGAAGAACTGGGGGTGAGCCGGGTCCCCTTACGAGAGGCGCTCAACCTCCTCGCCGATCAGGGCCTTTTGGTCCACCGTCCCAACTCGGGCTACTTCGTTGCGAAGCGCGCGCCGAACGAGCTGGCCCAGATCAGCCGCATCCTGCAGCTGCTCGAAAACGAGCTCCTGGGTTCGATTTCCTGGCCCGATGAAGACTGCATCGCAACGCTTAGGGCGCTCAACGAGGAGATGCGCGCCGTCGCCGTGGCGGACGACTGGACCCCACTAGTACGGCTCAACCGTGAGTTCCACTTGCAGATCTATTCGCTGTCGCCCTATCGAATCATCCTGGAGGAGGTCAAGCGTCTGTGGACGCAGGCGGATACGTTCATTGCTACAAAAATGTCCGAGGTCAGCGCCCGACTGCGCACGGTGGAGGAACACGACCGCTTGATCGATTGCTTGATCCGACGCGATCACGACGTTTGCCTGGCAGCAATGGAGGTGCATCGCGCGAGCACGGCGAGCGGTTTGGCACCTGACGCTCAACTGCGCCTCACCCATCCGAGGGCCTCACTCACCGCAGGGCGGGCGATGAACTGAAAGACCGCGCGATGACGCTTCATCTGTGTCTTGCGGGCGAAGGAGCGATCGCGCGGTCGCACATGGAGGTCCTCAAGCGGACCCCCGGGGTGGCAGTGGTGTGCCTTGTGGGGGGCGTTGCCGGACCCGCGGCATTGTTCGCGCAGGAATGGTCCATCCCTCACCTCAGCATGGATCTGGACGAGTGCCTTGCCAAGCCTGGCATCGATGCAGTCGTCCTTGCCACACCTAGCCATCTTCACGCCGAGCAGGCGGTGGCCTGTCTGCGCGCCGGCAAACATGTGCTGATTGAAATCCCGATGGCGCTGAACGTAGCCGACAGCGAGCGGGTCGCGGCAACGGCCGCTGCGCGCCCCGACCTCGTTTGCATGGTGGCCCATACGCGCCGATTCAACGCCCCACACCGAGAGATGCGAAGGCGCATCGCCGAAGGGCACTTTCACCTCCAGCACCTCGTATCAGAGACCTATTTTTTTCGCCGTGAGAACACCAACGCGCGAGGCGAGCCGCGCTCGTGGGTCGACAGTCTGCTTTGGCATCACGCATGCCACTCTGTGGACTTGATGACTTGGCTGCTGGATGACCCGGAGCTGGATGCTTGGGGCCAACAGGGTCCGGTGCATCCGACGCTCGGAACTTCGATGGACATGACGATCGCTCTGCGATCGCGTCGGAGTGCAGGCGCGCTGGGAACACTTGCGCTTTCCTTCAACAACCGAGGGCCGTTCGGCGGCTTCTACCGCTACATCGGGGAAGAAGGGACCTACCGCGCCTATAGGGACGAACTCCTCGACGATGAAGGCAATCCGATCGGCTTGACCGGCATCGGCATCGAGAGCCAGGACCGGGAGTTCATCGCCGCCATCGCCGAGCGTCGGCTTCCGGAAGCGAGCGTGGCAGCGTGCTTGCCTTCCATGCGCATCCTCGACCGCATCGAACGATGCATGGCCGAGCACCTCACCCCGGCTCCCGATGGGCTTTCGTGAGCCTGACACGGTCCGCCAAGCCATCCCCAAACTCCTACCAGAGATCAGTGGCCATCTCGGCTGATCATTGATCAAATTGATCTGCGACAGCCGGTCTTCGCTCGAGATCGTCACCTCGCTAAGGATTGACGCAGCTCGCCGCCAGCTTGCCATGGACCAGGTAGGTTGTCAGACCGGTCAAGGCAAGCATGCCCATTTGGTCCCGCGCATCTTGTGTAGCGCTGCCGATGTGTGGGAGCAAGGTCGTGTTGGCCAACTCGAGGAACCGGCGATCGACGTGTGGCTCGTTCTGGAATACGTCCAGCCCGACGCTTCCTATGCGCCCACTCTCAAGGGCCGCGATGAGCGCATCCTCGTCAATCAGATCTCCTCGTGCAACGTTCACCACGGCTGCGCCGGTGGGCAGCAATGAGAGTCGCTGCGCATTGATCGATGCGCGCGTCTGCGCCGTCGCTGGCGCACAGATGCACAGCACATCGGACACCCGCATGAGGGTATCGATCTCAGCGTGAAAGCGGGCCCCTTGCTCCAACGGCGGTGCCAGCTGGCTTCGGTTGTGATAGTGGATCTCGAGATCGAACGCCCGCGCCCTGCGCGCCACCGCACGACCGATGCGACCCATGCCGTAAACACCAAGCCTCAACCCCCCGAGTTGGCGGCCAAGCATCGCCGTTGGCGACCACGGCCCCCACTGGCCGGCACGCAAGATGCGCTCGGATTGGGTGGTGCCCCGAGTGGCCGCCAGAATCAGGAACATCGCTAAATCGGCCACCGCATCACTCAGCACATCGGGCGTATGAAACACCGGCAGCCCCAAGCGCGAGGCCGCCGCGACATCGATGTGGTCATAGCCGACGGAAAAGGTTGCGACCGCCCGCACCCCATCGTCCCTGAGTCGGGTCAACCGCGTTGCGTCGAGAGCTTCGGTCGGCATGACGAGGACCGCATCCTGGCCACGGGCTGCTGCGTCGAACTTAGCGCCGATCGGTTCGTCCTTCGACCAGACGGTGGTACTGAAATTCTCTCGGGCGTGCGCCAGCACTCGATCGCTCAGCGCGCGCGTGATCAGCAGTTTTCGGCGTCTTCTGTCCATGTCGGGGTCCTGTTAAGCCACGGTGCGAGCGGACATGGGCGTGGCAGGGGCTTCCTTCGTGCCGTGCGACGTCACCGGCTGGACTGCCGACTTGGCTACGTCGTGAGCGGATGTCACCTGGAACAACCTCTCATTGAGCACCGTCCAGCGCACGCGCGCAGTCGCGATGCTGGCCTGTTTGACGTGCCCAAAGCCCCTGATCTGTTCAGGTAACCTCGCGATGGCGAGCGCATGATCTAGGTTGACCTCGTCCCACCGGGACAGAATCTCTTCGACGGCCGTTCGGTAGTCCTCCACAAGGCGCCGCTCCTCGCGTCGTTCCGAAGTCCGTCCGAAGAAGTCCATCGGTGTCCCGCGCAGCCTGCGCAGCCCCGCTAGCGTACGGAAGACCGGCATCATCCAAGGCCCGAAAGCCTGCTTCACAGGTTGACCTTGTGCGTCACGCTTGCCGAAAATTGGCGGCGCCAAATGGAAAGTGAGCTTCGGCTTGCCTTCGAACTCTCGGGCGAGCTTTGCGCGAAACTTGCCGTCCGTGTAGAGGCGCGCAACTTCGTATTCGTCCTTGTAGGCCATCAGCTTGAAAAGGTTCGAAGCCACTGCTCGAGTCAGGTCCCCATTTCCGCCCCCGTCGGATTCGACCTGCTGGACCCGTCCGACGAAGTCAGCGTAGCTCTTCGCATAGCCGGCATCCTGGTACTCCTTCAGAACGGCAGTGCGGTCGGCGATCAACGAGGCTCCTGTCTTTGGCTTCTGCACGATGACCACTGTCTGCGACGGCGAGGCCTCGCGCGCTACGGAAGAAAGGTCCAGCGCCGCCCTGCGTCCCCACTGAAAAGCTGATTGGTTGGCTTTGATCGCTACGCCATTGATCTCGATGGCCTTCAGCAACGCTTGCGAAGACACGGGTACAGCGCCTTTTTGAAATGCGAATCCGAGCAGGAACAGATTGGCGGCGATCGCATCGCCCATCAAGCGGGTCGCCAGCTGCGTCGCGTCGACAAAATCCGTATGGCCACCGACGGAATCCTCAATGAGTTCGCGCACCTGCGTCGCGGGGAACTCCCAGTCCGCGTCCTGAGCAAAGTGACCGGTCGGCTCCTCGAACGTGTTCACCAAGGCATAGGTGCGGCCCGGCCGCATCCTGGCGATGGCATCCGGTGCACCCGCGGTCAGCATGTCGCACCCCAGGATTAGGTCCGCCTCGCCCGTCGGGATGCGCTGCGCCTTCAAATGAGCGTTGTCCGAAGCGATGCGAACGTGCGAGGTC
The DNA here is from genome assembly GCF_030317005.1 of Variovorax sp. J22R115. Lineage (NCBI taxonomy): Bacteria > Pseudomonadati > Pseudomonadota > Betaproteobacteria > Burkholderiales > Comamonadaceae > Variovorax > Variovorax sp. J22R115. The sequence continues at coordinate 212,357 of NZ_JASZYM010000008.1, read as the reverse complement.
ACGGAGCCGTTCTTTTGCGACATTCCGGTCATGTCGAGCACACTGACCCCCTTCCCCTCCAGATGCGCGGCCATGCCGATCAGTGCACCGACCGTGATGACCCCGGTGCCCCCGATACCGGTGATAAGGATGTTGTGGATTAGAACGAGCGATGGCAACGGTGGCTCGGGCAATGTGAATGCCACGTCGGCCTTGGTCTCGACGGGTCTGTTCTTGCGCGGCACGACGCCTTCCACGCTCACGAAGCTCGGGCAGAAGCCTTTGATGCAGGAATAGTCGGCGTTGCAGGAACTCTGATCCACACGCCTTTTCAGGCCGTAGTCCGTCGGGTGAGGCTGCAGTGACGTGCAATTCGACTGTTCTCCGCAATCGCCGCAGCCCTCGCACACGTCATCGTTGATGAACACGCGCTGCGCGATCTTTGGAAACTCGCCCTTCTTGCGGCGACGGCGCTTTTCGGCCGCGCACACTTGGTCGTAGATCAGAACCGAGACGCCTTCGAAGTCGCGTAGCTCGCGCTGGACCTTCTCCAACTCGTCACGATGATGCACGGTAAAAGTCAGGCCGTCGCCATCCTTTGGCAGCGCCAAACGATCGTGCCAGCGGGTCGGGTCTTCGGCGACGAGCGCGATCCTCGTGACGCCCTCTGCCGCGACCTGTTGTGCGATTCGCGGCACGCTGATGGGGCCATCGACCGGCTGACCGCCCGTCATGGCCACAGCGTCGTTGTACAAAATCTTGTAGGTGATGTTCACCTTCGCGGCGACTGCCGCCCGGATTGCCATCGAGCCCGAATGGTAGTAGGTGCCGTCGCCAAGGTTTGCGAAGACGTGCTTTCGTTTTGAGAACCAGGCTTGCCCAAGCCAAGGCGCACCTTCGCCTCCCATATGCGTCGTTGTCTTGTTGTGTTCCGGATAGATCGCCGTTGCCATTACATGGCAACCGATGCCCGCGAGCGCCAGGCTACCCTCGGGGACCTTGGTCGAGGTGTTGTGTGGGCAGCCCGAGCAGTACCATGCCGGCCGTGGGGGCGTGGCCACTGCTTTTCCAAGCACGACGTCTTTCGCATCGAGGATCGCCAACCGCGTACGGATCATGTCGCTGGTGTGGAAGCGCGCAATACGCCCGGCGATCACGCGCGCGATCTGCGCGACTGAAAAGTCCGCAGTCGCGGGCAAGAGCCAGCGCCCGCGCGGATGGGCCCACTCGCCCGCTTCATCGAATTTGCCGATGACCCGCGGGCGGACGTCCTCACGCCAGTTGTACAGGTGTTCCTTGAGCTGATACTCGACGACCTGCCGCTTCTCTTCGACCACCAAGATCTCTTCGAGACCGTCGGCGAACTCGCGGATCGAATCGGGCTCAAGAGGCCACGGCATCGCCACTTTGAACACGCGCACGCCCACCCGCGCTGCCATCTCGGCGTCGATTCCGAGCTCCTCCAATGCCTCAAGAACATCACGGTATGACTTGCCTGATGCGACGATGCCAAGCTTGGCATGGGGGGAGTCCAGGGTGACGTGATTGAGCTTGTTCTCTCGCGCGTAGGCGATGGCTGCGTAGATCTTGTAATCCTGCATCAACGACTCTTGTTTGCGCGCCTGCAAGCCGAGTGTGTCGGTCGACAGCCGCGCATGTACGCCGCCCGGGGGAAACACGAAATCGCGAGGCAGCACGGTTTGCACGCCCATCGCGTCGGCGCCGATCGGACCCGAAGATTCGACTGTGTCGGCCAACGCTTTGAAGCCGACGGGCAAACCTGCGAAGCGCGACATCGCGAAACCATGCAGGCCAAGCTCGATGTACTCCTCTACGCTCTGCGGATACAGCATCGGAATCATCGCCGCCGAGAAGATGTGGTCGCTTTGGTTGGGCAATGTCGATGAGTACGCGCCATGATCATCCCCGGCAACAAGCAAGACGCCGCCATGGGGGGAGGTGCCTCCGTGGCTCATGTGCTTGAACACGTCGCCGCAGCGGTCGACGCCCGGCCCCTTGCCGTACCACATCGCATACACGCCGTCGACCGCGCTCTCGCCCGTGAGGTGCACCTGCTGCGTCCCCCAGACTGCCGTCGCCGCCAGTTCTTCGTTGACCCCAGGAAGGAACTTGACGCCATTGGCATCGAGATGCTTTTGAGCGTGCCAGAACGCTTCGTCGATTCCGCCGAGCGGGGATCCGCGGTAGCCCGACACGAAGCCGGCCGTGTTCAGGCCGGCCGCCTGGTCGCGCCAACGCTGCACGAGCATGAGGCGAACAAGCGCCTGGATGCCGCTCAGATAGACGCGGCCGCTCGTCGATGTGTACTTGTCGTCCAGCGAGACGCTGGCTAGTTCGGGGCTCTTCATCATGGTCTTGAATCCGGTAGGAATCACAAAAAGCACGCTTGGCCATCGGTAAACGGCACTGCGCGTCGAGCAACCGGCGGCGGGTATAGCCCCCGGGGCACTATCGGGAAGTTCTTCGAATCAGTCAGTGGGCGGGAATCTCGTCCTCCTCCCGATACCAGCGGTCCTTCCCCAGCATTACGCGGTGGTGTCCCTGTCCAGAGGGCATCATCGGAAAGCAGTTTTCCTGCGCGGCCACCTGCACGTCGAGAAAGAAAGGCCCGTCGTATGCGAGGCACTCGGCCAGTGCGGCTTCCAGTTCTGCGGGCTCGGACACGCGCCGTGCGCCCCAGCCAAATGCTTTTGCGAGTGCCACGAAATCCGGCAGCGCCTCGTTCCAGCTATGACTCAGTCGATTCCCGTGATTGAGTTCTTGCCACTGACGCACCATTCCCATGTAGCCATTGTTCGAAAGCACAAGCTTCACGGGCGTCCGGTGCTGCACCGCGGTGGACAGTTCCTGGATGTTCATCAGCACTGAGGCATCGCCACTGACGCAAACGACCAGTGCTTCCGGATGCGCGACCTGGGCGCCGATCGCCGCGGGCAATCCATAGCCCATCGTGCCTGCACCACCAGAGGTGAGCCAGCGCCGCGGACGTTCAAAACACAGATACTGGGCGGCCCACATCTGGTGCTGGCCTACGTCGGTGGAAACAATCGCATCGCGTCCGACCAGCTGACTTTGTAGCGAAGCCATCAGCTGCTGCGGCAGGATGACGTCGGTACGCGGCGTGAATTCAAGGCATTTACGCGAACGCCAGCGTGAGATCCGCTGCCACCAGGGCGCCAGTCGCTCAGGCGTGAGGTTGTCCAGTGCGCTCGATGCCAGCAAGGCCTCGACCACAGCACGGCAGTCGCCGACCATGGGCACATCCACCGACACCACTTTGTTGATGTTGGCAGGATCGATGTCGATATGAATCTTGCGGGCGTGCGGACAGAACTCTTCCAGCTTGCCAGTCACACGATCATCGAAGCGCGCGCCGATGCAGATCACCAAGTCGGCCTCGTGCATGGCCAGGTTGGCCTCGAGCGTGCCGTGCATGCCGAGCATGCCGAGGAATTGCGGATCACTCGCCGGAAATGCCCCGAGCCCCATCAACGTGAGCGTGCACGGTGCACCAAGGCGCCGTACAAGCTGAGTGAGAGCCGAGCAGGCCTCTGGGCCAGCGCTGATCAGACCTCCGCCGCCGTACACCACAGGGCGGCGCGCCGTGGACAGCAGGTCCGCCGCGCGTTGCAAGCTGCCGCGCGGCGGCAGCGACAGCGTGCCTTCCAACGTCCGCGTGCGATTGGCGACCGGGCTTTGGCGCCCTAGCCCCAGCGGCGTGAGCTGCACATCCTTCGGCACATCGAGCAAAACCGGACCTGGCCGACCGGCGCCGGCGATCTGTAAGGCGCGGCGGACCACCCCGGGGATGTCATCCGCTATGCGCAGCTGGTGATTCCATTTGGTCACGGGGCGAGACATGCCGAGCGCGTCGCTTTCCTGAAATGCGTTGGTGCCGATCACCGCTGTGGCGACCTGCCCGCTGATGCACAGCACGGGGACCGAGTCGCTCATGGCATCGAGCAGGCCGGTGATCGTGTTGCCGACCCCCGGGCCCGAAGTCACGAGCACCACACCGACGCGACCGGTCGTCCGCGCGTAGCCCTCGGCAGCGTGCACGGCCGCCTGCTCGTGTCGAACAAGGATGTGGCGCAGCCGCGGCTCGCCGTGCAGGGCGTCATACAACGGCAACGCGGCGCCGCCCGGGTAGCCGAAGAGCGTGTCGACGCCGCATTCAACCAATGTCTCGAGAAGTGCCTGGGCGCCGTTACGGACCGGACCTGCCGACAACGGCGTGGAGGGTGCAGTTGCCAAAGCGGCAGGTGAATGAGATTCCATCGCTCTATTTTTCGGTCTGAGGCGCAGAATATGTGTCATATTTCCGGCTAGTTGGAGGCTATCTATGAAAACCAATCGCCCAATGGCCAGTTCTTCCGAAGAATCTCCGGACAAGATCGACATAGCCATCCTGAGTGAGCTCCGCGAGGATTCGCGCAAGACGCTTCAGGACGTCGGTGCCGCTGTCGGCCTGTCGCCCACGAGTACTTGGAGCCGCATCAAGAAGCTGGAAGCGCAAGGCGTGATCAAGCGCTACACGGTCGACCTCGACCCGGCGAAACTCGGTTACCACGACTTCGTCATCGTTCAACTCACACTCGAGAGCCATACCGATGAAACCCTCTATGAGTTCGGCCGCGTGCTGGCGACCATCCCCGAAATTCAGGAGGCGTACCTGGTCTCAGGTGACTACGACTACTACATCCGTATCGCGGTGCGCGACACGCGCGACTACGAGCGTCTCTTGCGCGAGAAGCTCTACAAGATCCCCGGCATTCGCCACAGCAAGTCGAGCTTCGTGTTGCGCGTGCTGAAAGAAGCCAGCGTGCCGCTTGGCTGATCACGATTCATCACCGGCGGTCGCGCCAAACGGACGCGTCGCAGCGGCGTCAAGCTCTCGCAGGAGCGTCAGTCCGTTACGCTCTGACACGGTGCCCGGCCGCAGCCAGCCGTGCTCCAACTCGACGAGGCCACGGTACTGAAGGCGATGCAGCAAGCGCAGCACGCTCTCGAAGTTGATTTCTCCGCTGCCGGGCTCCGTCCGCCCCGGGTTGTCGGCGAACTGCACAATGTCGATCGCATCCCAGGTGGCCTCGAGGTTGGCGAGCAGGTCGCCGTCCATGATCTGCACGTGAGAGGTGTCGAAGATCAGTCGCACCGCAGGATGATCGACGGCGCGCACGATGGCGTAGGCGTCGGCGATGTGCTGCAGCAGCATGTCAGGCACGCTCTTGTTGCTGAGAGTCTCCAAGCACAGAGTCACGCCCGCAGAGGCGGCGATTTCCGCAGCAAATCGAAGATTCCGGGTAAAAGCCGCATGTTGTTTCGCCATGGGCCGTTCAGGATCCGAACCGCCGAGCACCGCCAGCCGCTTAGCGCCAATACGTCTCGCAGCATCAATGGCCAATCTCAATTCGGCAGCAATTGCGTCACGGGCATTTCGCGTATCAACGGCCCACATCGTGGTCCGCAGCTTGTCGAAGGTGGTGTAGAGCAAACAACCCGCCTCAAGGCCGTTGCGCGCAAGCGCCTCGCCGACACGGTGCTGCTCGTCGACCGTTCGGGCGCGCGCGGCGGCGTACAGGACGCCTGCAAACCCTTGGTCTCGCGCGAACTCAATGTGGGCGACGGGATCGTCGGAGCCCACGGTGGCACAGAACAACGGGTCGAATGGCGGCCGGTAGCCGAGATGTGGCGCATAACGTAGGTTCCAGGTCACCGGACGCCCCTTTCCGCGGAGGTAGGAAGACGCAGGATGTCCGGGCCGAGCTCGGCAATCCGAGGCACGCCGCACAACTGCATGGCCCGACGCAACTCTTCCTGCAGGATGTCCAAAGCACGGGCGGCGCCTGCCTCTCCCGCCGCGGACGCGCCATAGAGTGTGGCGCGGCCCATAGCCACAGCTTGGGCACCAGAGGCCACTGCCTTGAGCACATCACTGCCCCGACGAACGCCCGAGTCGAGGATCACCGGAATGCGCGATCCCACTGCTCTCACCACATCGGTCAGCGCGTCGACTGCTGCGACGGAACCATCGAGTTGCCGGCCCCCGTGGTTGGACACCCAGATGGCATCGACGCCCAGTTCGGCCAACTGCTGTGCATCATCGCCACGAAGCACCCCCTTGACGATCAACTTGCGCGGCCATGCTTCGCGCAGCCGTCGCAGCGCCTGCCAGTCGAAACCCGCATCGAGGTTTTGCCCCACCTTGGCGGCAATGGAAGCATCGGGCGCAGCCATGCCTTCCAGGCCGTCGAGGTTCTCGAAACGCGGCGCACCCGCGCGCAGCATGTGCCAAAGCCACGCCGGATGGCCGAGGAAATCCGCGGCGAGCCGCCAGTTGGGGCGCAAAGGCACGGTAAACCCGTTGCTGAGATCGCGCTCACGCTTGCCGCCCGTCGCGAGGTCGAGGGTGACAACCAGTGCTTCGTATCCGGCATCGCGCGCACGCGCCATCAGGCGGTTCGTGAAGTCGCGATCGCGAAGCACATAGAGCTGGAACCATAGTCGGCCGCCGGCACCTTCGGCAATGGCCTCGATCGAGGACGTGGCCGTCGTGGACAAAGTGTACGGAAGCCCTGCCTTGGCCGCCGCGCGTGCGATGGCGAGATCGGCTTGCGGCCAGCCGGAACCGATGGCACCCGTCGGCGCGATCAGCATCGGGGCAGCCGCAGGTGCGCCGACGATCGTGGTAGTAAGGTCCACGTTCGATACGTCCACCAGCACTCGCGGCGCCAAGCGCATCCGCTCGAAAGCGTGACGATTGTCGCGCAGGGTGCATTCGTCTTCGGAACCCCCATCGAAGAAATCAAAGACGGCGCGCGGAAGACGCTTTCGCGCCATTTCGCGCAGGTCCTGCACGCTGTGGGCTTCTTGCAGTCCGCGGGACACGGCTATCGCATTGCGCTCTGCGCCGCCGTCCGAAGTGCATCTGCAGCCTGGCGCTGCGCAGTTGCGGCCGCGTCAAGTTGACCTCGCATGCCGAAAAAGGTGTGCAGCATGCCGGCATAGCGCACACAGGTGGCACTTACGCCTGCCTCCGCCAGACGTGCCGCGTAGGCCTCACCGTCGTCGCGCACCACGTCACATTCCGCCGTGATCACCAATGCCGGCGGCAGATCCGCATGCGAGGCAGCGAGCAGCGGCGACAGACGCCAGTCGTCCACCTTTGCCGTCCGGCCAAGGCCGTAGTTGTTGAACGCATGGGTAACGTCGGCGGATCGTTGTCCGTAGCCATTGGCGTACTGCTTCATCGATGCCGATTGCTGGCGGGCATCCGTTGCGGGGTAGATCAACACTTGCGCAAGGATGCGTGGACCGCCCTCATCCCGCGCCCGCAGGCACAGCCCGGCAGCCAGATTGCCGCCAGCCGACTCGCCCAGCACGGCGAGCCGTTCGGCTGGCAGGTCATGCTCCTGACCATGGGCGGCAACCCAGGTCGCAGCGGTCCAGGCATCGTCTGCGGCAGCGGGGAACAGATGCTCCGGCGCGAGCCGGTAGTCAACATTGACGATCGCGAGTCCGGATTCCGCGGCGAGATACCGGCAAGTGGCGTCGAAGCTGTCCAGGTTTCCCATCAGCCAACCGCCCCCATGAAACGCGAGGGCGACGCCGTGCGGGTTTGCAGGGCGATAGACGCGCACCGGCAGTTCGCCGTCGGCATGGGAAATGCGCAGGTCGAAGACACGCTCAATCTCGGGACCGCGAGGCCGCGAGGCGGTACGAGCCGCCATGCCCGCGCGTGCCTGTTCGGGCGTGGTATCGGCGAGACTGGGCTTCCCGGCCGCGGCCTCTGCGAGGGCACGCAGGTGGGGGTGAATATCGGTGGGGACGTTGGACATGGTGTCTGCAGCAGTATTCAGCCCGGGGGAGGACCAAAGGTGATATTGGGAAGAGCGGTGGTCACGCTGACCCCGCCATCGACGGCGAGCACGGCGCCCGTGACATGCGCACCGAGGTCGGATGACAGGAACAACAACGGACCTGCGATCTCTGCGGGGGTGGCAGCCCTTCCCAGAGGTACGGTCTTGCCGATGGATTGCCACGCCGCATCGTCAAGCCGCACGTTGAGGCGCGGTGTCCGTACGTAGCCGGGCGCCACCGCATTCACGCGCACGCCGCGCGGGCCGTACTCGGCCCCTGCGCAGCGCACCAGATGGTGGAGAGCCGCCTTCGACACTCCATATGCCGTCTGATTGGGGACCGCGAGGTTGCCAGACATCGATCCAACAAAGGTCAGGCAACCACCCCCGTCGGCTGCCATCGCCTCCCCGCCAATCTGGATCGCCATGTAGGCGTGGCGCAGCACGATGTCGAATTGGCGATCCCAGGCCACATCGTCGGTCTCGGACAGCGGCTTGATGCCAGCGACACCGATGATGTCGACCACGCCGTGTACCCTGCCGAGGTCTCGACGCGCATGAGCGAAGAGCCGCTCCATGTCTGCCCGAGCCGTCACGTCGGCGGAGAACGGGATGCCGCCAGTTGCTTTGGCGATGCGATCAGCCAAGCCCTCGTCGCGATCGACACACAGGACGCGTGCGCCCGCTTGGGCCAATGCGTGCGCTGTTTGCTCGCCGATTCCCTGCCCGGCACCAAGCACAATGAACCCGCGCCCGTCCAATCTCAGTTGCGACAGGTAGTCGGGCACCGACGCGTCGGGGGCACTTTGCGGGCTCATTACGCAGCGGCCTTCAGCGGACGATGACCCGGCATCAGTTCGCGCCACGGCTGCCCCGCTCGCAGGCTGGCGTCGCACGCGCCGACGCCAGTGAGATCCATGCCAACGCCGGGGGGCTCGACGCCATTGCTTAAACCCTTCACCGCATCGAGCAATATCCGCCTCACTCGCATGACCGCCCGGTCTGATGGCACGAGATGCTCCTTCGAGCGGTCATAGAGTGCGCCTTGCGAGAGTGCAATGGCGGCATCCTCCACCTCGACACCGACCAGACCTGTCCAGCTCGAATCCTTCATCAGCTTGCGGCTTTGGCCGAAGGAATCCGCCCACGTCGCCGTGAACAGGCAAGTCTCGCGGTTGTAGTAGCGCTTGTCGTCCAGGCCAAGCAGTTCGATCACGCGGTCAGCCTCCACGGGAGCGTCGCCATAAATGACGATGTAGGTGCTCGTGTGCGTGTCATCGTCCGGAACTTCGAACACGAAGAAGGAGAACGCGGGAGATGGAATCACCCGTCCGTAGGGCACAACGAAGGGGACCACCCGGGCATTGCGCACGTCGGGCTCGTCGGTCTTGCGAAGAGCCACATAGTGAAAGCCGAATTCGGTGTCTTCAAGTTCGAGCTCCGGGTGAAGGTCGTTGGTCGCGAGAGCTGCCGGATTGACGACATCCTTGTTGGGCTGGAACTCCTTATCCTTCCAGCCCGGCCGGGCCATGTTGGTGTGCAGGACCCCCACGTGCGACGTGTCCTCACCGCCCTCCACCAGCTGCAGGTAGTTGCAGTTGATGTTGATGCGGATGACGGCGCGATTCTCGGACTTGGTGTCCATAAAGGCGTAGCGAGAAAACGCTGGCTCGCGGTCGCGCGGGCCAACGTAGGCCCACACCAGGCCAGCTTCCTCTCGCACCGGATAGGCCGGTGCCTTCATCCGCGCCCGGTACTTCGCATCATCGTGGTTGGGCGTTTCCAGGAGGGCCCCTGTCACGTCGAACTTCCAGCCATGGTAGAGGCACCGGATACCGCCTTCCTCCACACGCCCCAGCGCAAGTGAGGCGCCCCGGTGCATGCACAACTCATCGAACATGCCGACTCGGCCTTCTGTGTCCCGAAAGACCACGAAATCCTCGCCAAGCAGCCGAACGCGCAGCGGATCGCTGTCAGGGGTTGGCAATTGTGCGGAGGTGCATACCGGGTGCCAGTATCGGCGCATGACCGCCCCCATGGGCGTCTCCGGTCCGACGTGACACAGCAGGGCGTTATCTTCAGTCTTGAGCATTGGGATTCCTTTCAGTTCGCAGTACGCGCTGGCTCGGATTGAGGGACGGCCGGCGGCCGGTGATTCGGCACCAGGCTTTGCCAGGGTTGTTCAGTCTCAATCTCGGCCGAGATCCCGATGATTTGAGCGGTGTCGACCCGCACCACCGGCAACTCATTTGTTTCGCGCAAGACCCGGACGCAGTTCAATAGCGAACGGTAGAGCCGGGTGATGGCGATGTCCGCAGTCGAGAGCATCTCGCGGGACCGGTCGCGCAGCGCACCGCTGGAGATGCTGCAGGCGGCGTCTTCCTGAGAAAAGCTGGCGAGCCCTGTGAAATGCCCCGCGCGCTGTAGGGCCCGGTCTTGTCCGTAGCCATTGGCCCAGCTCTGCTTGTTGGGACCATCGCACGTGTCCGCCGTCATGCCATACGCGGATAGCGTCGCGTCGTCGAGTCCGACAAATGCCAACTGCTGCGAACGCAACGGCTCTTCGCCGATTCGCTTTTCGGTGTTCCACCAGACGTGATAGAAGTTGCAGCGCTCGTCATTGACTGGCACCACCGCAAAGAAGAGGTCGCCGTTCGGATTTGCCACGAAGCACGGAGCGATGAACGAAGCGATCCGCGCCATGCGTTTATCCCCGGCCGGACGAATCGCCACGTAGTGGAAACCGAATTCGGTCTCCTCCGCCTCGATCTGCGGCGACGCATCGAACTGCATGTGCGATGTTTTCTTCGCAAAGTCCATGTCGGAACCGTTGGTCTTGGCCAGGCCCGAGGCATGGAGCAAGGTGAGATGGGAAGAATCCACCAGACCCTCGATGACTTGAACGAAGTTGCAGTTCTCCACCGCTACGGCATTGATACGGTGCGCGGCGTCCACATCCATCCAGGGCCAGCGCGGAAACTCGGGTTCGTGCTCCTTGGGGCCGAGGTAAACCCAGATCAGTCCCCCCGCTTCGCGAACGGGGTACGTCCTGCCGCGAATCCGCTCCTTGAACTTCGGATCTGCCACATTGGGCGTGTCCAGAACTGCCCCGTCAACGGCGAACTTCCAGCCGTGATAGATGCAGCGCAAGCCCTCGGGCTCAGCACGAGCGAGGAGCATCGACGAGCCCCTGTGCAGGCAGGCCTCGTCGAAAAAGCCTGGACGGCCCGCACCGTCACGCCATGCGACAAAGCGCTGCCCCAGCAACTCCACCCCCTTCGGATCACCGCCCGCTTCCGGGAGTTCGGAAGATTGCAGAGCAGGTAGCCATGTGCGACGCATGACATCGCCCATCCCGGTTCCGGGTCCAACCCGGCACATCAGTTCGTTGTCTTGGGCTTTCAACATTCGGAGATCCTCTCAATCGTGGTGGGACACTTCATCGGAAGTTTTCTAGAGATCAACGGTCAGACGCGGCTCGAGAGACCGCGAGCAACAAGGCATGAAGCAGTCGTTCCGCGCTCGCTCAGCATCGGTGAGGTACATGTCGCGATGGTCTGGCTTTCCTGCCAAGACCTTCGTCAAACAGGTTCCGCAGACGCCTTGTTCGCATGAGACTTCCAACGGCAAGCCAGCGTCGATGAGCGCGCTCGCGACGCTTTGCTCTGCCTCGATTCGGATGACCCGACCGGTTCGCCCCAGGACCAGTTCGAAGGCATCGTCGGCCGAATGGTCGATGACGGCGCCCGCGAAGTACTCGCGATGAAGTCGCTCCTCTGGCCAGCCAAGCTCACGTGCAGTGCGAAGTACATGGTCCATGAATCCCGAAGGGCCGCAGACGTAGAGATGCGTGTCGGGCTCCGGTGCCCCGATCGAGCGCACTGCGTCGAAGCGCTGATCCTCTGGGCCGTCGTCGGCATGCAGTCGCACATTCGACGCGAAGTCCGCGCTGTGGAAGTACTCGACAAACGCCATCCTGGAAAGCGAACGGCCGCAGTAGTGGAGCTCGAACGCCGCGCCGTCCTGAGCCAATTGCTCCGCCATGCAAAGCAGCGGCGTCACCCCGATGCCTCCCGCGAACAGCAGAGAACGCTTGGCTGACTTCTCCAGCGGGAAATGGTTGCGCGGTTCGCTGATCGTCAGCACCTCGCCTTCTCGCACCAGCTCATGCATGCGATCCGACCCTCCGCGAGAGGCTGGGTCTCGAAGAATTCCGATGCAGTAGCGATGGGTCTCGGAGGATGGATTGAAGAGCGAATACTGACGCACGGGACCGCCAGGCACATGGACGTCAATGTGCGCGCCCGCGGCGAACGCGGGCAGCGGCATCCCGTCGACAGGAGAGAGCTCGTAGCTTTCCACCCCCTCCGCTCGGGTGCGTCGTTCGACAACTTTGACTTCACGCATGCTTGCACTCCTCAGCTTCGCTCAACTGAGCATTTAATCTTCCATGGAAGATGTATAGGGCGGATTTTGGCCTTTTGAACATGTCGCGCCTCAGTTGGAAAGTGCGGTGGCGGCTGGCCGCCGCCGGACGATGACCATCGGAGCTCCGCCGAGTTGACGCTGCGCCAACCAACGCGCAAGCCCTTGGTCCATGACCTGCGCATGTTCTGGAAACCAGCGGGCGAGTTCCTTCGCCAATGCGCGCGCCACGTCAAGACGCCCGGCCTGTACATGTTCACCCACTTCCACCACGGAGCGCAGAACCGCGGCGTGCTCATCGACATGGCAGCCGGCTGACGGATAGTCGCCCGTGCGCATCCACTGGTCCTCTTCCGCGAAGTGCCGGCGCGCATGATCTTCAAAACGGGCCAGCGCTGCGCCGACTTGGGAGTCATCGCAGGTCAGCAGCGCCTGGACACACTCGACGAACTCGTGGTGCGTGTCATCCATCTCGGCGTGACCGAGGGCGAACTCAGGGCGCCATTCGAAGTTGATGTCACCCATCTCAGGTCTCCTGCAATGCCGCGCTCGCGGCATTCACTTTGTGTGAGGGCATCAGGGTGCGCCAGGGCTGTTCACTGTTCACTGCTCCATGGGTGCCGACGACGCCGCGCCAGTCGATGCGCACGCCCTGCCCTGGCGGGGCCTTCCCTGCTTCGATCGCATCAGCACAGCTCAGCAGAGAGCGATACAGACGACCGACGGCCACGTCTGCACTCGACAGCATTTCCTGGCCGCGACCGCGAATAGGCCCGGCCGATACCGAGACGGCCACGTCCTCTTCAATCAAGCCAGGCAGCCCGCTCCAGCTTTCGCCGCGACGCATCGCGCCCCGGTCCTGAAAGAAGTTGTTGCGCGGGTTGGGCCGATCGTTGCGTCCCAGCGTGTCGTTTGTGATGCCAAAGGCGTCGAGGACCTCGTCCTCCAGGCCGACAAAATGCAGGTGCTTGGAACGAAGCGGTTCGGCGCCCAAGGGTTCGGTCTCGCTCCAGAACACATGGAAAAAGGCCGAACGGACGTCGTCGATCGGAACGACGACCGTCATGATGTCACCGTTAGGGTTCAGGATCGTGCATGGCGCGATGAACGCCGTCACACGGGCATCGACGCGCGTCGACGTACCCTCGGCCACCTCACGAAGGGCCGCGTAGTAGAAGCCGAACTCCGTGTCTTCTGCCTCGATGCGAGGTGCAAGGTTGTTCTGCATCGAATTGACTTTTTGCGCGAAGGCCACGTCGCTGCTTCCCGACTGCTTCATCCCATTCAAGTGCAGGACGCCAAGGTGGGAAGAATCGACCAATCCCTCGATCACCTGCACGTAGTTGCACTCCTCGACGTGGTAGGTCACCAGTACCTGCGAAGGTGGCAGGTCCATCCACGGCCAGCGGGGAAAGTCCGGCTGGTGCTCGACAGGCCCCAGATAGACCCAGATCAGGCCGCCCGCCTCGACCACAGGATGGGTGCGGCCGCGAATCCGCTGGCGGAATTTCGGGTCGGCGACGTTGGGGGTCTCCAAGACCGTGCCATCGACCGCGAACTTCCAGCCGTGGTAGATGCAGCGCAGACCTTCAGGCTCGGCGCGCGCCAACAACATCGAAGAACCTCGGTGAAGGCAAGCCTCGTCGTAAAAACCCACGCGCCCGGTGCCGTCACGATACGCGACAAATCGCTCGCCCAGCATCTCGACGCCCTTCGGGTCACCTGCAGGCGTCGCCAGCTCGCAGGACTTCAACGCGGGCAGCCAGTAGCGACGCATCGCAGCGCCCATCGGCGTGTCGGCGCCGACACGGCACATGCGTTCGTTGGCTTTGTCATTGAGCATCGAAACTCCCTGTAAGTCAGTGGTAGACGGAGCCACCGTCCACCGCGAGGATCTGGCCCGAAATGAAGGAGGCATCGTCGCTCGCGAGAAACGCAACGGCACCGACGATGTCGGCGGGCCAGCCATCGCGCGGCAGCGCTCGCGTGGCGATTGCAGCTTCGCGATAGGTCTCTCGAAAAGCTTCGTTCGCCAGGTTGCCCTCGCTCAACGTGTACCCTGGCGAAACGGCGTTGACGGTCACGAACGCAGGGCCCAGCTCCTTGGCCAGCGCCCGTGTCATCGTCATCAACGCCCCCTTGCTCGCCACGTAGTCCAGCATGAACGGCGCGCCCTTGAAGGCGGTGCCAGATGTGATGTTGACAATCCGGCCGGTTTTTTGCGCCCGCATGTGCGGCGACACTGCACGAATGCAAAGGAACGGCCCCATCGCATTTACGTCCTGCATGCGCCGCCATTCCGCTACCGTGATGTCTTCGAACGGCCGAAGCTGAATCGTGGCAGCGATCGCTGCGTTGTTCACGAGAATGTCGATGCGACCGAACTCCTTCATCGTGCGCTCAACCATGTCGCTGACGGATGCCTCGTCAGCCACATCCGTTCTGAGGGCCACCGCTCGCGCGCCGCTGGCTCTCAGTTCCGCAGCGCGGGGTTCTGCGTCTGCCACGTCTGCCAAGACAACAGCGGCGCCATCGTGTGCCAGGCGCTGTGCAATGGCCAAGCCGATTCCCGTGGCCGCGCCGGTGACAATGGCCGCTTTTCCTTCGAGCTTCATCTATTGCTTTCTCATCTCAGTGACTGAGGCCCATGAGCGCCGCGAGCGCCGGGCCTTCCTCGTTCACGTCCTTCGACAGGCCCTCGAAAACACAGCGACCGCGGTCCATGACGACGCAACGCTGTGACAGATCCAGAGCGATGTCGACGCGCTGCTCGACCAGCAACAGGGCAACCGAGCCACTTGCAACAATTTTTCGGATGCTGTCCACCAAATGCTCGACCACGATTGGCGCCAATCCCTCGAAAGGTTCATCCATTAGCAGGACGCGGGGATTGCCGAGCAGCGCTCGAGCGACAGCCAGCATCTGTTGCTCTCCACCCGAGAGCTGCGTCCCGTAGCTTTCGAGCCTTTCGCCAAGACGCGGAAAGAGTTGGAGTACCCGCTCTATGGACCACGGGCCTTGGCGCGATGCGGCATCCAGGTGCTCCTGGACGGTGAGACTGGGAAACACTTCCCTGCCCTGTGGCACGTAGCCGAAACCGCGACGCGCCCTCTCGTGGATCGGCGCGGCAGACAGGTCATTTCCTTCAAGGAGAATTTGACCACCCCGCCGCTTGGCACGCCCCATCAGCAATTCGAGCAGGGTGCTCTTACCGACGCCATTTCGACCAATGACAGCCACGGTCTCCCCGCTGGCCACGTTCAAGCTGAACTCCTCGACCACTTGAGTCGGGCCCCAGCCGCCTCCCAGGTTGCGAATCTCAAGCATGGACGGCCACCTTTGTGCCTTCGAAGCGCTTGGTTCCAGCCGTGCCCAGGTAGACGGCCTGAACTTCTGTATGGGACATGACTTCCTTTGGCGTCCCTGAGATCAAGACCTCGCCCTGAACCAACACTGAGACTTCCGATGCGAAGCGACGGACCATCTCCATGTCGTGCTCGATCATGAGTACCGCAATGTGCGCCGGTAGGCGCTCAATTGCGTTGATCAACAGGTCCAGTTCGTTGCTGGGAATTCCGGCCGCGGGTTCGTCAAGCAGAAGTACTTTGGGTTCCATGGCTAGCGCGATGGCGATTTCCACCAGGCGCTGGCGCCCATAGGCGATCTCGGAGACCTTGCGGTGCATATCGTCGGCCAGTCGCAACTGATCAAGGAGAACCTCTGTGCGCTCCAGAAGGTCTTTCTGCTTGCCGGCCGGCCTCCACATGTCGAAACTTCGACCCGCGCATTGGCTGACAGCAATGAACACGTTTTCGAAGACAGTCAGTTCCGCATACAGGCTCGATATTTGAAAGGTACGGACAAGACCGCGCCGCGTACGCTGAGGGGCAGAGGCTTTGGTGAGGTCCTCGCCGAACAACTGAAGCCGGCCGGAGTCGGGCTTGAGGACTCCCGTCAACAAATTGACCAGCGTGGTTTTGCCCGCGCCGTTCGGCCCGATCAGCGCGGTGCGCGCACCTCGGGCCAAGGTCAGGCTGACGTCCTTTGTCACTTGGAGGGCGCCGAAGCTCTTGCTCAACCCGAAGGCTTGGAGCGCGGGCATCATGCCAACTTCTACGAGAGATGCGACGGTAGTCAAGAACGCCCCCCCAGACGAAGGTTGCGCCAAGCGTGCTGGGCGATACCCATCAGGCCACCTCGGCCGAACATAACTACGGCGATCAGCAGGACGCCAATCACGAGCATCCAGTAGTACGGATTCCACTGCGACGAGAAATGCTTGAGCAGCATGTAGATTGGCGCTCCGATCAGCGCGCCATACAGACCTCCAAGACCCCCCAGCACCAGCATCACAAGCACGTCGACACTGGTGTCGAGTGCGAACACCCCAAGACCAACGAACGCATTGGCTTGGGTAAAGAGCGCCCCTGCGATGCCGGCCGCTGCGCCACTGATTGCGTAAGCCAGGGTGAGGTGCGGCAACACCGAGTTGCCGATCAGCCGCATGCGGCCAGGGTTCTCTCGGATGCCCTGCAGGGCTACTCCAAAGGGTGAAGAGACCACCCGCTTCAACAGCCAAAAGACAACCACTAACCATCCCAGGGTATAGAGGTAGCTGGTCTTGCCGCCGAGCCCCCAATCGAACACGCCGAGAATCGGCGCAAACTGGATACCAGAGAGGCCGTCATCGCCTCCCGTGATGCCGGTAGCCTTGTGAGCCGCCTCGAACACCAACACACCGATAGCAAGCGTGACCATCAGCAGGGGTAGATGGGTCAGCCGCAGGACAAAGGGGCCCAGCGCCAGTGCGAGCAGTGCCGATGCGAGGCCAGCCACGAGCACCGCACTGATGGGCTCAGTCCAGCCCGCCAGCGATAGCCAGCCAGCGATGTAGGCCCCGAGCCCAAAAAACACAGCGTGGCCGAACGTCAGCACGCCGGAGAAGCCCAGCAGAAGGTCAAACGAGAGCACCAGGATTACCATCACAAGCACGGAGGTCCCGAGCGAGAGATATTCTGGAAAGGCGAAGAAGATGGCCAGGGCCAGGAGCAGCCACGCGACTTCTCCAACACGCAGGCTATGCCGCGACAGGATCGAATCTCGAGGTAGTGAGGTCATGCGACACGCGTGGTCTTGCGACGCACGAAAAGGCCATCCTGTCGCCAGATCATGAGCACGATCAGCAGGGCGTAGATGAAGAAGGCCCCGAACTGGGGGAAGAGGTAACGGCCGGCAGTCTCGACAATTCCTACGATCACCGCGACGGCCACCGACGCGCGGATCTGGCCATGTCCGGCGAGCGCGACGACCACCAGGACCAAGACCAGGTACTTGAGTGGCCACATGGGTTCCATCGGCAGCATCGGTGCGCCCAACGCGCCGCCCAGCGCCGCCAGCCCGCAGCCCAGAGCGAATGTCGCAGAGAAGAGCAGCGGCACATTCACACCCATCGCTTGAGTCATCGTGGGGTTGTCAACGGCCGCACGGAGCTTGGCGCCAATACCAGTACGGTCAAACATCCACCAGAGCGCCCCGATCACGCAGACACAGACAATGGAGACGACGATGCGATACACCTCGAAGTCGCGAAACCCCAGGTCCACGCTGGCCTTCAGCGATGGCGGAAGTTCCATGCTCATCACATTGGGACCGAACACCAAGGTGAGAAGCGCGATGACGATGAAGTTGAATCCAATGGTGACCAGGACCTGGTCGAGCTGGGGTCGCTTGTAGAGGTGCACATAGAGCAGTCGTTCCGCGAGGACTCCGAACGCCGCCACGGCGACGACCGCTGACGGGACGGCCAAGACATACGGCCAGCCGTGCTGCTGCATCAGATTGATCACCATGTAGCCGCCTATCGCGGCGAAGGCCCCGTGCGCCAGGTTCACCACACGCATCAGCCCCATGGTGATGACCAGCCCGAGCGCGATCAGGCACAGCACGAGGCCGAACGAGATCCCGTAAAGAAGAATGAAGGCCAAGGCAGACATGAGTGAACCTGTCAGACGCGGTCGTGGGTCACTTCAACGCCACCGGCTGCACACGCTCCCAGGTCTTCACGACACGGTTGCGCTTCTGGCCGTCGTCGCCCTTGACCACTTCGCGCAGGTAGAAGTTCTGCACCAACTCCCGCGAAGCCGGATCGATGGTGACCGGCCCGCGTGGGCTCTTGAACGAATACCCTGCCAGCGCCTTGACCGCAGCTTCACCGTTGAACGGCTTGCCGGCCTGGTCATTCAGCATCTTGTAGGCCAGGTGCATGCCATCGAAGGCTCCGATGTGGAACGAGTTAGGGCGTACGGTGGGGCCGACGTTCTTCTTGAGCCAGTTCGAAAATGCGACGTTCTCGGGGTTGGTCGCGTTCGCATCGATATAGATGATCGACTTGAAGCCAACGATGGAATCGTCAAACAAGGGCAGGTCACTGTCTTCGGCCTCGCCTTGGCCGATGATCATTACCTTCGTGGTCAGTCCGCGCGCGGCCAGCGCCTTGCTGAAGCCAACTGATGCGGCACCCGGGGGCAGAAATATTTGCAACACGTCGGGGTTCGCATTGGCAATGCGTTCAGCGAACGGCGCGAAGTCTGCCGTGTTCAACGGAATGCGCACGTTGCCAACCATCTTGCCGCCCTCAGCCTCGAATTTGGCCGTGAACGCCTGTTCAACAAGATGGCCCGGTCCGTAGTCCGCGACGGCAACATAGCCCTTGGACTTGCCTTGCTGTCGCGCATAAGTGGCCGCGAGCTCGGCAGGCTGGTTGATCGCCTGGCCCATGCGCAGGAAGAGCGGCGACAGCTTCATCAGAGACGGCGTGGCCGCATTCACGATGAACAAAGGCGTTTTCGAGGCGTTGGCGACCGGCGCTGCCGCGGAGACCTCGGGACTGAGGTAGAAGCCGCCGAGGATGGCGACCTTGTCCTTCACCACCAACTCTTCGGCAAGCCGCTTTGCCAGCGTCGGATCTGCGCCCGCGCTGTCGCGGTACACGAGTTCCACCTTGCGCCCACCCGCTTGATCGCCATTGAGCGCGACATACGCTTCCACGCCCTGCTTGAAGGACTGCCCGGCGACCGCGAAGGCTCCTGTGAATGGCCCCACGATGCCGATCTTCACCGTTTCTTGCGCGACGGCGACAAGAGGAAGGATGGCGCATAGCGCCGCGAGGATGCGGGAAAAAAACTTGTTCATCGTTGTCACCTAGTTATCCGTCTGCGCCCGACGAGAAAAGCTTGGGAATTGAAGCCCCAAACGTCTTCCATGGAAGATATTTGAAATACCTCGGCGAGTCTAGCTAGGGTTAGTACCGAGTTTTGCTGGGTCGATCTTCCAGCGACGAGGCGGGCGATTGTTCGCGAGCAACCGCTGGCCTTAGAATAACTTCCAAGGAAGAACCCCTATGCGTAACATCGTGAAAAGGCGACCCGTCGAGAAGCGCGACCAACCCGACTCGGTGCCGGTGCCTGCCACCAGCCTGATCGACTTGATTGCTTTGCAATGGCAACGAGAGCGATCGGACCTGGATCTCGATAATTTCTTGCTGGCCATCTACTTCATGCGCCTCGGCACCCTCGTGGATCGCGCATTCGGCCGGATGTGCGCTCAGCGGTATGGGATAGCCGGGGCCGACATGCGGGTGCTGTTGGCCCTGCGAAGGGGTGGCCACCCGTACGTGAAGAGACCGACAGACCTGTTTCGCGCCCTCTTGGTGACATCGGGAGCGATGACAAAGAAGGTCGACCGGCTAGCCACTGCAGGCTACGTCGAGCGGCTGCCGGACCCTGGGCACGGAGGCGGCTTTTTGGTACATCTCACGAAGAAGGGCTTGGGCGTGGTGGAAGAGGCGGTCGAAATGCTCGCCCGTGAGTCTGTCCTGGCACCTGCCGTGGCGCAGTTCAGCAAGGAGGAATTCAGGACTGGATGCAACTTTGCCTTGCGCACCCTTGCCGCGATGGAGGTCAATGAACTCTCCTACGACACGACCGATGTTGAATGAGCCGGTATACGGCTGCGCGGCAACTAAGCTAGCGCAATGCATTCAATCTTTCGAACGCAATCCGGTGCAACCTTCGCTGGGTCGCCCATGGTTTTTGAGTCGCGTTTGAGTCGAGGACTCGTAGATCGTGCCCTGGTCATCGCTGCTCTCGGTCAGCTCGCAAGCCTTCGATTGGATGTGTGAAGAGTTTCTTCTGAGCTCGATGCGCAGCTGCGCCCCAGCAAAGGCCTTGTCGCCGCAGTATGGTTCGATAAGCACGCGTTATTGCGCGCCTCCCATTATTTGCGATGCTGCAGACCAAATTCGCGAAACGGTAGCACCAGCATATGCGTTGGCGGCAAGTCGGTCGAGGCGGTTGCCAACGAACAGGCGGACATCGGCTTCTTCGCGATCGACCCTTTGCGAGGTGCCCAGATCGCATTCACCGAGGCCTATGTGCTGATCGAAGGCAGGTACGTCGTTCGCGACAGTGCACCGCTTCAACAGACGAGCAAGTCGATCGAGAGGGGGTACTGGTGACCGTCGGCAAGGGAAGTGCGTACGACCTCTTCTTGACGCGCGAGCTCAAGAGCGCTCACATCGTCCGAGCTCCGACTTCACCCACGGTGGTGCAGACGTTCCTCGAACAGAACCACGATGTGGCTGCCGGCGTCAAGCAGCAACTGAAGCCGACTGCCGCAAGCATGCCGGCTTGCGGCTCCTCCCGGGCCGCTTCATGGTCATCCAGCAGGCCATGGGCACGCCCAAGTCGCTAGGCGCGGAAGCAACTCGGGCGCTGCGCAGCTTCGTGGAGGAAATGAAAGCCTCCGGCTTCGTGGCCGATGCCTTGAGAAGGCACGACGTACAGGGTGCATCGGTGGCACCGGCCGCCGCCACGGTGTGAATTGTGGCTCGTTAGGAATTCGCCGCCGTACTGGAGGCATCAGTAGTGCAGGCAAAGCTCATGGAGAACGCCAGTCCGCATTTCTCGACGACACATGCGGGCCCTTGCGGGACGATATTCTTGGACTGGATCAGGTAGCGCACGCTGGCCACGGATCCTGCGATGTGATCGTTTGAGCCGCGTCGACGCCGGTCCCCCGCCATTCGGCGGCCCGGTGCGCTTATCGCGGCCCGCGCCGTCCGCCGCCCAACTTTTTCACGCTTCGATGCGTGCGAGTGCCGCGCCTTCCATGAAGGTGTCGTCCAGCATGTCCAGGCTGCAATCCAACAGCGTGGGCGAGACTTCACGTTCCAGCACATCGAACATGCCCTCCACGAAGTCCATGAGATGGTCGGATGCTGCGATGGCCTTGTCGACCTGGCCGTCGGCAACGGCCTCGATGACCGCAACATGGCCGTCGACCGTGTCGTTCAGGTTCACGCCCCGTCCAGTCTGGGTGTGATAAATCCAACCCAATCGCCTGAAGATGGTGTGAAGCGGACGCAGCGTGCTTTCCACGAAAGGCTCGCCGGCGGCCGCCATGAAGAGCTTGTCGATCCGCCGATCGACCAGGTTGAACTGGTCGAGGTTCAGCTCGCCGCGGCGCTCGATCAAATGGCGCTTGAGGTGCAGCATCTGGTTGCGCTGCGATGCACCTGATCGCTCAGTGGCCAGACGAATCACGAAACGCTCCATGTCACGGCGCAAGCGCAACAGCACACGGTCGCGCGTGAGGTCGACCGGCGCAATCTGCACACCATGGCGCGGCGCGACGATGAGCAAGGTGTCCGCCGCCAGCCGGTTGACAGCTTGGAGCACCGGCGTGCGGCCGAAGCCCGTCAACTTCTGCAGGTCGTGCGTTGCAAGGAAGCGGCCGGGCTTCAGTTCGCAACACACCAGCAATTCCTCGATGCGCTCATAGGCCGCATCCGACAGGCTGACCGGCATGCGGCGGCGCTGGGGCTCATGGCTGGCGAGCTCTTCACTCGCAACAGTTCGGGGTTTCGCACTGGGGCGCTTGGATGGTGCCATAAGGGTGGTTCGGACGCAGGCGGCGACATGCCGCGACCTCTTCAAGGCGTCGAGCATATCGTGATATGCAATGAAATTCATTGAATTCAGGCCGGTTTCAGGTGTATTTATGGGAAACCGCCGGAAATCGGTCCACCCGCCCTGCGTCAGGGAAAACGCCTAAACATATGGTGAAATATCACAGTATTCTTCGACGCACCACACCGACACACACGCCCGATGTCCCACCCACTGTTCAACCTCTCCGGCCGTACGGCCCTGGTCACCGGTTCCTCGCGCGGACTGGGTCACGGAATTGCCGAAGCCCTGGCACAGGCCGGCGCACGCATCGTGCTCAACGGCATCGACCTGGAGCGACTGGCGCAGAGCGCCGAATCGCTGCGCGGCAAGGGCCACCGGGTTGACACGGCCCCCTTCGACGTGACCGACGACGCCGCCGTCTGTGCAGCCTTCGAACAACTCGACTCGCGCGGCATCGCGGTGGACATCCTGGTCAACAACGCCGGCATTCAGCTTCGCAAGCTCCTGGTCGATCTGTCGGTGGACGAGTGGGACAAGGTGCTGCGCACCAACCTCACCAGCGCCTTTCTGGTCGGCCGGGAAGCCGCCCGCCGCATGATCGCGCGCCAATCCGGCGGCAAGGTCATCAACATCGGCTCGCTCACCAGCGAAGCCGCCCGCGCCACCGTGGCGCCCTACACCGCGGCCAAGGGCGGCATCAAGATGCTCACGCGCGCGATGGCGGCCGAGTGGGCGCAGCACGGCATCCAGGCCAACGCCATCGGCCCGGGCTACATGGCGACCGAGATGAACACCGCCCTGCTGCAAAACCCGGAGTTCGATGCCTGGGTCAAGGCCCGCACGCCGGCGCGCCGCTGGGGCCGGCCCGATGAACTCGGCGGCACAGCCATCTACCTCGCATCCGCGGCCTCTGACTACGTCAACGGCCAGATCCTCTATGTCGACGGCGGCATGCTGGCCGTGCTCTGAAGCGCGTCCCGAGCCCATTCATCTTCCTACACGAACGGAGACCCCCATGAAGCAGATTCGCGTGGCGCTTGCCGCCATCCTCACCACGGCGGCGGCAATGCAGGCCCCGGTGGCAACGGCCGCGTCCGACTACCCCAACCATCCGATCGAAATGGTGGTGCCCTCCTCCGCCGGCGGCGGCACGGACGTCATGGCGCGCCTCTTCGCGGAAGTCTCCAAGAAGTACATCACCCAACCCATCGTGGTGAGCAACAAGCCCGGTGCGAGCGGCGGCATCGGCATGACCGAAGTCCAGCGCGCGGCGCCAGACGGCTACAAGGTCGGCGTGCTGATCTCCGAACTCGCGATCATTCCGCACCTGGCGATGACCAAGGTCACCACGAACGATTTCATCCCGCTGGCACGCCTGAACGGCGACCCGGGCCTGATCGCCGTGCGTGCCGATTCGCCATTCCAGTCCATCGACGACTTGTTGGCCCAGGCCAAAAAGACGCCCGGCAGCGTCACGATGGGCAACGCGGGCAGCGGAACCATCTGGCACCTTGCCGCAGCGGCGGTCGAGGAAAAGACCGGCGTCAAGTTCAACCATGTGCCCTACCAGGGCGCCGCGCCCAGCGTGATGGCGCTGGCCGGCGGCCATGTGGATGCCATCGCCGTCAGCCCCGCGGAGATCGGCTCCTTCGTCGCAGCGGGCAAGTTGCGCGTGCTGATCTCGATGGCGGACCGCCGCCTGCCGGCGCCTTACGACAAGGTGCCCACCTTCAAGGAGAAGGGAACGGACCTCGTCATCGGAACCTGGCGCGGGCTGGGCGTTCCTCTGAACACGCCGCCGGAAGTGGTGACCTACCTGCGCGAAGCCACCCGCAAGACGGCGCAAGACCCCGCCTTCAGCGAAGCCTTGCTCAAGGCCAACCTGCAGCCGGCCTACATGGACGGCGAGCAGTTCAAGGCCTTCATGAACAGCCAGTCTGACTACTTCAAGAAGTTGCTCAGCGGCCTGACCATCCAGAAGTAAGGGCGTCATGGCCACCCTCATCACCGACGTCAAGGTCATCCTGACAGCGCCCGAAGGCATCAACCTGATCGTCGTGAAGGTCGAGACCAACCAGCCGGGCCTGTTCGGCCTGGGCTGCGCGACCTTCGCCTACCGCCACCGCGTGGTGCAGTGCCTGCTGGAGGAATACATTCGCCCGCTGCTCATCGGCCGCGATGCGACTGCGATCGAAGAACTCTGGCAACTGATGCACCAGAACGCCTACTGGCGCAACGGCCCCGTGGAGAACAACGCCATCTCCGGCGTCGACATGGCCCTGTGGGACATCAAGGGCAAGATGGCCGGCATGCCGCTGTACCAGCTGTTCGGCGGCAAGGTGCGCGAGGGCGTGCCGATCTATCGCCATGCCGACGGCAAGGACCTGAGCGAGCTGTGCGACAACATCGAGAAGTACCGCGCACAGGGCATCACGCACGTGCGTTGCCAGAGTGGCGGCTACGGTGGCGGGGGCTTCGGGGCGGCGCCATCCAGCGCACCTGCCGGTGCCGCAGACGGCGTGTACCTCGACAGCCGCAAATACATGCGCGACACGCTCAAGCTCTTTGAAGGCATTCGGAGCAAGGTCGGCTTCGACGTGCAGCTGTGCCATGACGTGCACGAGCGGCTGCAGCCCATCGACGCCATCCGCTTTGCCTGCGAGATGGAGCAGTTCGACCTGTTCTTTCTTGAAGACGCGATCCCGCTCGAAGAAGGCAAGTGGCTGCGCCAGCTGCGCGAGAAGACGAAGATCCCGCTGGCGCAGGGCGAGCTGTTCAACAACCCGAGCGAGTGGAAGACGCTGATCAGCGAGCAGCTGATCGACTACATCCGCGTGCACCTGAGCCAGATCGGCGGCATTACGCCGGGGCGCAAGCTCCAGATCTTTGCCGAGCAGTTCGGCGTGCGCACCGCCTGGCACGGCCCCGGCGACATGTCGCCGATGGCGCATGCGGCCAACATCCACATCGACTTGGCGGCGCGCAATTTCGGCGTGCAGGAGTGGTCGGGCACCGAGCCGCCCAACTTCGTCATCCAGGACCTCAAAGGCCCGCGCGATGCACTGCTCGAGGTATTCCCTGGCCTGCCTGAATTCCGCCAAGGCTACGTGTATGCCAACGACAAGCCGGGCTTGGGTGTCGACATCGACGAACGTGCTGCCGCGAAGTACCCCTGCGAAAACGCCGTGACGAAGTGGACCCAGACGCGCCTCGTGGACGGCACGCTGCAAACGCCCTGAAGACACGCCCATGAAGATCACCCGCCTGACCACCTACCGCGTCGCACCGCGCTGGATGTTCCTCAAGATCGAGACCGACGAGGGCATCACCGGCTGGGGCGAACCCGTCATCGAAGGCCGTGCGCGCACGGTCGAGACGGCCGTGCAGGAGTTCGGCGAAACGTTGATCGGCAAGGACCCCTCGCGCATCAACGACCTGTGGCAGACCATGTACCGCAGCAACTTCTACCGCGGTGGCGCCATCCTGATGAGCGCCATCGCCGGCATCGACCAGGCCCTGTGGGACATCAAGGGCAAGGCGCTGGGCGTACCGGTGTACGAGTTGCTCGGCGGCAAGGTGCGCGACCGCATGAAGGTCTACAGCTGGGTCGGCGGCGACCGCCCAGGCGACATCGTCAACGACATGCAGCGCCTGCTCGAAGGAGGCATCGACACCTTCAAGCTCAATGGCTGTGAAGAGATGGGCTTGCTCGACTCGCCGCGTGCGGTCGATGAAGCCGTGGCAAAGATTGCCGCCGTGCGCGATGCGCTCGGCATGAGCGTGAGCTTCGGGCTGGATTTTCATGGACGCGTGTCCGCGCCGATGGCCAAGACTTTGCTCGCAGCTCTTGAGCCCTATCGGCCGCTGTTTGTAGA
Organism: Variovorax sp. J22R115; assembly: GCF_030317005.1. Classification (NCBI taxonomy): domain Bacteria; kingdom Pseudomonadati; phylum Pseudomonadota; class Betaproteobacteria; order Burkholderiales; family Comamonadaceae; genus Variovorax; species Variovorax sp. J22R115. The sequence goes on along the minus strand of NZ_JASZYM010000008.1, from coordinate 186,227 downwards.
AGAGCCGGTGCTGGCCGAACAGGCCGAGCACTACCCCCGCCTCGCAGCCGCAACTTCTATCCCCTTGGCGGCCGGCGAGCGCATGTATTCGCGCTTCGAGTTCAAGCGCGTGCTGCAGGAAGGCGGCATTGCCATCCTGCAGCCCGATCTCTCGCACGCCGGCGGCATCACGGAGTGCCACAAGATCGCTTCGATGGCGGAAGCCTACGACGTGGCGTTTGCACCGCACTGCCCACTCGGCCCGGTCGCCCTCGCCGCCTGCCTGCAGATCGACTTCGTGGCGCACAACGCGGTGCTGCAGGAACAGAGCATGGGCATCCACTACAACCGCGGCGCCGAACTGCTGGACTACGTCATCAACAAGGACGACTTCCGCATCGACGAAGGCCACATCCGCGCACTTCCCAAGCCGGGGCTGGGCGTGGAGATCGACGAGGAGCGGGTGATCCACGCCAGCCAGAACCCGCCCGATTGGCACAACCCGGTCTGGCGCCACGCCGATGGCAGCATCGCCGAGTGGTGAGCCCTCTTCGCCCCCAACCTCAAACCCCACCCAACCCAAGCCGAGACATACCATGAACATCCAACGCAATTCCTTCAAGGCCGCGCGCCGCCTCGCCATCACCGCCGTCGCTGCATTGGCGATGGGTGCCACCGGCGCCTTCGCCGAGGTCAAGGCCAAGCTCGGCCAGGCCATGCCCGACAGCCATCCGCAATCGGTCGCGATGAAGAAGTTCGCCGAACTCGCGAGCACCTACACCAATGGCAACGTCAAGATCCAGACCTACTCCAGCGGCGTGCTGGGCAGCGACGAGAAGGAACTGCAGGCGGTACAGGCCGGCACGCAGGAGTTCTACATCGGCACGCTCGCGCCGCTGTCCACACGTGTCAAGGAAGTGCAAATCTGGGACTTGCCCTTCATGTTCCAGAACGAACGCGAGGTGTACGCGCTGCTCGACGGCGCTTCGTCCAAGAGGATCTTCCAGAAGCTCGAACCGACCGGGCTGGTGGGCCTGACCTGGACCGGCATGGGTTTTCGCAACCTGTCCAACAGCAAGCACAGCGTCGCCAAGCTGGAAGACGTCAACGGCCTGAAGATCCGCGTGATGGCCAACCCCGTCGCACTGGACACCTGGAAGACCATTGGCGCCAACGCCGTGCCGATGGCCTTTGCCGAGGTCTTCCCGGCCCTTGAAATCAAGGCGCTCGACGGCCAGGAGAACCCGCTGCTGCACATGTACGCCAACAAGATGCAGGAAGTGCAGAAGTACATCTCGGTGACCAACCACGTCTACACGCCGTCGGCGCTGGTGGCGTCCAAGAAATTCTGGGACACACTCTCGCCCGCCGACAAGGCCGGCGTGCAGAAGGCCGCCGTCGAAGCCGGCCTCTACCAGCGCCAGTTGCTGGACCAGGGCAACGCAGACGTCATAGCCAAATTCAAGGCCGACGGCGTGACGGTCAACACCGTGAGCCCGGCCGAACTCGCGCGCATCCAGGACAAGGTCAAGCCGGTGGTCGCGAAGTTCTCGCCCATCATCGGAGACGAGTTCGTCAAGGGCTTCTACGACGAGATTGCCAAGGCGCGCACGGCGAGCAAGTAGTCCGGCCGCCTGACACGCGCCTGCATATTGCCGGCGGCTGCGACTGCCTCGCCGGCCGGCCACCCGTTCTTCACCCCACCCCATTGGGATTTCTATGACTAAGCCCCTCAAAGCCTTGGCAGACGCACTGACGCGCGCGCTGGAGGTCGTCATGGTCCTGTGCATGATCGTGATGCTCGTGATGGTGTTCGGCAATGTCGTGCTCCGGCTGTTCTTCAACACCGGCATCGACCTGTCCGAAGAGATACCGCGCTACGCCTTCGTGTGGATGACCTTCCTGGGGGCCATCGTCGGCATGCGGCGCCGGGCGCACCTGGGAGTGGACATGCTGGTGCAGGCGCTGCCGGTGTTCGGCCGGCGCGTGTGCTGGGGCATCAGCCAGGCCATCATGCTGGTGTGCTGCATCTACATCGTCTACGGCACCTGGTTGCAGCACGACATCATCAAGGAGACCGCCTCGCCGGTGGCCCAGATCAGCACGCTGTGGGTGTTCGGCGTGAGCTACCTCACCGGCACGGCGATCGGCCTGATCTGCCTGTCCAATCTCGTCCGCCTGTTCGCAGGCAAGGTGTCTGACGACGAGCTGATCGACGTGCATGAAGAGGGCATGGCCGAGGCACTCGAGACCGAGCACGAGATGGAAGAACAACGCGCCCGTATCGACGGAGGGCGCAAGCCATGACCATCTTCGTATTCGTTGGATCCCTGCTGGCCCTCATGGCCCTGGGCATGCCGGTCGCTTTCGCCCTGATCGGCTGTGGCCTCTCGATGATGTTCTACCTGGGCGTCACCGACCCGCAGATCGTGATCCAGAACATGTGGGACGGCGCCAACAGCTTTCCGCTGCTGGCGGTGCCCTTCTTCATGCTGGCCGGCGAGTTCATGAACGCCGGTGGCATGACGCGCCGCATCATCACCATGGCGATGTCCTGGGTCGGTCACATCCGCGGCGGACTGGGCTACGTGGCGGTGGTGGCGGCCGTCATCATGGCCTCGCTCTCCGGCTCGGCGGTGGCCGACACGGCCGCGCTCGCCGCGGTGCTGGTGCCGATGATGCGCAACGCCGGCTACGACGTGAACCGCTCCTGCGGCCTGATCGCCTGCGGCGGCATCATCGCGCCGGTGATCCCGCCCTCGATCGGCATGATCCTGTACGGCGTGACAGGCGGGGTGTCGATCACCAAGCTCTTCATTGCCGGCATCGTGCCGGGCGTGATGATGGGCCTGGCGATCATGGTGGCGTGGCGCTGGTCGATCCAGCGCGACAAGGTCAATGGCGAACCCAAGCGAAGCATGGCTGAGCGGCGCACCGCGACGCGCGAATCCTTGTGGGCGCTGGTGCTGCCGATCGTCATCGTCGGCGGCCTCAAGCTCGGCTGGTTCACGCCGACCGAGGCTGCGGTGATCGCGGCCGTGTACTCGCTCATCGTCGGGCTGGTGGTGTATCGCGAGATCAAGCCAAGCCAGCTCTTCCACCTGTTCTATCGGGCGGCCGAGACCACGGCGGTGATCATGTTCCTGGTGTCGGCCGCGGGCGTATCGGCCTGGCTGATCACCACCGCGAACATCCCGCAGCAACTGGCCGACCTGGTCGAGCCTCTCATGGGCAACAAGATGCTGCTCACTTTCGCGCTGATGCTGCTGGTGCTGCTGGTGGGCACCGCGCTGGACTTCACGCCCACTGTGCTGATCATGACGCCGGTGCTGATGCCGGTGCTCAAGCAGGCCGGCATCGACCCGGTGTACTTCGGCGTGCTGTTCATCATGAACAACGCCATCGGCCTGGTGACGCCGCCGGTGGGCACGGTGCTGAACGTCGTGTGCGGGATCGCCAAGATCCCGATGAGCGGCGCGATCAAGGGCGTGATGCCCTTCATGATCGCGCAGACGTTGGTGATGCTGCTGCTTGTAGTGTTCCCGGAGATTGTGATGTGGCCGCTTCGAATGATGACCCGATGAGGAGTTGAGATGGAAGCCCTTGTAATCCACGCCCCCGGCGACCTGCGCGTCGAGGAATTTCCCACGGACGAACTCGGCCCCGGACAGTTGCGCGTGCGCGTGCGCTGTGGCGGCATCTGCGGATCCGACTTGCACTACTACCAGCACGGCGGCTTCGGCACCGTTCGCATCCAGCAACCGATGGTGCTTGGCCACGAGGTGGCCGGCGTCATCGAAGCCGTGGGCGAAGGCGTTACGGCCTATGCGCCCGGCGAGCGCATCGCGGTGAGCCCCAGCCGGCCCTGTGGCTTGTGCCGCTTCTGCCAGGAAGGCCTGCAGAACCATTGCCTGGACATGCGCTACTACGGCAGCGCCATGCGTAACCCGCACGTGCAGGGTGCCTTCCGCCAACAGATAGTGGTGGACGCCTACCAGGCGCACCGGCTGGCCGACCACCTTACCGACCAGGAAGGCGCGATGGCCGAGCCGCTCTCGGTGGCGCTGCACGGCATCAACCGCGCTGGGCTACTGCTGGGCAAGAAGGTGCTGGTCACCGGTTGCGGACCGATCGGTGCGCTTGCCATCATTGCGGCACGACGCGCCGGCGCAGGGCATATCGTGGCGACCGACATGGGCGCGCATCCTTTGAGCAAGGCACTCAAGGTCGGCGCCGACGAGGTCGTCAACATTGTTGAAGAACCGGATGGCTTGGCGCGTTTTGCGGTGGACAAGGGTCAGTTCGACGTCCTGTTCGAAGCCAGCGGCAACGAGCGCGCATTGCGCGGCGCCTTCGAAGTGCTGCGACCGCGCGGCATCATCGTGCAGCTGGGCCTGTCGGGGGGCGAGATGACGCTGCCGATCAATGCCATCGTGGCCAAGGAGTTTGACCTGCGTGGCGTGTTCCGCTTCCACCAGGAATTCGCCACGGCGGTGGAGCTGCTCAACAAGCGCCTGGTCGACGTGAAGCCGCTGATTTCGGCCACCGTTTCCTACCGCGACTCCGCCCGCGCCTTTGCGCTGGCGGCGGACCGCTCACAGGCGATGAAGGTGCTGTTGAGTTTCGATTGAGGGGCAAGGTAGCTCGACCAATCAACCCGCCGCCCGCGGGTCGGATGGCGCACTTCGCCTTGGCGAGGCTTGACGCAATGCCAGTTCCCGAAACCGAAGCACCGCCGGGTTGTGCGTGTCGTCGCGCGTGGCCATCGCCAATGAAATGCCTGCTGATGCCGGGAGCCCCGAAACCGGGCGGAACACCACGTCGCGCGCTGCCAATCGCGCACTGACCGAGGGAACCAGCGCCACCCCCATGCCGCTTTGGACCAGGCTGATCACGGTTTGCACCTGGGTCGCTTCCTGCGAGATGCGCGGTGTCAGCCCGGCTTGCTGGAAACCCAGCATCACCATGGCGTGCAAGCCGGGGACGTGCGTCGAGGCGTAGTCCACGAAGGGCTCGCGCGACAGTTCCTTCAGGCTCAGGCTCTTCTTCCTGGCCAGCGCATGCGCCGACGGCAGGACCGCGCAAAACACGTCGCGCTCGACGATCTCGAACAGCAAGGTGCTGGCCGATCCCGTCGGATAGCGGACCAGGCCCACGTCCAGCTCACCGCTGTCAACCATGGCCAGCAGTTCCAGGTTGGCGGACTCGCGCAGCACCAGTTCGACTTGAGGATAGCGGGCGCGAAATGTGGGCAGCAGGCTCGGCAGCAGCGCATAGGTGGCCGATCCGACAAAGCCCACGCGTAGCGTCCCTCGCTCGCCACCGGCCGCGGCGATCGCGGCGTCACGCAAGGCTCTCGCGTCGCTGACGCAACGCCGGGCCAAGGCCAGTGCGGCGGTGCCAGCAGCCGTCAGCGCGACGCCGCGCGCCTGGCGCTCGAACAGTGCGGCGCCCACCTCCTCCTCCAGCTTGCGGATCGCCACCGAGAGCGGAGGCTGAGCCATGTGCAAGCGCTGGGCGGCACGGCCGAAGTTGAGCGTCTCGGCCACGGCAATGAACTGGTGCAACTGGCGCAGTTCCATGAGGCTTACTCTGCATGTATGGCAAATGACATGAATGGTATTGGACGCGTTAATGCTCCGGTTCTACGATTCGTGCATACCCCAACAGACGAGCGGCCCGAGACACCGCCAGCCACCATGACCACTCCTGCGTCGAACCTGCCACTCGAAGGCGTCCGAATCCTCGACCTGAGCGCGGTCGTGCTCGGCCCCTACGCCAGCCAGAACCTAGCCGAGTACGGCGCAGACGTCATCAAGATCGAGCCGCCCGAAGGCGACTCCACTCGGCGCACCGGCCCGAGCACCGAACCCGGCATGGGCGCCATCTTCCTGGGCGTCAACCGCGGCAAGCGCAGCGTGGTGCTGGACCTCAAGCGCGCCGATGCCCGCGCCGCACTCCTCACGCTGGTCGACACCGCTGACGTGCTGATGCACAGCATTCGACCGCAAAAGCTCGCGGCCATCGGCCTCGATCCCGAAACGCTGTTGGCACGCAACGCGCGCCTGGTCTACGTCGGCCTGCACGGCTTCGCTGAGGACGGCCCCTACGGCGGCATGCCGGCATACGACGACATCATCCAGGGCCTGTCGGGCTGCGCGGCGCTGATGGAGCGGCAGTCCGGCGCGCCGCAGTATTTCCCGACGATCGCGGCCGACAAGACCTCTGGCCTCGTCGCCACCCATGCCATCTTGGCCGCGCTGTTCCGGCGTGAGCGCACCGGCAAGGGCGGCTATGTCGAGGTGCCGATGCTCGAATCGATGGTGTCTTTCAACCTGGTCGAGCACTTCTACGGCCATCACTTCTCGCCGCCCCTTGCGGACACTGGCTATCCGCGCCTGTTCGCCAAGCATCGCCGGCCTTACCGCACCGCCGACGGCTATCTCTGCGCCATGCCTTACACCGACGCGCACTGGAAGCACTTCTTCACCGAAGGCGGCATGCCCGAAGCCGCGGCCGATCCGCGCTTTGCCAACATCACCGAACGCACGCGACACATCGATGCGCTCTACACGCTGGCCGCGCAAGTCATCGAGACGCGTAGCACCGACGAATGGCTCGACGTATTCGCGCGTCTCGAAGTGCCGGCCTCGCGCATGAACCGCCTCGAAGACCTAGCTGACGACGAGCACCTCAAGGCCACCGGCTTCTTCAAGACCATCGATGACCCGAAGATGGGCAAGCTGAATTTCCCCGGTGCGCCGGTGCGCATCGATCGACAACAACTGCCGGTGCGCATGGCACCGCGACTGGGCGAACACACCCACCAGGTATTGAGCGAAGCCGGCATCGCACCGGTTGGCACCGAACAACCCGCATTGCAAGGAGCACCGATATGAGCGCACCCACAACAGCCAAGTACCCGCTGCTGGGCCACGGCTTCTTCTGGCAAGACCTCGAGGTCGGCCAGAAATTCCAGACCTTCAACCGCACCGTGACCGAGACCGACCTAGTCAACTTCATCTCGTGCACCGGCATGCTGGAGATCATCTTCATCGATGCCGAAGGTGCGGCCAGCGCCATCGGTGGACGCCCGGTGCCGGCCGCCCTCACCTACTCGCTCATCGAAGGCTTCATCCTGCAGACCATGATCCAGGGCACGGGCATGGCGATGCTCGAATGCACGCAGAAGGTGCTGGGCCCGGTGCGCGTCAACGACACCATCCACGCGGTGGTCGAGGTCGCCGGCGTCAAGCCCACCTCCAAGGGCAACCGCGCCATCGTCGACTCGAACATCGACGTCTTCAACCAGCGCGGCGAAGCCGTTCTGCGCTACACGGCGCGCCGCATGCTCGCTGGCCGCCCCGAATCCCACTGACCTTTCAATGCAAGGCCCACTCACCATGACCGCTGCTGTCCAGACCCGCCCTGCCTCCGTTCGTGATCGCGTGAGCGATGCGGAATGGAAGGTTCGCACCGACCTTGCCGCCTGCTACCGCCTGGTGGCCAAGTACGGCATGAGCGACCTTATCTACAACCACATCACGGCCAAAGTGCCGGGCGATGCGAAGCACTTCCTGATCAACCCGTTCGGCTTGCTCTACACGGAGATCACGGCCTCGTGTTTCTACACCTTGGACCTCGACGGCAACGTCGTCGACAAGCCCGACGGCGAGTTCGGCGAGTTCCCCGTGAACCGCGCGGGCTTCATGATCCACAGCGCCGTGCATGGCGCACGGCCCGACCTGAACTGCGTCATGCACACGCACACCCGTGCTGGCATGGCGGTCTCCGCGATGAAACAGGGATTGCTGCCGCTCACGCAATCGGCCATGCGCTTCTACGGCGCGATCGGCTTCCACGATTACGAGCAGCCCACGGTTGACATGAGCGAGCGCGACCGCATCGCGCGCGACCTTGGCCCGCACAGCACGCTGATCTTGCGCAACCACGGACTGGTGGCATGCGGCCCGAGCGTGCAGGACACCTGGAACCTCATGTACTGGCTGGAGACCGCGTGCCAGGTGCAGGTCGACGTGCTGGCCAGTGGCGCCGAAGTCAGCATGCCCAGCGCCGAACTGGCCGCCCAGATGGCGAAGCGCTACGGCCCGCAAGGCAAGGTCAACTTTTCTCCGATGGAATGGCCTGCGCTGCTGCGCCAGCTCGATCGCGAAGACCCTTCGTACAAGACCTGAGCGGCTGAACGCTCACCCCATTCAATAAACCGGAGACAACCATGTTCAAGCCCCTCGCCCTTGCCCTTGCCGCCACGGCCGTTTTCGCCACGCCTCTGCTTTCGCATGCCGAAGACAAGTACCCGTCCAAGGCGGTGAAGATCATCGTGCCCTATGCGCCGGGCGGTCCGAACGACATCGTGGCCCGGTTGCTCGCAGCCAGGCTCGGTGAGATCGAGAAGCAATCCTTCATTGTCGAGAACAAGCCGGGCGGCGGGTCTAACATCGGCGCCGATTTCGTCGCCAAGGCGCCGGCCGACGGCTACACCTTCCTGATCGCTGCGACCTCGCATGCCATCAACATGACGTTGTTCCCGAAGGAGCAGCTGAAGTACGACCTGCTGAAGGACCTCGCGCCGGTCTCGATGATCATGACCGGGCCGCTGGTGTTGGTGACGCGGCCTGACTTCCCGGCCAGCAACCTGAAAGAACTCGTCGCAGCGGCCAAAGCAAAGCCCGGTGAGTTGTCGTTCGCCTCTTCGGGCAACGGTTCGTCGACGCATCTCGGTGGCGAAATGCTCAACAGCGCAGCCGGCATCAAGACCATTCACGTGCCCTACAAAGGCAGCGGCCCGGGCCTCACCGACGTGATGGGCGGCCAGACCACCTACATGCTCGACACCATGATCTCGGCCACGCCCTTCGTGACGTCGGGCAAGCTCAAGGCGCTGGCTGTCACGGGCAAGAAACGCTCGCCTGTTCTACCCAACGTGCCGACTGTGGCCGAACAGGGCTACCCCAACTTCGAAGCGGTCGCGTTCATCGGCATGATGGCGCCGGCCGCGACACCCAAGCCGATCATCGACAAGATCAACGCGGACATGCAGAAGATTCTCGCGATGCCGGAAATCAAGGACAAGCTGGCGGCGCAGGGTTTTGCCGCCGAGTGGATGAAGCCGGCTGACTTCGGCAGCTACCTGGCCAAGGAAGTGCCCAAGTGGGGTGCCATCGTGAAAAGCGCGAACGTCAAGGTCGACTGATATTCCGGGGCCGAGCGCACGACCCTGGGCGACTCGGCAAGTCATACAGCAAACCGGAAGCCCGCTTGAATTGCATTGATCAGGCAAGCACCGAAGTCGGTCGCCTCAGCCTGCGTTCCAGCGTCCATCACAACACGCAGGGGCACAGCGAACTGACCCTTGCGCGTCGAGAACCTCAATTCAAGCAAGAGCAATCGGCCTGACAAAGGCGCGCTGGCCAATGCGTCGTCGAAGTTGCGACGCGCCTCTACTCGCTCAGCGGGTGACCGATCTTCATCTCATTGACCCCGGTGATCTGAATCCAGGTGCCAGCGATCGGCTGCTCTTGCAAGCCCGGCTTGTTGTAGTCGCACACGCCATTCGGGACGACCGAGCGCAGTGCTGAAAGAGCTGCATTGCGCCTCGATCCCGAACTCTTGCATCCGTTTCGTGATCACCTCGAAATCGCGCCTGTCGCTCTGGTTGAACTGCTCCGGCGTAGTGTTCAGCATCTCGAGGCCGCGTTCGGCCATCTTTGCATCACATCCGGCATCGCGGCCGCAGAACGAAGGCAGGCCGCACCGAAATCAACAGGGTGGATGCCCGAGCCGCGTGTTTGCCTGATGCGGGTAAATACCAATCGGTTGGGATTGCAACTAGTTGGCATGCCAATCAAAATACGCCAACCGGAGCAGTCCACAGCGGTGGCATTTCGGGCACGAACCACTACTGGAGACTCACGATGAAATTCCACCGTCGCGCAATTGCATGTGCGCTCTTCGCCTCGGCCACGCTGTCGCTCGCCTCCCCCCAGGCCATGGCGCAAGCCGTCAAGGTCGGCATCGTCGGTCCTTTCTCGGGCCCGTTCGCGCACTACGGCACGCTCTTCAAGGCCGCGGCGGAGGGCTACGTCGCAAGCCAGGGCGGCAAGCTGGCCGGCAAGGACATCGAATTCATCTACCGCGACACCGGCGGTCCTAACCCCGCATTGACCAAGACCTTGGTTCAGGAATTGTTGGTCAAGGACAAGATCGACTACCTCGGCGGCTTCGTCTTTACCCCGAATGCCATGGCCGTAGCACCGCTGATCCAGCAGTCGCAGACGCCCACCGTCATCTTCAACGCCGCGACGTCGGCCATCACCGAGAAGTCCGAGTACTTTCTGCGCACCAGCTACACCTTGTGGCAGGTCACCGTACCGGTCGCGCAATGGGCTGCCAAGAACGGCATGAAGAAGGTGGTGACTGCCGTCACCGACTACGGCCCCGGCATCGACGCCGAATCCGCCTTCAAGAGCGAATTCACCAAGCAAGGCGGGACCGTGGTCGAGAGCATCCGCATGCCGATCGCCACCACCGATTTCGGACCCTTCGTGCAGCGCATCAAGGCGAGCGGCGCGCAGGCCGTCTACACCTTCCTGCCGGGCGGCCCGCCGAACCTGGGCTTCGTGAAGGCGTACAACGAGAACGGCCTGGCCAAGGCCGGCGTGCAGTTCCTCGGCTCGGCCGAGACCGACGAATACGACCTGCAGAAGTTCGGCGACGCCGCGCTGGGCCTGACGACCGCCTTCCACTACTCGGGCGCGCACGACTCGCCCGAGAACAGGAAGTTCGTCGCCGCCCTTAAGAAGCAGGACCCCAGTGCGGTCGCCAACTACGCATCGGTCGGCGCCTGGGACGGCATGTACGTGATCCAGAAGATGATCGAGGCCACGGACGGTAAGAAGGACGGCCCCAAGGCCTTGGCCGCCGCCCGCGCGCTCAAGTGGGAAAGCCCGCGCGGGCCGGTCAGCATCGACCCGAAGACGCGCCACATCACGCAGAACGTGTACCTGCGCAAGGTGGAGAAGTCCGGCGACCAACTGGTTAACAAGGAACTGCAGAGCTTCGGCCCGCAGACCGACTTCGGGCTTGAGAAGTAAGCAAGCGCGGTCATCGCCACGCCTGAAGTCTCGCCGTGAACACCTTTCTCAACATCCTCATCGACGGGCTGGCCTACGGCATGGTGCTGTTCGTCATCGCCGTCGGGCTCTCGGTGACGCTGGGCCTGATGCGCTTCGTGAATCTGAGTCACGGCGCCTTCGCCATGGTCGGGGGCTACTGTGCGGCCCTTCTGACGCGCGAGGCCCAGTGGAGCTTCTGGCTCGCCGTGCCTGCCGCGATCCTGGCGACGGCCCTGCTGGGCGGTGTGCTCGAGGCGCTGGTGCTGCGGCACCTCTATCGCCGTAAGGAACTCGAGCAGGTGCTGTTCACGATCGGGCTCAGCTTTGTGCTGATCGCCGCCACCAACGCGCTGGTCGGTCCGCAGGTGCAAATGATTCCGCTGCCGCCGCTCCTTGCAGGCTCGGTCGACCTGGGCTTTCGCACCCTGCCGGCCCAACGCCTGCTGGTGATCGGCGCTGGTTGCGCGGTGGCGGCGCTGGCCGCGTGGACGGTCACGCGTACCCGTTTCGGCATCTGGCTGCGTGCGGCGGTCGATCACAGCGGCACCGCTTCGGCGCTCGGCATCCCGATCCGCACGGTGCAATGCGCGAGCTTTGCCGCGGGCGCGGCGCTGGCCGGCCTGGGCGGCATCCTCGGCGCCGAGCTGATGCCGCTGGAGCCGTACTACGCACTCAAGTACCTCGTGCTGGTGCTGGTGGTCGTGTCCGTCGGCGGCATGGGTTCTATCACCGGCTCGCTGGTGGCCGCCGTCCTGCTCGGCGTCATCGAGACCGCAAGCAAGTACCTCGCCTCGGAATGGGGAAGCCTGTTCTTCTTTGTCGCGATGGCCCTTTTGCTGGCCTGGCGTCCCAACGGTCTGCTGAAACGATGAACACGATGGCTTCCAACACTTCGGTGCTCGCTGTGGCACCCGTTCTCGCGGCCGCGCCGCGCTGCGCACCGGCCTGGCGGGCGCCCGCCGTCCTGCTGCTGATCGGCGTTGCGGCCTGCGGCCTCCTGCCGGACCAGCTGGGTCTGATGACACGGATCTTCATCACCGCGCTATTCGTGCTCTCGCTCGATCTGGTCGTGGGCATCGCCGGTCTCGCGACGCTGGGCCATGCCGCCTTGTTCGGCATGGGCGCCTATGCGGCAGGCATCTTCGCGCTGCAGGTGTACCCCGACCCGCTGGTTGGCCTGGCCGTCGGCATTGCCGCCGGCGCTGGCCTGGCCGCCTTGTCGGGAGCCTTCCTGCTGCGCTTTCAGGGCTTCACCTTCCTGATGCTGACCATCGCCATCTCGCAGATCCTGCTGAGCCTGGCCCAGAAGGCACGCCGTTGGACGGGCGGCGACGACGGCCTGTCCGGCTTCGTGATGGGACCACTCCTCGGTCGCTTCGAGTTCGATCTCGAAGGCCGCGTTGCCGCGCTGTATGCGCTGGCTGTGCTGATTGTGCTGTTCTACGTCGCGCGACGCATCGTCGACTCGCCCTTCGGCCTCGCCGTGCGCGGCATTCACGAGAACCGGGCCCGGATGGCTGCACTCGGCACGCCGGTCTTCGCGCGACTGTGGATGGTCTACACGGTGGCGGGGGCGCTGGCAGGTGCCGCGGGCGCGCTCTCGGCGCAGACGAACGCGGTGGTCGGCATGGACAGCCTGTCGTTCGCGCTGTCGGCCGAAGCCCTGGTCATGCTGATCCTGGGCGGCGCAGGCAGACTGACTGGCGCCCTGGTCGGCGCGACCGTGTTCACGATGCTGCATCACACGGCCGCCTCCATCAATCCGTATCACTGGCTATTCGTGGTGGGGGCCCTGCTGATGCTGGTAGTTCTCGTGTCCCCGGCCAAAGCCTGGGCCTGGTTGCGCCGCCGTGCCGGAGGTGTGCGATGAGTGCCCTGCTCGAACTCCGGTCGCTCGACAAGCGCTTCGGTGGCCTGCATGTCACTCGCGCGGTGTCGTTTGCGTTGCGCGCCGGCGACCGGCTGGCGTTGATCGGCCCCAACGGCGCTGGCAAAACGACGCTCGTCAACCAAGTCAGCGGCGTGCTCGCATCCGATACCGGCGAAATCTGGCTGCGCGGTGAGAACGTCACGCAACTCAGCCAGGCCAAGCGCGTGCGCGCCGGCCTGGCCCGAACCTTCCAGATCACGACGCTGGCGCCGCACTTCGCGGTGCAAAGACAGATTGAGCTTGCACTCTTCGAGCGCGAAGGCCTGACAGGCAGGATGTGGCGCAACGTCGATGCGTACCCGGTCCTGCAGACGGAAGCCCAGGGCATCCTGACCCGCTTCGGGTTGCGAGCGCATGCAGCTACGGCCACGCAGGACCTCGCCTATGGCGAACAGCGCCTGATCGAGATGGCATTGGCACTCGCGCTGCGCCCGAAGGTTCTTCTGCTCGACGAGCCCATGGCCGGTGTGCCCAAGGGCGATGGCCAGCGTCTGCTGGACGCGCTGGACGCACTGCCCAGCGACCTGGCCGTCCTGGTCATCGAGCACGACATGGACCTCGTGTTCCGCTTCGCCAACCGGATCGTGGTGCTGGCAGAAGGCGCCGTGCTCGCCGACGGCTCTCCTGACGACATCCGCCGCGACCCCAAGGTTCGCGCCGCCTACCTGGGAAACTGACATGGCAGAACCCATTCTCCAGCTCGAGGCCGTGGTTGCCGGCTACGGCCCGACCACCGTGCTCAACGGTCTCACGTTCGAGATGGCCGCCCAGGAGCGGCTGGCCATGGTCGGACGCAACGGCGTCGGCAAGACCACCGCGCTGCGGGCCATCATGGGTCTCGTGCCGCTGCGCAGCGGTCGTGTGCGGTTCAAGGGCCAGGACGTCTCGGCGCTCGCGCCGCACCAGCGCGCAGCGCTCGGCCTGGGCTACGTGCCGCAGACCCGCGACATCTTTCCTTCGCTCACCGTCGAGGAGAACCTGTTGGCCGGGCTCAAGCGTCGGTCGCGCGATGCGCTGGACGAGGCCTATGCCCTGTTTCCGAGACTCGCCGAGCGACGCCGCAATGGCGGCGCCCAACTCTCGGGCGGGGAGCAACAGATGCTGTCGGTCGCGCGGGCGTTGCTCGGCCAACCCTCGCTGCTGTTGCTCGACGAGCCACTCGAAGGGCTTGCGCCGCTGATCCGCCTGGAACTGCTGCACGCCTTCCGCAATTTGAGCCAGCAGACCGGTATCGCCGTAGTGATTGTCGAACAGCAGGTCGACGAGGCACTCGGCTACGCGGAACGCGCGCTCGTCCTCGACCACGGTACGGTGGTCCACAGCGGCAGTGCCTCGGCGCTGCTCGACGACCCCGAGACGCTGGAGCGCTGGGTCGGCATGGCCGTGCACTGATAGTGAGCAAAGCAATGGCCTCTCGCCGACTTCACATTGCCGCCGACCCGAAAAGTGGTGATGCACCCCACACCGTGGATCTGGATCGCTATGTTCCGGCCTATCTGACCTGGATCGCGAACAAGCTTTCGCGAGGCGCCTCGCAGCACTACCTGAGCACCTTCGACGTCGGCATCGAAACCTGGCGCTGCCTGGTCCTGCTCGCGGTCGAAGGCGCAACCTCGGCGCAGCAGGTGTCGACCGTGATCGGCATGGACAAGGGTTCGGTCAGCCGCTGCTTCAAGCGCATGCAGGAACGCGGGCTGATCCGCACCGAGCTCGACGGCGCCGACGGTCGCCTTCGCATGGCCGTGCTGACGCCCAAGGGCCGACGTCTGCATGACCAGATCATGGGCATGGCACTGGAGCGCGAGCGCGCCTTCCTGTCCGTGCTCGACGCCGACGAGGTGGAAGTCCTGCTGGGCCTAATGCGCCGGCTGCACGCCAACCTGCCCGCGGTCGAAGCCTCGACGCAGGCCTATGTGCGCGTGCGATTTCCCCATGCCGCTTCGGCGCTGCAATCTAAAGCCGATGAAAAACTATGACGAATGAACTGAAGGTCCGCGTCGCCCGACGCATCGAGGAAGCGGAGGGCGTATGCAGCTTCGAACTCGTGGCAGCGGACAGCAGCGCCCTGCCCGCCTTCTCGGCCGGCGCGCACATCGACGTCCACCTGGCGCCGGGCCTGATCCGCCAATACTCGCTCAGTAACGATCCATCCGAGCGCCATCGCTGGCGCATCGCGGTCCTTCGCGAAACGACGTCCCGCGGCGGATCGGCCGGCATGCACGATGCCGTGCAGCTGGGCGATGAGCTGCGCGTGAGTGAACCTCGCAACCATTTTCCGCTGGTCGACGCACCGAGGAGCCTGTTGCTGGCGGGTGGCATCGGCGTGACACCCATCCTGGCCATGGCGCGCGCCCTGCACGCGCAGGGCCGAGACTTCGAGATGCACTACTGCGGCCGATCCGCGGGCCGGATGGCATTTCTCGAAGAGCTTGCCGCGGCAGAATTCGCGGGCAGCGTCTTCCTCCACGCCGACGACATGCCGGCGCAAAAGTTCGACGCCGAGCGCGTGCTGGGAGAACCTGCAGCCGATACGCATCTCTACGTGTGCGGGCCGAATGGCTTCATGGATCACGTGCTCGATACCGCGAGGCGCCTCGGCTGGCCCGACGCGAACCTGCATCGCGAGTACTTCGCGGGCGTGGCGACCGCATTGGCCTCGGACAGCAACTTCGAGGTTCGCGTGGCGAGCACGGGCCTGAGCTGCCAGATCCCGGCCGGCAAGACGGTGATTGAAGTTCTGGCGGCGCATGGCGTGGAAATCCCGACCTCCTGCGAGGCCGGCGTCTGCGGCACCTGCCTGACCCGCGTCCTCGAGGGCACGCCCGAGCACCGCGACAGCTTCCTCACCGACGCCGAGCGCGCCGCCAACGACCAGTTCACGCCGTGCTGCTCGCGCGCGTTGTCACCGCTGCTGGTGCTCGACCTCTGATCCGTCCCTTTCCCCTCAGGAGATTCCCCGATGACCACGACCTGCATCCCCATCAAGGACGTCACCGACGCCGCCTCCCCCAGCCGCTTCCCGCTCGACCAATGGTACGTGGCCGGCTTCTCGTCTGAACTCACGGACAAGCCCATCGCGCGGACCTTTCTCCACCAGAAGATCGTGCTCTTTCGCACCGGTGAGGGCCAGGTCGCGGCATTGGAGGACCGTTGCTGCCACCGCTCGCTGCCGCTGTCGTGCGGGACGGTCGAAGGATCCGGCGTGCGCTGCGGCTACCACGGCCTGCTTTACGCACCGAACGGCCAATGCATCGAGATTCCGGGTCAGGAGCGCATCCCGTCCAAGGCCAAGGTCAAGGCCTACCACGTACTCGAAAAGAACCAGATCATCTGGATCTGGATGCCTCGCGCCGAAGCGGCCGAGCCGAACCGCGCGCCGCCCGACTACCCGTTCCACGACGACCCGCGCTACAAGTTCGGCAGCGGCAACTACCACTACCAGTCGCCCTGGCAACTGATCCACGACAACCTGCTCGACCTGAGCCACCTGGGCTATGTCCATCTTCAGACCATCGGCGGCGACGCCAAGCTGCACATGAACGCCCCGATGAAGGTGAGCTCCGATGGCGACCGGGTCAAGGTCGTGCGCCTGATGCCCAACTCGTCGCCACCGCCGACCTACCGCGCCGCATGGCCCTTTGGCGACAAATGCGAGCGCTGGCAAGAGATCGAGTTCGACCTGACCCACCTGCGGATCTGGACCGGCGCGGTGGAGCCCGGTACGGACGCAATCGACGACCCCGATCGCGGCGGCTTCCACATGCGCGGCTTTCACGGCATCACGCCCGAGACCGAGGAAACGTGTCACTACTTCTGGAGCATGTCGAGCACCAAGCATCCCGACATGCCCGACAACATCGACGCCGTGATCCAGCAGACCGCGTTTACGTTCGACGAGGACCGCACCATCATCGAGGCGCAATACCGGAACATGCTGCAGTTCGGCGACAAGGCGAACTGGATCGACATCCACGTCGATGCCGGCGCGAACCGCGCCAGGCGCATCGTGGCCGATCTGCTCAAGAAGCAGGCGCCTGCGGAACTCGGCGATTCCTAGATTCCAGACCACAAGGAGACAGTAAATGGCCACGAACAGAGGCGTCGTCTACGTATCGCAGGGCAAGGTCGAGGTGCGCGCCATCGACCACCCCAAGCTGCTGAACCCGCAAGGTCGTACCGCCAATCACGGCGTGATCCTCAAGGTGCTGACCACCAACATCTGCGGCTCCGACCAGCACATGGTGCGCGGACGCACCACCGCACCGGCCGGCCTGGTGCTCGGCCATGAGATCACCGGCGAGGTGATCGAGGCGGGCAAGGACGTCGAAACGCTCGCCGTGGGCGACATCGTCTCGGTGCCCTTCAACGTCGCCTGCGGACGCTGCCGCCTGTGCAAGGAGCGCCAGACCGGCGTGTGCCTGACCGTCAACGAATCGCGTCCAGGCGGTGCTTATGACTACGTCGATATGGGGGGCTGGGTCGGCGGACAGGCCGAGTACGTGATGGTGCCCTATGCGGACTTCAACCTGTTGAAGTTCCCAGACCGTGAGCAGGCGATCGAAAAGATCCGCGATCTCACCTGCCTCTCGGACATCCTGCCCACGGGCTACTGGGGCTGGGCTGGGCTAAGTCCCACAGCTTCATGACCGGACAGACGCCGGTCATGCAGTACAACCGCGCGTTGATGCAGGCCATCCTCTGGAACCGCATCGACATCGCCAACGTGGTGGGCGTCAAAGTCATCTCGCTGGACGAGGCGCCTGCGGGTTATGCGCAGTTCGATGCCGGCGCGCCGACCAAGTTCGTCATCGACCCTCACGGGCAGCTCAAGCGCTGAGCCGTTGGAGCCTGCGCTCGCGCATGTGGATGCGCGAACGCGCTGCATCGGGGTTGGCCGCGGGGGAAGCTACAGTGGCGCCAGCAACTCCAATTCTTTCCCGATGCCTCGTCCCAAGTCTCTCCCCGCGCGCAAGACCGCCACGAAAGCGGCCCCGGGTGACGTGATCAACCTCGAAAACTACGCGCCTGCGTACCTCACTTGGATCGCCAACAAGCTGTCGAGCGGCGCTTCGCAGGCTTATCTCGCCGCCTTCGACGTAGGCATCGAAAGCTGGCGCGTGCTGGTGCTGCTCGCCATCGAAGGATCGATCTCGGCCCAGAAGGCATGCGGCATCATCGGCATGGACAAGGCCTCCATGAGTCGCTGTTTCAAGAGCATGCAAGCTCGCGGCTTCATCGAACTTGCCCTGGACCCCCAGGACGGCCGCGCCCGCATAGCGACGCTGACGCCGGCCGGCCGCGCCGTGCACGATCAGATCCGGGACATTGCGATGGAGCGCGAGCGCGCCTTCATGTCAGTGCTGAGCGCGGCCGAGCGAAAGATGCTGCTGAACCTGCTGCGCCGCTTGCATGAGAACCTGCCGGCGGTCGAAGCCGCCACTCGCGAACATCTTGGTCAGCACCATCCCCATGCGTTGCAGCGACGGGTGTCCAAGGAGTCGGATTCCTGAATCGCCCTGTGAACCTCGGCGACCCCTCAGGGCACTTCAGGGCAGGTCGAACAGTCGGCGCGCGTTGCCGCTCAGAACGGCGACGCGTTCCGTGGTGCTCCACGCGGGCGCCACTAGTTCGTGCGGCGTGTAGTGGCCCATGTCGAAGGGATAGTCGGTGCCCAGCAGCACCTGCGACACGCCGACGACGTCGATGAGGTGGCGCAGAGCAACGCTGTCGTAGACGAGGGTGTCGAAGTACATCTCGCGCAGATACTCGGACGGCTTGCGCGCCATGGTCTGTGCCTCCGGCCGTGCCGCGTTCGCATGCTGCGAGCGTCCCAGGTATGTCGGCAAGTAGCCGCCGCCGTGCGCCGCCAGAAGGTGCAGGCCCGGATGCCGATCCAGCAGCCCGCTGAAAATGAGGCGCGACAGCGCGATCGCGGCGCAATTGTCCTCCTCGTTCCATCGCGAGAAAAGTTCCGGAGCGAGCCATTGCGCCCGAACCCGCTGCCTGCGACCCATGCATCAAGAGAGGGCGGCGATGAGCCCCTCTAGGGCCGCCCTTTTACCAATCAAGCGGCCCTTCGAAAGCTGTGGTCGACCGTCCGCTCGTGGCCGGGTCCAGCTTGTCGAATGCGCAGAGGCTACTACCGGTTCAGACTGTCCGCTGTCCTTCGAATTTGTCGGCCGAACGACAGCGACCATCGAAAGCTGACTTCGATGCTTTTCCTCGCGAATTACTGGTGTGCTTTGGAACTTGACCTTCGCCGACATGGCGAAGAAAGCGGAGTCGAGGACAGCACTCCGATCGCGGGCGGCAAAGGACGGCCAAGGACTCTAAGCGCGCCAATAGCCGCTTCGAATTGCCTCGAAATGGTGTTCGGGGCCCTAAGCGGGCCAAGCGTCATCGCGAAAGCGGTCGTGCAGAGCGCATTTTGGCTTCGTGCCCTAGTAGAAGCTTAGCTGGCACTCGGTGCCGGGGACGGCGAAGCGGCCATCGGCCTGAATCGCCAAGTTGTCGCTTGCACAGTTCTGAATCACTCCCTCGCCCACCGCGAGACCCTCGTCGCTGCTCGTGCACAACTGGGCGCGCAGCACTAGACTTTGCGCTTACCTCCCCCCCTTCGCCGCATGACAGAGACCCAGCCCATCTCCGTTCTGGTTGTCGACGACGACGAATTTCTGCTTGCTGAATTCGTCGACATGGTGCTCGCCACCGAGGGACTGAGCCTGGCGGGTTCGGCCAACAGCGTGGCGACTGCCCGTGCCTGGATGGCGAAGGGCAACCCACCGGACGTGGCGGTGATCGACCTGGGCTTGCCCGATGGCAGCGGCACCGAAACCATCCGCGACCTGGTCGCCATGTCGCCGCAGGTCGCCGTGCTGGTCATCACCGTTTTTTGCGACGAGGACCATCTCATGCAGGCGCTGGAGGCGGGCGCCAGAGGCTATCTGCTGAAGGAATGCTCGCAGCAGGAATTCGAGAAAGCCATAAGGCAGGTGCACGCGGGCGAGTCCCCTCTTTCCGCCGCCATTGCACGGCACCTGCTCAGGCGACTTGTCCCTTCGTCGCCGTCGACGTCCGCTCAGCCGGGCAAGGGCATGCCGCCCATCCCGGCCCTCGACGCGCTCTCCAGGCGCGAGATCGAAATCCTTTCATGCATCGCCAACGGCCACTCGGTTCCTGAAACGGCGGACCTGCTGTCGTTGTCGCGGCACACCGTGAGTACGCACGTCAAGAACATCTACGAGAAGCTGGCGGTGAACAACAGGACGCAGGCCGTGAATCGCGCGAGGGCCACGGGCCAATTGCGCTGACCGCAAACATGGACGCGTGAACTGTCGCCGCCGAGATTGGCTGGCCGTTGACGAGCGCAGGACGGGCTGGCACGCTCCACGGCATTGCACTCTGGAGAGAGGGGCAGCGCGATGGGAATCCCGGCAGCTTGGCGCGCGTTGCATGCCTACGTGATCGCGTGGGCCTTCGTTGTCGCAAGCGTGCTTCCCGTGCAACCTGCCCGCGCAACCGTGCCAGGTCTGAGCGCGCCTGAACTGCGTTTCGACCGTGCCGATTCCGTTGTCAGCGATGCCAGGGAACCGCCTGCAGACGGATGGCAGCCAACGATTCTTCCCGATGTTTGGCATCGCTCGCATCCCAAGCTGGACGGCACCGTCTGGTATCGGATTCGCTTCGTGCTCGACGAGCTTCCTGCTCAGGCCACCGCGCTGTTTGTCCCGACGGTGGCCGTCACCGGGCAGTTCATCTTCAACGGCTCGGTCCTCAACCCGCAGGCCCGGTTCCTCCAGCCGGGCGGCCCTATCGGCAGCCAGATGACCAACCAGTCGCACCTCATGCCGCTGCCACTGGGGCTGTTTCGCACGGGCGAGAACGAGCTGCTCGTGCGCGTGCAGGGAAATCCCGTCGCGGGCGGGCGGCTGTCGGTGATCCGCATGGGGCCTTACGCGGAGTTGCACAACGCTTGGCTCGTTCGCGAGATACCGCAGCGGGTGATACCGCAAGCGCTCTTGACCTTGATGCTGGCGACGCTCGTCTTTGCGTTCATCATTTCCTGGCGTCAAAGGCGATTCGAGAACTGGCGATTCGTGCTCGTCACGGCGCTATGGACGGCGCTGCTGGTCGTCTACCTCTTTCCCGAAATGCCGCTGACTGAATGCGGTTATCTGCTCTTGCTCTCCTTCCTGATCAATAGCTTCACCTGGGCGCTGCTGGACCTGCTTTGGCGTGTCAGCCGCAGCACATGGCGCTGGTTTCCACGCGTGCTCCGCGCGACGGCCTTGCTGACGCTTGCGGGTCTCCTGATGGTCGCGCTCGTTCCCGGGTACATCGTCGCCCTGAGTGTCATATCGCTGCCGTTCGTGGTGCTGCGCCTGGTGGCGACCGCGATGCTTTGGCAATGGGCATTGAAGGAACGAAGCTGGCGCGCGTTTGCGCTGGCCGGTGCCGAACTTATCTGGTTCCTGGGCTTTGTCCAGTTCCTTGGATTGGTCGCGGGCATTCTGCCCAGGGATCCCTTCATGCTGACACCCAGCGATTCGTTGCCGATGTTCTGTGTGCTGCTCTTCTTTTTCGTGGAGCGATTCGTTCAAGACCGCGAGCAGGCGGCCAGGGAGAAGCAAGCGGCCATCGGCGAGGAGCGCGAACGCCTTCTCATCGACATGCACGATGGGCTGGGCGCTCAATTGACCACGGCGCTGCGCCTGGCGCAAAGGCGCGATGGCGATCGCCAGGTGCTCGTGCACAACATCGAGGATGCCTTGCAGGACCTTCGCTCCATCGTCGATTCGCTGGACGTGGCCGGCAATGACTTGCTGGTGCTGCTGGGCAACCTTCGCGCGCGCCTGACACCGCGAATGGACGCCCTGCAAATCCAGCTTCATTGGAGGGTCGAGCCGATCCCGCCCATCGACGGGTTGACGCCGCAAGGCGCGCTGGCCGTCTTGCGCGTCGTGCAGGAAGCGCTCAACAACGCGGTGCGCCATGCCAGCGCCAGTGCGATCACGATCTCGGCGGCCCCAGTCGGCCGGCAGGTGCTCGTTGAGGTCGCTGACAACGGGGCGGGCCTCGATGCGAACGTGCCCAGCGGCAGCGGGCGCGGCCGCGGTCTTGCCGGGATGCGCAAGCGCGCCGACCGGCTCGGGGGAACGCTGAGCGTCGGACCGGGTGCCGATGGCGGGACCCGGGTTTCGCTGAGCCTGCCGACCACGATCACAAGCGCCGAAGCTTCGACGGGCTGGTAGCGAGCCCCTGCAGGCGAGCCCGCGATTTCGTCCGTCAAATACCCTGATCGCGGTATGACCTGCGCCGTGTCGATCCCTACGATTTCGAGGCACGAGTCCAGTCGTGTCTCAATCCCGGAGGGCACCATGCATTCCTCGCATTCGACGTTTTCCATGGGCAATCTCTCAGGAGATCGATCTGCCTCGCGCCATGCCTGGACAGTCGTCCTGATTGGAGTGGTTGCTGTGCCTGGCTGGTGTGCTTGCCGCTTTGGTGGCCGACGGTGGCCACCCTTCCAATGGGCAGCCAGCGGCGCTGACGATGGACAACGTTCAAATCGCTTCGACTGCCCTTGCCTTGCGGCTCGGGTAATGAGCGGCCTGCAGTGAGCTCCGGCCGCATGGCGGCGAAGGCTTTGTGCGAAGCGCCGTCTGTCAAGACGCTCGCACTGGCGCCTCGCTCCTTCATCACGTTGTTGCTGCTGGCGGGCATGTTGGCCGGCAGCGTTGTTGCCGCTCGGATGGCGTTTGACAGCGGCACGAGCATCTACACGGCGCTTGCCGTGCGCAGTGCGGTCACCGCGTGCGTGCTGCTCATGCTTTGCCGATCGAGCCATGTGCGTGCCACGCCGAGCGGGCGGCAAGGCCTGATGCTCGGCGTGATCGGACTGATGCTGGGCCTGCAGGGCATTTGCCTGTACTCGGCGGTGCAACTGTTGTCAGTGGGACTGGCGGTGCTGACCTTCAACACCTACCCGTTGTGGATTGGCTTGGCGTCCTGGTTCCTGTATCGCCAGCGGCCGGGCCGCAAGATCTTGTTGGCGATGCCTGTGATCCTGATCGGGTTGGCACTGGCCCTGGACGTGCCAGCCGGTACGGCCGCGCTCGGTGAGTCCGATGCATGGGCCCGGCAGAAATTGGGCGTGCTGCTGGCGCTGGTGGCCGCGGCGCTGTATGCAATGGCGCTGACATTGACGCAACACGAGGTCTTCGAGCTGGACGGCCGCTTTCGCAGTGCGTCTACCTTGCTCGTCGTCAGTGCGGTGGCGCTCTCCGCGATCGGGATCGGTGGCGAGGCCACGTGGCCGGGCTCGACTTCGGGCTGGTGGGGTCTTGCCGGCTTGACGGTGCTCTACGGCAGTGCGATTACGATGCTTTTCACCGTGCTGCCGAGGCTGGGGGTCGCGGGCAATTCGCCGATCATGAGCATCGAGCCCGTGATGGCGATGATGCTGGCCGCATGGGTCCTGGGACAACAAGTCAACTCGCAGCAGGTGCTGGGTGCTCTTGCGGTGGTTGGCGTGGTGATGCTCCTGGGACTGCGCAAGCCGTAGGGCGCGAAGCAAATGAAGCTGAGAATTCAACTTCTTGGCGCCTTCATGCTGGGTGCGCTCGTCTCCGCGGTCGTGGCCTTTGGCCTGAACGGTCCATCACCCGTGAATGCTCCAGCGACACGCAAGCTTGCAACAGTTGCCAACGCAGTCCCGTTCGATCACGGGCGGTCCAGGCTTGACGTTCTGCGAGACGAAGCGGCAATTGGCGATGACAGTTCCAACCAGGAACTCACCACCGCACTACTGGACCGGTACGAATTGACCGCAGACCCGGACGATCTCTACGAAGCGATGCTCTGGATCGACTGGCGTTGGGATGCATCCGGAAACGCCGAATCGGCACAGCGTGTCGCTGCAAATCATTGCGGGCACCCGGTGCTACGTTGGCACTGGCTCTGCATGCCGGGCGAATGACGGCTACAAGTTCGCCCGTGCAGCGCGATTGACCCTCCCGGGCCTCTCCGGCTCCCAAGTCGATGCGGATGCCGGCGTAGCAGCCAATCGCACTGGCTTTCTTACGGCAGCACGTGGCGTGGCACGGGGACTGACAAGAGCAAATCGTGGCGTCCTTCGCACATTGATGGAAATCGAGGTGGACGACGCGCTGGAGATGTCCGAACAAACTGAAATCTGAACAAGCCGGGAGACCGCTTCCGGGCACAGCTTCGGAGGCACAGTCCCGGCCATTTTCGGTCACTCGCGCTCAAAGCCGACATGACCGCTTCGCGGCTGCAAGCGGTCGTCGGCTGGACGCGCTCTCAGATACCGCCGTACGCAGATCGAATAGGCAGTCGCATCCGCGCGCTTCGCATTTGGGCAGGAGGCCAATCCGCCGCATCGAGAAAATCGGATCGCTTGCCCTTTGGGGCAAGGCAGTTGCCCGTTGGCCCTATTTGCAGTTCCCACCGTGGCTGTCAGGATCGCGAAGCATGAACCAACTGGAGATACGATGGCCGCCAAAGCTCCAAACATCGTCATGATCATGGCCGACGACGTCGGCATCTGGAACCTAAGCGCCTACCACCGCGGCATGATGGGGGGCAGCACGCCGAACATCGACCGCCTTGCGAAGGAAGGAGCGCTTTTCACTGACTACTACGGTCAGCAATCCTGCACCGCAGGCCGGGCCGCCTTCGTCCTGGGCCAGACACCGTTCCGGACCGGCCTCCTGAAGGTCGGCATGCCTGCTGCCAAGCAGGGTTTGCAGGACAAGGACCCGACGATCGCCGAACTGCTCAAGCCCCTTGGCTACTCCACGGCACAGATTGGCAAGAACCATCTTGGCGACCGCAACGAATACCTGCCGACCGTCCATGGCTTCGACGAGTTCTACGGCATCCTCTACCACCTGAATGCGATGGAGGAGCCCTACGACGGCGAGTACCCGAAGGTTCCGGGATTTCACGACCAGTTTGGCCCGCGCAACATCATCGAATCATTCGCGACCGACGTTGACGACCCGACGGAGCACCCGCGCTGGGGGCGCGTGGGCAAGCAGAAGATCATCGACGCGGGCCCGCTGCCTCCGGGACCGGGCATGGACCCTGCAGCGAAGTTCAGCATGGAAGATGTCGATGCCGAACTCGTGCGTCGCTCGGTCGACTTCATCGATCGTTCGGTGAAGGCTGGCAAGCCCTTCTTCCTCTGGCATAACTCGACGCGCTGCCACGTCTGGACGCATTTGTCGCCCAAGTGGAAGGACAAGAGCGGCTTCGGCATTTATGCCGACGCAATGATGGAACTGGACTGGATCGTCGGCGAGATCCTCAAGAAGCTCGACGATGAAGGCATCGCGGACAACACCATCGTAATGTTCACGAGCGACAACGGCGCGGAGATCTTCAGCTGGCCCGATGGCGGCAACCACCCTTTCCGCGGCGAGAAAGGCACGGTCTTCGAAGGCGGATTCCGCGTCCCGATGCTGGCCAAGTGGCCCGGCGTGATCAAGCCGGGCATCATCGTCAACGACATCATGGCAGCGGAGGACTGGCTGCCCACGCTGGTGGCCGCCGCCGGCGAACCACAAGTCAAGGAAAAGCTCCTGGCCGGCTACAAGGCGGGCGAGAAGACCTTCAAGAACCACCTCGACGGCTACAACTTCATGCCCTATTTCAAGGGCGAGATCCCTGCTCCACGGCACGAATTCTTCTACTTCAGCGACAACGCCGACCTGATGGCAGTGCGCTACAACGCCTGGAAGGTCAGCTTCAAGACAATCGAGGGCAACCTCTTCAACGGCAAGCCCGAAACGACGAACGTGCCGCTGGTGACCAATCTTCGGCAGGACCCGTGGGAGCGTTACCAGGACGAGAGCCTGTTGTATGGCCGCTGGTGGGGCGAGAAGCTCTGGACGATGGTTCCAGCGGTGGGCATCGTGGGGCAGTTCCTGGGCACCTTCAAGGAATACCCGCCGAGCCAGGTGTCAGGCTCGCTCAGCGTCGAAAAGGCACTCCAGATGCTGCAGGCCGGAAGCCGCGGAAGCGGCACCTGAGACAGGCCGGAAGTCCGCCATGGGATCCGAGACCAGGCCCAAGGCGTCCGTGAGGCAGCGGGTGCTCGACGAGTTCTTCGAACTCGCGATCCTCACTGCCTACCTCTTCGTCACCATCGGCGCGGTGAACCTGATGAAGGCGGCCGTACTTCAAGAGCATGGCATCCACCTGGCGTATTGGGGCGTTGCCATCGT
This sequence comes from Variovorax sp. J22R115, assembly GCF_030317005.1. Taxonomy (NCBI): domain Bacteria; kingdom Pseudomonadati; phylum Pseudomonadota; class Betaproteobacteria; order Burkholderiales; family Comamonadaceae; genus Variovorax; species Variovorax sp. J22R115. The sequence continues at coordinate 159,933 of NZ_JASZYM010000008.1, read as the reverse complement.
GAAGGCCCTGTTGCTCGCCAAGTTCATGGCGGTGGGCAAGGCACTGAAGATCGGACAGCACAACCCTGAAAGCCCGCTCATCTGGCCGACGCTGCGAAAGGCCTTCGTCTTCGTCCTGCTGCTGTTCTTCCTGACGGTCGTCGAGGAGGTCCTGGTCGGCTGGTTTCACCGGCGCTCCATGGGCGAGTCGCTGGGCGAACTGTTCGGCGCGCGCTTGCCCGAAGTGCTGGCCGGGACGCTCATCCTGTTGCTGGTGCTCATTCCCTATTTCGCGTTCCAGGTGCTCGCCGAGGCGCTAGGCGAACGCAGGCTGGTCGCCATGTTCCTGTGGGACCGTCATGCGGGCGAAAACAGACCGCCCGCGACGGACCGCGACCGCTAGCCGCTAGTAGCGCCTGCGAACCACTGCGCCGTTGGGCCCGGCGCAACCTTCGCGATACACGCCCTTGGCGCACGTGACTTGCGCCGGCGGCGGCTTCTTGACCACCGCGGCGCCGTTGGGGCCGGCGCAGCCGGCACGGTAGACCCCAGCGGTGCAAGTGACCGCCCAGGACGCGGACGGAACGAGCCCGAGAATGCCTAACGCGGCTGTCGCGGCGAATATGTAGCGCTCCATGGCGATCTCCTTGGCTGATGCCGACGAGGTGACGGCTGGCGTGAGTCGCATCATCGCGCGATAAGGTGCCGCTGGGAATCGGGGCGACGGGCAAGGCGGTTGCCCGAAGGTGAAGGCCCCTGGGTGCGGCCGGTCACGGCGCCGGCACGACCTCGTAGTACACGCCACTGGAGCCGAAGTACGGCTTGTACCAGGTGGCACCTTCCTGGTAGTAGTTGGCGCCATTCACCACCATGCTGCGAGCGCCGCCGGGCAACGCTGCAACCTGTGTTCCGAGCGGCACGTTGCCCTGCACCACGTAGGCTGGCGGCTGCACGACCACCGCCGGCGGCTGGACCACCACCGTGGCGGGGCGACTCGCATCGGCGATCGCCGCGCCCACGGCCATGCCCGCGACCGCACCGACGGCGGCGCCACACCCGTAGCAGCCCGGAGGACGATAGTACGGGTGGTAGGGGTGGTAGCCGCCGACCGCCACCGCGCCGCCACGCCAGCCGCCCGCCGCCGCGACCCAAGCATTCGCGCCGGACAAGGGAACGAGGGCGCCGGCCACGACAGCGGCGCCGAGGATGAGTGTCTTGATCTGCTTCATTGCATTGCTCCTTGGCAAGGTCACTTGGCGGGGCCCATCTGCTTGAACTCGAGCTTCGCGGCACCCGGCGGGATCGTCGCGCTGAAGGTCTTCGCCGAAACGGGCGCATCGAGCTTCCATTCGGAGAGCTCGACCGTGAAGGTCGGTTGTCGCTCGCCCGAACGGTAGGAGACGACCATCAAGCGCGGCAGCTTGTCCGCAGCGCCGATCCAGAGCTCCCAGTCCAGCCCCGGCGCGGTGAAGGCCAAGTGCTCGGTCTTGACGCCGCCGATGGTCGTCTGGCCGACCCAGAAGGCGCTGGCGAGATCTTTCGTCAGGAAGGCGTACGGGTCCGCGACCAGCAGGTCGAGGAAAGGTGCCGTGGCGTCGGAACCCGGCTGCATGCTCTGCATTAGCGCCTCGATCGCGCCGCCGGCCGCATCGCGCTGTGCATAGAACCTGCGATCGGCGGTGATCACGGTGACCGACTTGCCGTCGTAGAAGCTGTCGCTCGGGAACAGGTCGCCCCGCGCCTCCACGAAGAGCTTGTCAGGTCGCTGCATCACTACGCGCGACGATGCCAGGAGGCTCACAAACTGCCCTGTCGGCGAGGGTACCGGCACGATGCCGCGCACCTTGAAGTTCAGGGTCTTCGCGCGGGCGAGCGTGTCGCTCATGCCCTTGAGCAGCGCGAGCGCGCGCTCGTCCTTGAAGTCCCTGGCGGGCACCGCCGCCTGCGCCGGCTTGGTGTCCTGCGCGAGGGCAGCGCGTTCAGCGCCCAGCAGCGCCGCTGCCGTGAGCAGGGCGAGGCCGAGCCGACGGCTGATTCGAGGGAGAGTGAGAGTCATCGTTGTGCTCCGGTAGTAGAGATCAATGGAACTCGGGCTAATGACGCGCACGGGGCGCATCGGTCAGCGCGTGGCAGCGGCGACGCGCTGGCGAACGAAGTGGACCTCGAACTTCTGCTTCGCCACCGCCTGGTAATAGACCCCGACAAGTTGGTCGCTCGCCGGGTCGTAGCGCAGCTCGTAGGTCGACCCGCTGTAGCCGCCGGCCTGCAGCTCGAAGGAGGCGTGCAGCACGCCGGCCTCCTCCGACGCCTGGGCCTTGGCAAAGGGCAACGGATTCGGGTTGAAGTACATCGCCGTGAGGTCGCCGGCGGCGCCGATCTCGCGTACCAGGATGATGTAGTTGCCGTCGGGCCGCTTCCATGCACCTTTCAGCGCCGCGGAATCGGCCTTGCCCGCCACCGCGACCGGTGCCGCCGATTGTTGCGGGAGGGCCGGGCGCGCCGCCACCAGCGTCAACGCCAGCAGCAGCCCGAGCCCGACGCGGTTGCATAGGGGGTCCATCAATCGCGCGCCCTGGCGACCATGGTGTCTACCTGGCGCTGCTGCGCTGCAGTGAGTTGCGACTTGCCCAGCTTGATGACCAGCTTGTCGATCTTGCCGTTGAAGGCGAAGGGCACCTGGTAGTCCTTCGCGTTGATCTCGGTGCGCAGGTCGACGCCGACATCGAAGGTCTCGTCGGCCACCTGGAGGAAGGCGATCGAGTTGGGCTGCTTGCCGGTCGCAACCACCTTGCCGTCCACCTTCAGCACGCCGCTGCCGCCTTTGGCGATGCCGGGCCCGTCGTAGGTGTAGTCGAACACGATGGTGTGCTTGCCCGGGGTCAACGCCTCCTGGCCGACCCAGCGGTAGTGCGCCAGGATGAGCATGTTGTAGTCGAAGACGGGTTTGCCATTCACGAGGTACAGGCCCCATCCGCCCCAGCGTCCGCCGATGGTGGCCAGCATCCCGTTGCCGCCGCCCTGCGGAACGTCGACATCCGCGGTGATGGTGTACGACTTCCCGAGGATGTTCGGTGCGTTGGCCACCGGGATGCCGGGATTCACGCCGGTGTAGGTGAACTCCGAGCGGCCCGCGGTCGTGCTTGGTCGCGGCTCGACGGCCCGCGCGAACGAGCGATTGTCGAGCGGCAGCACCTGGTACTTCGCGGCCTCCTGGACGAACAGTGCCTGCATCTCCTTCAGCTTCTCGGGCATCTTCGCCGCGAGGTCGTTGGCTTGCGAATAGTCTTCCTTGATGTTGTACAGCTCCCACTTGTAGTCGGCGATCGGGGGCAGCGGCGCATTCAGGATCCACGGCCCGTGCGGCGGTGTCGTGTTGGCGTACCAGCCGTCGTGGTAGATCCCGCGGTTGGCGACCATCTCGAAGTACTGCGTCGTGCGGGTCGAGGCCGCATTGGCGTTGGCCTTGTCGAAGGTGTAGGCCATGCTCACGCCTTCGATCGGCTTTTGCTTGATGCCGTCGACCATCTCCGGCGCCTTGATGCCGGTGGCTTCCAGGATGGTCGGAACGATGTCGATCACGTGATGGAACTGCGTGCGAATGCCGCCGGCATCCTTGATGCGGTTGGGCCAGGAAATCGCTAGGCCCTGGCGCGTGCCGCCGAAGTGCGACGCCACCTGCTTGGTCCACTTGAAGGGCGTATCGAACGCCCAGGTCCACGCCACCGCCATGTGCGGATAGCTCGCTGCCGAGCCCCAGGTGTCGTAGAACTTGAGCTGCTCCGCGACGGGGAAGTCCAGGATGCCGTTGTACGAGGTCCACTGGTTCGGCGTGCCGCTCAGCGTGCCCTCGGGGCTGGTGCCGTTGTCCCCGACGATGTAGATGATCAGCGTGTTGTCGAGCTGACCCATGTCCTCGACCTTTTGGATCACGCGCCCGATCTCGAAGTCCGTGTAGGCCGCGTAGCCCGCGAACACCTCGGCCTGGCGGGCGAACAGCTTCTTCTGGTCGGCGCTGAGCGTCTCCCACTTGGGCAGGCTGTCGGGCCAGTCGGTCAGCTTGGCGTCCGCAGGAATCACGCCCAACCGCTTCTGGTTGGCGAAGATCTCTTCGCGAAGCGCGTTCCAGCCCTTGTCGAACTTGCCCTTGAAGGGCTCGACGAATTCGGGCTTGGGGTTGTGCGGCGAATGCGTGCCGCCCGGCGCGTAGTAGACGAACCACGGCGAGTCGGGTGCCTGGGCCTTGACCCCCTGCATGTAGTTGATCGCCTCGTCGGCCATATCGGTGATCAGGTTGTAGCCCTGCTTGCCGATCCACGGAAATATCTGCCGGTTGTTCTGGAACAGGTAAGGCGTCCACTGGTCGGTCTCTCCGCCCTGGAAGCCGTAGAAATAGTCGAAGCCCATGCCGGACGGCCACTGGTCGAAGGGGCCGGCCATGCTGTACTGGAAGTCCGGTGTGTTGTGGTTCTTGCCGAACCACGAAGTGGCATAGCCGTTGCCCTTGAGCATGGCGCCGATCGTTGCGTTGTCGGGGCCGATGATGGAGTCGTAGCCCGGGAAGCCGGTCGACAGCTCGGTGATGACGCCGAAGCCGACCGAGTGGTGATTGCGGCCGGTCAGCAGCGCGGCCCGCGTGGGCGAGCAGAGCGCCGTCGAATTGAACTGGGTGTAGCGCAGACCGGACTTGGCCACGCGATCGAGTGCGGGTGTCGGAACGACGCCGCCGAAGGTGCCGCTGACGCCATAGCCCTGATCGTCCGTCATGATGAGCAGCACGTTCGGAGCGCCCTTGGGCGGCACCACGCGCGGCGCCCACCAGACCTTGGAGCCCTCCAGGGTCTCCTTGATCACGCCGCCGAATTTCGGCGGTTGCGCCGGCAGCTGGGTGGCGGGCACCGTGGTGGTTGCGCTCGGTGCGCCCAGTTCTCCCGTGATGACCTGCCCGCCCGCAGGCACTGCGACCAGCGTCGCGGCCAGCACGGCGGCGGCGGCTTGCACGCCGCCCACCAGGAACATTCGATCTCTTTTCATTCGACCTCCATCCTTGTTTGAAGTTGAGCTGAGGAAACACGGATTCGTTTGCCGATGCCCCGGCTCAGGGCATCGCGCCGGCCTGCACCGCGACCTCGATCGCAGCCAGCAGGTCCTTGCTGTGGAACGGCTTCGCGAGATAGCCCGAGGCGCCGCGTCGCATCGCCTCGTCGCGCAACTGCGGGGCGTCATGCGCGGTGATCACGATGACCGGCGGCCAGTTTCCGCGCCTGCGCAACTCGCTCAGCAAGTCCAGGCCGGACATGCCGGGCAGATGGAAGTCGCTCACGATGCAGTCCGCACCCACCATCGGGCCGCTCGCCAGCAACGCTTCCGCCGAGGCATAGGTCGCGGTCTTCAGTCCGGCGGCCATCAGCAACCGCTCGATGGCCTGGCGCATGCTGTCGTCGTCGTCCACCACAAGTACCACGCGGGTCGGGATCGATGTCATTTCGAGGAGGCATCGCGCCGGTGACCACGCCGTCGCGAGAAGTGCGATGGGAGCATGTTCATGCGCGCGACTCCTTCTCTCCGGTGGATGTGAGTGCCGAAGCTTGCGTTGCCGGATCGCCCGATCGGCAAGGCTGCGTTCAGTCTGGGTTCATCATTGCGCGTCGGCGTGCGAAAGGTAACTGGGTCGAAGGGCAGATCCATTGCCCGAAAGGGAAGCAGAACGCTTCTCTTCACGTGTCGGTGCGCGCTGCATGGACCAGGAGCGCCGCCACGATCGCATGCAGGACAACCGCCGGCCACAGGAGAAGGCCTGCGGGTGGATGGGCCATGCCGACCCAGGCGAGGTACAGCGCGATCGATGCGTTGTAGGCCAGCATGGCGCGAGATGGCTTCATGGTGCCCTGCAGCCCGCGCCCGCCCGGCCAGCAGGCCCAGCCGAGGGCCATCAGCGCAATGCCGCAGACGCGGCCGAGCGCCAGCGACGCGCCCTCGACCCCGACGCCGAACATCCCCCGGATGACGAGGGCCGGCACCATGAGCGAGGCCAGGCCGGTGACACCCTCGACGACCGCGGCAAATGCGAGGATCCGCCCGAGTCTGGCTGGCACTGCGTCGTTCGCCATGGTCGGGTTCAGAACTTGAATCCGGCGCCGAAGTAAAGGCCGCCCATGGCGGCCTTGTTGAGCAGCGCATCGTCGCGCTTGTAGTCCAGGTAGCGATAGCCCAACTTGAACGAGGTGACCGGGGAATATTGATAGCTGGCACCGGCGATCGCCTGCCAGGTCGAGGTCGAGCCGCCCTCCCCGACGTCGAGGTAGCCCAGCAACGACCATTTGTCGCCGACCGGCACGATCGCGCGCACGCCGACGATGCCGTTGGTCGAGCCGGCCTTCTCCTGGAGTTGGCCCCCGAGGCCGCGCAGGCTGGGCGAGATGTCGACCCGGGTGTCGGCATCGACATAGCGCACGCCGCCGAGCACGTCGACTGCCACCGGGCCTTCGACCACGCGGTAGAAGCCGGCCAGCGTGGCAATGGTCTGCTCGAACTTCACGTTGTAGCCGCCGAGCAGACCGCCGGCCACCTGGTTCGACACGCCCAGCTTCACGTATTGCACGTCGAGCCACCCGCCCCATGGGCCCTTGCGAGCTTCGAGGGTGCCCATGGCCCCGAAGTCCAGCGCCTCCAGGATGCCCTTGGAGTTCACCGTCAGCGTGTTCCCTGGCAAGGGCCCCAGCTTGAGGTCCGAACGGATGCCTGCCAACCACAGGTACGGAACGAATTCGAACTGCCACTCGTTGGCGGCAGGCAGGGTCGTCTGCGCCGATGCGGACAGGCAGCCCGTCACGGCGGCAAGGCTGCAGAAGGCGGACAGCGCTTTCATTGAGGCGACTGGGCCCGCAGCTCGGCGAATCGATGGGCGAATGCGGCCGACCATTTGTTGAAGGCGTCCTGCGCATAGCTCCAACTGGTGAAGGAACTCACGTAGCCGTTCATCCAGGCCTCGGCCGCGGTCGTGGCCCCCTTGTTGAGTTCGGCGGCGTACTTGAGCCCGATCTGGGTGTCCGCGCATTCGGCCAACACCGCGCCCGACGCGCCGTCGCGGAACTGCGCCTCGAGGCCGGTCCTGCCCAGGTAGGGTGTGGAACCCACCGGGCGGCCGGTGGCTGCGCCCGAGCCCATTTCGGCCACGAACCCGTAGGGCACGGCCGTACCGGCCATGCTCGCGAGGGTGTTCGTCGGCACCAGCGAGGTCAGGGCGAGCTTGACCCGCAGCACGCCCGGACCGGCGACATTGACGACCTGCACGTCGGGCGACAGGCTCTTGACCAGCGCGTTGTGGAAGTAGTCGAGCAGGGTCTTTAGGTCGCTGGGATCGATCGGGCTCTGCTCCGTGGCCGGCGCGAGGTAGACCTGGATGCGCTCGAACATCACCTTGTCATAGCTCTTCCAATTGACTCCGGCCTGCCGCCAGCACAGGAACCCGCCGTTGGCGGCCTGGACCTTCAGCTTGCCGGGCTCCGTCAGAAAGCCGACGTTGGAGACCTTGGCCAAATGGTCGGACGCGGTGATGCCGGCGTTGCCCGATCCCGGCGTCGCACAGCCCGTGAGGAGAAGGGCAACCGCCCCTGCGATGCAGGCGCTGAGCGGGATTCGGCGGAAGTGCGATGTCATCGAGATCCTTCGTCGCGGGCGATGGGGCCGACGCGCTCTCGCGATCGTCGCCGTGGACCCGATGAAGAACCATCAGGTGGAAGGGCAATTCACTTGCCCGAAAGGGCAGGCGGGCCCTTCGCGCGCAGGGGGACCTGCAAGGCGCGCTGGGCCTAGGGGGCGCCGAACCGCATGGAACGGCTGTCGGAGCCGTGCGCCGCTCCAAGCAGAATCAACGAGCTCGCCTGATCCGGCCGGCGGCACACAGCACTCTCACTAGCCGCCCACGTCTGCAGGCCGCTGCGCGGCCCCTGGAGTGCTTTGGCTCAGTTTCTCGGCAAGGGCCCCGAGCTCGGCCGCCGAGTCCACACCCAGCTTGACCATCAGGTGTGCCCGCTGCGTCTTGATGGTGCGTTCGCTGCTGCCGAGTTCGTCGGCAATCTGCTTGTTGAGCTTGCCTGCGACGATGCGATCGAAGACCTCTCTTTCGCGCGTCGACAGCGTGGCGAACAGCGCGCGAAGCCGCATGGCCTCCACACGGACTTCCCGCTGGGCAGCGTCGCGAGCAAGCGCCCGCCCGAGTGCCGCGAGCAAGGCGTTGCGCTGGACCGGCTTCTCCAGGAAGTCCACCGCCCCACCCTTCAAGGCCTGCACCGAGGAAGGGACGTCCGCATGTCCCGTCAAGAAGACGATTGGCAGCGGGATACCGTTTTCTTCCAACGCGCCCTGAAGGTCCAGGCCCGAAGGACCGGGCATGCGGATATCGAGCAACAGGCAGCTCGGCCGATCGGGCGGCGGATGGAGCAGGAACTCGCCCGCCGAGGCATACCCACGGGCCTCGAAGCCTGCCATGTCGAGCAGCCTGAGCAGCGCGCTCCGCAGCGGCTCATCGTCGTCCACCACATGAATGAGTGGAGAAGCGTTCATGCGAAGGCGGCGGCATGGACGCTGCTTTGACCGTGTACGGGCAGCGAAACGTGGAAGACGGTGCCATGGCCGGGTTCGCTCTCCACCCGGATGCGGCCTCCGTGCGCTTCGACGATGGTTCGCGCGATCCCAAGGCCCAGCCCCATGCCTCGGCGCTTGGTACTGAAGAACGAATCGAAGAGCTTGGGCAGATGCTCGGGCGCAATGCCCGGGCCGCGGTCACGCACGCTCATGGCAAGCCCGTCCGCTTCCGCCTCGACCGATGCCACAACAGTCCGCCGGTCGCCAGGCATGCCCTCGACGGCATCCATCGCATTGAGCACCAGGTTGATGAGTACTTGCTGGATCTGGACCGGATCACCGAAGACGCGCCCGGACGTGGCAGCGTTTCGTACGACGAGATTCACCTCCCTGCGCCGCGCTTCGGCCTGAAGGATGGCACAGGCGTCGCTCACAACCTCGGCGAGGTCAAAGGCCTGGCGCTCGATCTGCTTGTTGGACAGAAGCGTGCGCAGGCGGCGAATGACATCGCTGGCCCGCATGTCGTCCCGCCGAATGTCCGCCAGGATCATGCGCAGGTCCCCGCGGCGGTCGGCCCCGGACTGGAGAATCATCTCGGCTGCATCGGCATTGGTCAGGATGGCCGCCAGCGGTTGGTTGATCTCGTGCGCAATCGAAGCCGTGAGTTCCCCGGCGATCGCGAGGCGCGAGGCGTGGGCGAGTTCTCCCCCGCGCTGAACGAGCGCCATCTCGGCCTTTCGGCGACGGTGGTGCTCGATCATGAGCGAGGCGATGAGCCCGGCCTGCAGCAGGATCACGGTGCCGCCGACGATCGCCACCGTCCGGTACGCCTCCCAGAACGAGGGCTCCTTGAACTGCACCACCGCATCGGACGGAATGTCCTTGTCGGCGATGCCCCATCGGCGTGTCTGCCGCAGGTCGACGTTCAACTCGTTGGGCATGGCCTTGGGCAGGTTCAGCGCCGCGGGCGCCACGCCGTCGAACAGGCTGTTGACGATCTGCCCTGCCTGGCGGCCCGTGGCCTCGAAGCTCGGGACGCGGCCGCCCACGGCCCCGGTGCCGACGAAGCTGCTGAACGTTCCGTAGACAGGGGCGTTGGCGGCCTTGGCGATCATCTGGACCGACTCGCGCGCCGTGTACTTGAGGGCATCGCTGCCCTGGTAGAAGCCCGGCGTGAACACGATCCAGCCATCGTCCAGCCCACGCAGGCGCTCCTGGACCTTGTCGGTCGACGCCCCGGCCAGGAAGTCGATCGCCAGCCGTCCTTCGAACTGCGCGAAGGTGTCACGCAACAGCGCCTCCCATTCGCGGTCGCGAGGGCTCGCGCCGGTCACGACAAGGAGATGGCGCGCCTTCGGATGCCAGTGCCGCGCCTGCTCGATGGTGCCGGCGGGGTCGTACTCGACCGGTACGCCCACCACGTCGGCAGGGAGCGTGGGGAATGGCTGGGGGTACGCCCTGAACGCGGCCGTGTGGACGATGGGAGCCCCTGGGAACAGGTGCGCGCGCTGGCGCAGAAGAAAGTCGAGCGATTGCCTTGCCACGGCGATGATGACATCGGGCGGCCTTCCGGCGTACTTGCGCTGCAGATAGGTCGCAACGGTGTCTTCGTAGTCCTCGCCGACGAACTCGGGATAGTCGAGGAACTCGGTGAAGACATCCACCGGTCTGGCGGCGGTGTCCCGGATCGAGCCCCTCAAGCCGCGCTCGACGTCGACGTTGGCAGGCACGAGGCGGCCATTGGAATAGAGCACCAGCACGTTCCGGGCGTCGGCGGCCATGCCCGCCGGGGCGAGCAGCATGCAGCAGATCGCGACGAGCCACCCAGGCCAGCGTCCACCGTGAATACCCATCGTTCGATCACATTGCAAGTGTCGGGACATGGATGATCCACGCTACGCACCCGCAAGTCCACTTGCCCTTTAGGGCAATCGCCTTTCCCAAAGGCTCGCACCGGAACGGTGCGAATGCAGAAAGAATCGCGTGGGCACCTTCCCTTTCGGGCAAGCGCATTGCCCCCGGACCCCATTCTCAGTGGCCTCCGGTCGGGTGAAGATCGTGATGACGATACCGAGCGCAAGACAGTGCCGCATCGTGTTTGTTCAACCACCGTGGAGAGAAAGCATGAAATCATTCAAGCTCAGCCTGGTGCTCTGCGCCGCCTTGATGGCCGCAGGTTGCGTGACCGACAAGACCTACAACACCGAAGTGCAGAAGGCCAATACCTACGCCGCGCTCAACCAGACGCTGTCGAGCGAGCTGAGCAGCGACCAGGCACAGATCACGCAGTTGCAGAACGAACTCAAGGTGACGATGGTCAACGAGATCCTGTTCTCCGAAGGCGGCTGGACACTCAGCCCCAAGGGTGAAGCGACGCTCGCCAAGATCGCACCGACGCTGTCCAACCTGCCGGGCCAGCAGATCATCGTCCAGGGCTTCACCGACAACGAGCCCATCGGGCCGGCCCTGCGGGGCCGGTTCCCGTCCAATCTCGAACTCTCGTCGGCGCGCGCGGACAACGTCGCGCGCTTCCTCACCTCGAAGGGCGTGCCGCAGAACTCGATCTCTGCGCAGGGCTTCGGCGACGCGCGCCCCGTGGCGAGCAACACCACGCCGCAGGGCAAGGCGAAGAACCGCCGCGTCGAGATCGTCATCTCGGCAGCCAACCGGCCGTAGCTGTCGCCCGTCTAGAACCCGCTGAAGCGGCTGAAGTTCTCCACTGGTTCCCGCTCAGCACGCAGCCGGTTCTCCGCAGCGCCCGTGTCGGCATGGCCGAGCGCCATTCCGCACACCACCATTTGGTGCTCCGGCAATTCCAGGACTTCGCCGACGATGCGGGGATACATGGCCCACGCCATCTGGGGACAGGTGTCGAGGCCGCGGGCACGAGCCGCGAGCATGACGTTCTGCAGGAACATTCCGTAGTCGACCCAGCTGCTGCGGGCCATCCGCCGATCGACCGTGAAGATGAGGCCGACCGGTGCATCGAAGAAGCTGAAGTTGCGGGCGTGCTGTCGTTGCATCGCGGCCTTGTCGCCCTTGGCAATGCCAAGCAGTGCATAGAGCTCGAAACCGTTCCTGCGACGCCTGCCGAGGTAGGGCTCGACGAACTCGGGCGGATAGATGTCGTACTCTGGCTCGTGCTGGCCCGGCTCGTGGTGGAACGCGTGCAGCACGCGCTCGCAGAGTGCGTGCCTGGCGGCACCCGCCAGCGCGATGACGTGCCACGGCTGGGTATTGGTGCCGCTGGGTGCGGAAGCCGCGACGTCCAGGATCTCGGTCACCGTCCGCTGCGAAACCGGTGTCGCCGCGAAGGCGCGAACCGATCGACGCCCTCGCATGGCCCCGTCGACTGCATCGACCGCACTCACGGCGCAATCCTGCATCAGACCGCTCGCCACTGGTCACCCCAGAATTTGGCCCGCACGTCCTTCTTGAGCAGCTTGCCGACCGCGCTGCGCGGCAACGTGTCCCAGAACTCCACCGTCTTCGGCGCCTTGACGCTGCCCAGTTGATCCTTGCAGAGTGCGATCAGCTCGGCCTCGTCGAGCGTTTGCTCGGGCTTGAGTTGCACGACCGCCTTGACCGCCTCGCCCCACTTCTCGTCGGGCACGCCGACGACGATGCAGTCGAGCACCGCAGGGTGGCCCTGGATCAACTTCTCGATCTCGACGGGGAAGATATTGAAGCCGCCAGAGACGATCATGTCCTTCATTCGATCGACGATGGTGACGAAGCCCCGCTCGTCGACGACGCCCACGTCGCTCGTATGGTGCCAGCCGAAGGTGGAAGCCGCCGCGGTGTCCTCGGGCTTCTTGTAGTAACCCTGCATGGTCATCGACGAACGCACCACGATCTCGCCGCGTTCGCCGGCGGGCAGGAGCTTGCCTTCTGCATCCATGATGCCGACGCGCACGACGCGGACCGGCTTGCCCGCCGCGCGCACTGCGTCTTCGTCGAAGCTGCCGTCGCTGCGGAGGTAGTCCGAAGGACGCTTCACAAGGATGGGGATCAGGGTTTCGGTCTGGCCGAAGCCTTCGTACATGACCGGGCCGAACATGCGCACGGCCTCCTTGAACTTCTCGGGCGCAATGGGCGCCGCACCCACGATGAAGCACTTCAGCGAGGAAAAATCCGTCGTCTTCGACCTGGGATGGGCCATCAGCGCATAGACGGCGGTGGGCGGCAGGAACAGGTGCGTGACCCGCTCCTTCTCGATCCGGCTCAGAACGGCCTCGGGGTCGAATCCCGGAAGGATGATGGTCGCGCAGCCCCTGACGGCCAGCCCGAGCACGATCAACCCGGCGGCATGCGTCAGCGGAGCGATCACCAGGTGCCGCGACTCGGCATCCACTTCGAACTCCGTCGACACCGCCAGGCCCATCATCTCGAGCGTGCGATGCGTGTGCACCGCGCCCTTCGAGGGGCCGGTCGTGCCGCCGGTGGGCTGGAGGAAGGCCACCGTCTCGGCATCTTCCTGCTCGTTGCGGAACGGATGCCAGCAATCCGCCATCCATTCGTCCATCGAGCGGCCATGCTCGGAGGGACGGTCGATGCAGATGTAGAGCCTGGCCTTCGACAACCTGGCCTTCAGCAGCGGCACGCTGCTTTCGAAATGGCTGTGGAAGAAGACGATGTCCGCATCGAAGTAGTCCAGCACTTCCGCGTTAGTCTCCACCGCGTTCCTGATGTGCACCGACAGCCACGCCATGTCCGCGAGGTTGATGCCCAGGTGCAGCAGGGTGACGCGGTAGTCGTTAGGGCTGTAGATCGCCACGTGCGGACCCGCGCCGGCCTGCTTCTCGCGGGTCAGCGCGTTCGCGATGGCATGCGCAATCTTCTGCGCCTGCGCGAAGTCCATCCGCATCTCGCCATCGACGAAGGCCAGGTTGTCGGGGTACTGCGCAGCGGCGCCGTCGAAATAGTCAGCGATTCTCATGGTGTATGTCTCTCTTTGTTGATGGATGGGACTGCCGTCGTCGGACCGAGGCGCGCTCTACTTCGACCGCAGGCGGGCCGCGCCGTCCAGGCGGATCGTTTCGGCGTTGACGTAGGCGTTCTCGACGATGAAGGCGCAGCAATGCGCGAACTCGCGCATGTCGCCCAGGCGCCGGGGGGCTTCCATCTGCTCCTTGAGCGAGGTGAGCACCTTCTCGTCGAGGCCGGCCACCATCGTGGTCAGGAAGAGCCCGGGAGCGATGGCGTTGACGCGCACGCCGATGGCACCGAGCTCGCGGGCCGCTGGCATGTTCATGCCGATGATCGCGGCTTTGGAAGCGGCATAGGCGGCCTGCCCGATCTGGCCCTCGTAGGCGGCGCCGGACGACACGTTGATGACGACGCCGCGCTCTTCGCCGACTTCCGCCTCGTTCTTCGCCATCTGCTCCGCGCATTTGGACATCACGTTGAAGACGCCGTTGATGTTGACCGCGGTGATCTGCGCGAAGCGGGCCAGTGGCGCCGCCTTGCCATCCTTGCCCAGTACCTTGAAGCCGGTTGGAATGGCAGCGCCATTGATGCAGACTTGGATGGCGCCGTAGCGGTCCATCACCGCGTCGACGGCCCTCTGCACCGATGCCTCGTCGCTGACATCGGTCTGCACGAACATTGCGCTGTCGGCGCCGAGGTCCGCCACGGCCGACTCGCCCGCTTCGACGTTCACATCGAAGATGGCGACGCGTGCGCCCTTTTCCTTGACCATGTAGGTCGCCGTGGCCAGGCCGAGGCCCGATGCACCGCCGGTGATGACGATGACTTTGTCCTTGATTCGCATGATGTGTCCTTGGAAGGCTTAGAAAGCGTTGACGCCGGTGAGCGCGCGCGCAATGAGGAGTTGCTGGATCTGCGTCGTGCCCTCGGGGATCGGCGCGACGATGGCCTCGCGGGCCAGCTTCTCGACCAGGAATTCCCGAGTCACGCCGTTGCCGCCGTGGATCTGCACGGCCTGGCGGGCGATGGTGACGGCGGCCTCGCAAGCGAAATACTTGGCCATCGCGGCTTCCATCTCGGCGGGCACGCCGGCTTCGATCATCGAAGCGGCGCGATAGACCAGCAGACGCGACGCATCGACCTGGGTCGCCATCTCGGCCAGCATTGCGGCAATCAGCTGATGGCCGGCGATGACCTTGCCATGCTGCTTGCGGTCAGTGGCGTAGCGCACCGACTCTTCGAGCGCGCGCCGGCCGATGCCCAGCCCCTGCGCCGCCACAAACACGCGCGAGCGCTCGAACATCGACAGCGTGTTCTTCAGTGCCTCGCCTTCGTTGCCGATCATGTTCGACGCCGGCACGCGCACGTCGTTCAGGAAGATCTGCGCGGTCGACTGGCTGTTCCAGGCGATCTTGTGGATGTCTCGCACCTCATAGGGATGCTCCTTGCGGTCCAGCAGGAAGTGCGTCAGGCCCCGGCGCGGATCGTCGCCGGTGCGGCAGGTGCAGATCAGGAAGTCGGAGTACGAGCCATTGCTGATCCAGGTCTTCTCGCCGTTGAGGATGAAGTGGTCGCCATCCCGGCGTGCACGAGTCTTGATCTCGAGCACGTTGGAGCCGACATCCGGCTCCGAGATGCCAATGCTGCAGAAGAGCTCGCCGCTGACCAGGCCCGGCAGGTAGCGCTCGCGCAGGTGCGCCGGGGCGAGCTGCTGGACCATGTAGGCGCCAAAGGAATTGATCAGCACCGGCACCGACAGGTCGGCAGAGGTGGTGGCGACTTCCTCGAACAGCATGATCATCGTCAGCCAGTCGAGGCCCATGCCGCCGTGGGCTTCGTCGACCGTGCCCGAGATCAGGCCGAAGCGGGAAAGCTGGCGCATGATCGCGCCCATCTGTTCCTTCGGCACGAACTTGTCGCGGTACTCCTTGCTGAAGATCGGCTCGATCTCGGCGTCGAGAAAGCGCTTCAGGCCGTCGATCGCTGCCTGTTGCTCTTCGGTTCTGATGACATGTCCCATTGATTGCTCCGTATCTGTCTAGTCGGGTTATTGCCTGGCCAGGATCGTGATCGCCACCACGGCTTCCTCGATGCCATAGAGGCCGCCGCCGTTCTCCTGGATGGCGATGCGGGCATCTCTGACCTGGCGCTTGCCGGCCTCGCCGCGCAATTGCATGACCAGCTCGTGCAGTTGGCCCAGGCCGGTGGCGCCGATCGGATGGCCCTTGGACTCCAGGCCACCCGACGGGTTGATCGGAATGCGTCCGCCGATCGTGAAGTCGCCGCGCTCGGCAGCCGGGCCGCCTTCGCCGAAGCCGGCCAGCATCAGCGACTCCGCATTCAGGATCTCGCCCATGGCCGTCGCGTCGTGCACTTCCGCCACGTCGACGTCCTCGGGCGACACGCCGGCCTGCTCGTAGGCCTTCTTCGCGCCGAGGTGCGCCACGATCTTGTGCGGCTCGTCGATGCCGCGCGAGCTGCCGGTCTGCACCACGCTGGCCAGTACGCGCACCGCTCGGCCGGCGGCCCCGTTGATGCGCTTCAGCCCTTCGGCGTTGCACAGGATGACCGCTGCGGCGCCGTCGCTGATCGGCGAGCACATCGGAAGCGTCAGCGGATAGGTGATCGGGGGTGCCGCCAGCACCTGCTCGATGCTGCAAGCCTCGCGGTATTGCGCGAGCGGGTTATGCACAGAGTGCTGGTGGTTCTTGGCCGCGACGGCGGCAATCTGGCGCTGTGTGGTGCCGTAGGTCTGCATGTGCTGCCGGCACAGCGCGGCGTAGACATCCATGAAGACGCTGTAGGGCTTCTCGGACATCGTGCCGGCCGGAGGCACCACGCGATGCCCCATCGCGAGCAGCGTCGCCTTGTTCTGGTCCACCGTCGAGACATCCCAACCGCCGTCGAAGGCGCTGAACATCTTGGCCTTGTCGGGAATGTTCATCTTCTCGGCACCGACGGCCAGTGCGATGTCGCAGCTGCCCGAGCGCAAGGCCATGGTCGCGAGATTGAAGGCAGACGAACCCGAAGCGCAGGCGTTCTCGACGCTGAACACGGGAACGCCCTCCAGTCCCAGCCGACGCATGGCGATCGGTCCGGGGATGGCGGTCTGGCCCTGGAACTGGCCGTTGGTCAGCGTGGCGTAGAAGGCCGAGCCGATGTCCTTGACCGTGCACCCTGCATCCGTTACGGCCAGCAATACGGCCTCTTCCACCATGTCGTAGACCGTGCGGTCCAGGAGGCGGCCAAAGGGCGTCATGCCCACGCCGACCACGTAGATGTCGTTCATTGATTCAGTCCTTGTGTGATCGAGCCGCTCAGCGGCCCGGGAAATTCGGTGCGCGCTTCTCGGCAAAGGCCGTCAGGCCTTCGTGGAAGTCGGCGGTTCGCATGTGCTGGCGCAGCATCACCTGCTCGTGCAGCAGCGCGTCGGTGCCTGTCTTGTCGGCCGATGCACGCGCCACTTGCTTCATGCGACGCAGGGCGATCGGGCTTTTCTGCGCGATGTGGCGGGCCAGCACGAGCGTGGCTTCCGCGAGGCTGGCGTCGGGGTGGACTTCGCACACCAGGCCGCAGGCCTTCATCTCGGCCGCCGAGAGCGACTTGCCGGTCATGAGCAGGTACATCGCCATGTTCAGCGGAATCAGCCGCGGAAGGATGGCGGCACCGCCGGCACCTGGGAAAACGCCGAAGTTGGCGTGCGCGTCGGCGATGGTGGCGCTCTCCGCAGCCACCACGATGTCGGCGCACATCGCGAGTTCGAGCCCGCCGGCCATCGTCACGCCGTTGAGCGCCGCGATGACAGGCTTGGGGAAGGCGCGCAGCGCGCCGAACACGACGTTGGCGCGGTCCAGGAAGTCGGCTTCACCGGGGGCGAGATCCGCACCCGCAAGCACTTCCTTCAGATCGGCTCCGGCGCAGAACGCGGGACCGTTACCGGTAATCACCAGCACGCGGATCTCGTCGTTTCTTGCGATGTCGGCGAGGCCGCGCTCCAGTTCGGCGAGGGTCGCCAGGTTCAGGGCGTTCATGGCCCTGGGGCGGTTCAGCGTGATGCGTGCAACCGGGCCAAGCGCTTCGAACAGCAGGATGTCGTCATTCATGATGTCTCTCTTTTTTCCACTTCCAGCAGGGGTCAGAAACACACTGCAATGTGGTTCTGAAGTCGATGGAGGGATGCTAAAAGTGGCGCCTCTCGGCCACAGGTCATTGCAGAGGATTCGCCTGTCCGGACGATGGAACGGGGCCAAGTCGCGGCAGGGGCGACGGACGAAGCAGTCGATCTGGCTCGGGCGGCGCAACGTTGCGAAACCGCGCGGCATCGCCTTCGTAGGCACGCGACGCGAGAAGAAACAGCCCGGTCGCAACCAGGGAGATCAGCGGAGCGATCGTGAGCGCCGTCTTCAGATCACTCATGTCGGAGATCAGGCCCACGACGAACGGGCCAGGCGCCAAGCCCAGCAGGCTCGCGCCCAGCACCGCGGTCGCGGTCACCGTGGCACGCACCGCCGGATGCGTGACGTCCATGACGATCGCCACCGCACACCCGCCATGCGCAACGGCGAACACCGCGCCCACCACGATCAGCCCCAACGCTACCGGACCCGGTGACATGGAGAAGCCCGAGGTCAGCATCACGCCGCAAATCAGCGTGTAGGCGGCCGGGACGATGGCTCGGTAGCGCGGGCGGCCTTTGCTCAACCAATCCGCAATGCCGCCGCCGAAGAGCACGCCGACGCCCGCGACGAGCACGACCACTGCCGCCATGAGCGCCGCCTTGCGCGGTTCGAACGCATAGGACCGAATGAGGAAGGTCGGCATCCACGCGATCAGAATAGATGGGATCGCCATCTGCAGGCCGAATGCCAGGAAGGTCAGGTTGCCCGAGCGAGCGACGAACACCTGCCGCACGAGTTGGCCGAGCGGCACTGCCGCGTTGCCGCGATCGCCAGCCATGAGCTTGGGTGGTTGGTAGTCGCGCACCACGAAGGGGTACGCCAGCGCCAGCAGCAGGCCCGGTGCTCCGACCACGAAGAACGCGGTCCGCCAGCCGAACTGGCTCGCGACGGCGCCTCCGATCACCACACCGAGGACCGATCCGAACAGGCCCGCCGATTGGAATGCGCCTTGGATCGCGGCGCGCCTGCCGATCGGAAAAGTGTGCGCGAGAAGCGCAGCGCCCGCTGCCGCATACGCAGCCTCGCCGACGCCGACCAGGGCGCGAGCGACCAGCAATTGCGTATAGCTGGTGGCCAGCCCGCAAGCGATGGTCGCCAGGCACCATACGAAGGCCATGAGCGTGATGCTCTTCACCCTGCCCCACCGATCGGCCATCATCGACATCGGGATGGTCAGGACGCCGACCACCACCGAGACGACGCTGACCAGCGCACCGAGTTGGGAGTCCGACACGCCCCAGTCCGATTTCAGGAACGGGAACACGGCACCGATGACCTGGCGCGAGAGATAGTCCGACAGCATCAGCCCGAAGGTCAGCGCGAAGACGGTCCACGCATAGGCGCCGGCCGGCGGTGTCGCCTCGCCGGAGGCCGCCGCACTGTTGCCTGGCTCGATCATGTCGTGGCACTCCCCGCAGTCGGGGTGCCCTCGGCGGAGATCGAGCCGCTCTCTCGCTTGCCGAGAAACAGCTTCAGGGTCAGCCGTTGCACCCATGACCCGTAAGGCGGATGGAACAGATGAATCGGAAAGAACCGATGCACCGTGAAGACGGACTTTGCATGCGAGAGCGAGCGGAATCCCTCGGGGCCGCGCCAGCTCCCGATACCGGAATTGCCGGTGCCGCCGAAGGGCAGGTCGCATTGGAAGACATGCCACGCCCAGTCATTGACTGTCATGCCGCCTGCATGCACGTCGCGCGTCAATCGCTGCAGCTCGGCGGGTTCGGTGCCGAAGTAGTAGAGCGCCAGCGGACGCGGCCGCGAGGCGACGAACGAGACCGCCTGCTCCATCGAATCGCACGCGACCACGGGGAGGATCGGGTTGAAGAGCTCCTCCTGCATGATGCGCATGTCAGGCGTCACACCGGTCACGATCTGCAGCGGGATGATGCGTGCGCCGTCGCCCGCGCCGCACGAAGTCACAGTGGCACCCTTGGCCACGGCATCGGCCAGCAGTTCCCGGGTGCGGTCCGCATGGCGGTCCGACGCCATGCTGGTGTAGTTCGGGTCCGAGACCGGATCGGCGTACATGCGCTCGAACGCGCGCGCCGTGGCGGCGACGAATTCATCGATGCGCTCGCGCGGCACCAGCGCGTAATCAGGGGCCACGCAGGCCTGTCCGCTGTTGAAGGCCTTTCCGTGCGCAATCGACCGCGCGACCACGGCCATCGAGGCGGAACGCCCGACGATCGCGGGAGACTTGCCGCCGAGCTCCAGCGTGACCGGCGTCAGGTTTGCGGATGCGGCGCGCATGATGTGCCGGCCGATCTCCGGCGAGCCTGTGAAGACGATGTGGTCCAGCGGCAGGCTCGCGAAAGCCTGACCGATCTCGACGCCCCCGCCGAAGACCGCAACCTGGTCCTCGGGAAAAATCTCCGCCAGCATCCGCCGCAGGACCGCCGTGCTGCGCGGCGAGAACTCCGACATCTTGATCATCACCCGGTTGCCCGCGGCGAGCGCCGTCACCAGCGGCCCGATGGATTCGATCACGGGGAAGTTCCACGCAGCGATCACCCCGACGACGCCCTTGGGCTGGTAGACAACCTTGGCCCTGTTGGTGAGGAACATCCAGTCGACAGCACGACGCTGCGGCTTCATCCAGCGTTTCAGATGCGACAGCGCGTGGTCGATCTGCACGGCCGGGCCCAGTACGTCCAGCATCTTGCATTCGAACTCCGAGCGGCGGCCGAAGTCGTCGCTCATCGCGCGGGAGAGTTCGTCCTGGTAGCGCTGCAGGGCGAGGCGCAGCGCCTTGAGATCACGGGTGCGGTGGCCGACCTCGGGGTAAGGCGCTGCCAGAGCGGCCTTGCGCTGCTTCGCCAGCGTGGCGTTCAATGCCTCGATGGTGTCGTTGGTTCTCATGGTGTCTCCGATGTCTTTTTGAATTGAAGCCGCGCGTCGACGCGCCTACTTCCTCGTCAGCGGCATCCAGTGCAGCAGTCCGAACAAGAGCGTCAACACGACACTGACGGCCAAGGGGCCCGGGTACCGGCGCACGTACCCGAAGACGAACGGAAGTTCCAGCGCATGAAAGGACAGGAAGACGAGCGCGATCAGTTGCATCGCGCTGGCCAACGCGTCTCGCAGCCATCCGGCGAGGCCGGCCAGAGCGACGGCATAGACCACGAGGCATACCGTCTTCAGGAAGGCCGTCACCACGGCGTCGAGGCTCACGCCGCCACGGCGGACAGACTCGCCGTGGTCACCGTGGTCGCCTGCACCGGTGCAGCCGGTGCGCCGGTATGCATCCGGCGTGCGGTGGCCTTGATCATGTCGGCCGCTTTCTCGGCAATCATGATGGTCGGCGCGTTGGTGTTGCCCGAGACCAGGTCCGGCATGATCGACGCGTCGACCACGCGCAGGCCCTCCACGCCCTTCACGCGCAATTGCGCATCGACCACGTCGTCAGGCCCGCTGCCCATGCGGCATGTGCCGACGGGGTGGTAGGCGCAGTCGGCATGGTCGCGCACGAACTTCTCGATCTGCGCGTCGGTCTGCGCCCACGCCGAGTTCTTCGACTCTCTGCCGCCGAAGCGGGCCAAGGCGGCCTGGCGCGTGATGACGCGCAGGCGCTTGAAGCCACGCACGAGGCAATCGACATCGCTTTGTTCGGACAGGAAGTTGGTGTCGATCAGCGGCGGCGCCATCGGGTCCGCACTCGCCAGCGACACGCTGCCGCGGGATTTCGGACGCAGCATGCAGGCATGCAGCGAGTAGCCGTTGCCGAACAGGATCTTGCGACCGTGGTCCATGATCTTGGCGACCACGAAGACCAACTGCAGGTCCGGCACAGTCTCTTCGGGCCGTGTCTTCATGAAGCCGTTGCCTTCTGCGAAGTTGGAGGTCAGCACGCCACGCCGGTAGCGGCGCCAGTCGAACAGGCCTTTAAGCACCGCCCACGCACCGCTGAACGAAAGCCCGAGCAGCCCGCGAGATACGCCGGCTTCATAGCTGTGAACCACGTCGATGTGGTCCTGCAGGTTCTGCCCGACGCCCGGCGCGTCGTGGACGACCGGGATGCCGTGGCGCTTCAGGGTCGCGGCCGGGCCGATGCCCGACAGCATCAACACCTGCGGCGACTGCAAGGCACCCGCGCACAGCAAGACCTCGCGCCGCGCCGCGAGCAATCGGACGGCACCGTTGGCGTCCCGGTATTCAACGCCCACCGCGCGCTTGTCTTCGATCACGATGCGCGTGGTTCGAGCCTTCGTGACGACCCGCAGGTTCGGCCGCGCAAGGTTCGGCGTCAGGAAGCCTTTCGCCGCGCTGCAGCGCTCGCCGTTCTTCTGCGTGAGCTGCGTCAGACCCACACCCAGCAGATGTGCGCCGTTGAAGTCCGGATTGCGCGGATGCCCCGCCTGAACGGCGGCCTCGACGAAGGCCCGCGCATACATGCTGGGCTCCATCACGTCCGCCACGTTCAGCGGACCTCTGGCGCCGTGGTATTCGGAAGCGCCCCAGAACTCGTTGTTCTCGGACTTCCTGAAGTACGGCAACACGTCGGCGTAGCTCCAGCCGGTATTGCCGGCCGCGGCCCAGCGGTCGTAGTCACTGCGGTCGCCGCGGATGTACATCATCCCGTTGATCGAGCTCGATCCGCCCAGTGCCTTGCCGCGCGGCTGGTAGCCGATGCGTCCATTCAGGCCTTTGTTGGGCAGCGTCTTGAACGCCCAGTTGAAGATCGGGTACGGCAGCACGATCGGCAGGCCCGAGGGGCACTGGATCAGCGCGCTGGTGTCCGCCGCGCCGGCCTCGAGCAGGCACACCGTCACCGCCGGGTCCTCGCTGAGCCGGGCCGCGAGAACGCAGCCGGCGGAGCCGCCGCCGATGACGATGTAGTCGGCCGCCTCCGGGTCGAGCTGCACCGGCTTGAAAGTTCCTGGTCGTTTTGTCATGGGGTGTAGACGATGTGCACGTCGCCGATGCATCCGTTGAAGCGGAACGGCGCGCGGTCGTAGTAGTCCAGCGAGACCGGCGAGCCGAGGTTGGTGCCGATGTCAAGCGTTTCACTGGCCGTGAAGCACAGGGGTGCGGTGAACGGGACCGTGCCGCGGGCCACTTCAATGCCGTCGACGCGCATGACGAGGGTGGCGGGTGCACCGGGCGCGGGGCCGGCGAGAAGGGTCTGCAGCTCGAACCGATGCGGTCCGGCCGCGATGGGCCCTGCGCTCCGAAGCTTTGTACGCATCACGCTCAGGCTGTTGTATTCGTAGTGCAGGTGTCCGGCGTCCATGTAGAGCACGAGGCCACCGGCCACGCCGCCGAGCGCGTACAGCACGCCTTCGCCCATCGCAGGAACCTCCACGTCGAGCGACACCTTGTTGCTGCGCGCGCGCAGATTGGGCGCGCAGAACTCAGGCAATCGCGTGACTTCCGGATTGAAGTGCCATTCAGTCTGCGTCGTTCCGATGCGTGCCGAGGGATTCAACAGCGGGCCAAGGCCGGCGCCAATCGGGTAGACGTGATTGGCGCGAGCCTCTTCGTCGAACTTGCGCTGCAATTCGGCCAGCTTCTCGGGATGCTGACCCGCCACGTCCGTCGCTTGCGAATAGTCGCTGCCGAGCCGGTACAACTTCCAGACGTCCTCGTCGGGATTCCAGTTCGCGTACGCCGCGGCAGTGGCCGAGAGCCACGGCAGGCGCGGCCCGAAGACCGACGCCATCCATCCATCGGCGTAGATGCCGCGGCTGCCGAAGATCTCGAAGTACTGCTGCGCCTTGCGCGTCGGTGCCGACGCATCCGCGAAGCTGTAGGCGAGGCTGAGGCCGTCCAGCGGATCCTGCGTCACGCCGTTGACCGTCGCGGGCGGCGCGATGCCGACGAGTTCGTAGATCGTGGGCGCGATGTCGTTGACATGGTGGAACTGGCCGCGCACTGCCGCGTCGGCCGCAATGCCCTTGGGCCACGACACCGCCATCGGAACGCGCGTGCCGCCGAAGTAGCCGGCGACCAGCTTCGTACCCTGGAACGGGCTCTCGCCCGCCCAGGCCCAGCCGGCGTGGTACATGTTCGCGACCTTCGGGCCACCCAATGCCTGCAGGCCGCCGTATTCCTCTTCGAGGATCTTCATCTGCTGTGCGAACGGCACGGGCACGCCGCTGATCGACAGGATCTCGTTGATGGTGCCGCCCGCTCCTTCGGCCGATGCGCCGTTGTCGGACAGCACGTAGAAGACCAGCGTGTTGTCGCGCAGGCCCAGGCGTTCGAGTTCGTCGATGACCTTGCCTGCCTGCACGTCAGCGTGCTCCAGGAAGCCGGCGTAGACCTCCATCAGCCGCGCCTGGTACTTGCGCTCAGCCTCGGGCAGGCTCTCCCATGCGGCGAGCGTGTCCGGGCGCGGCGTCAGCTGGCTGTCCGCCGGGATCCAGCCCATCTCGACCTGGCGCCGGAATGCCTGCTCGCGGTAGGCGTCCCAGCCCCCATCGAACTTGCCCTTGTACTTGTCTGACCATTCGCTGAAGACCTGATGCGGACCATGAACCGCACCTGGCGCCCAGTACATGAAGAAGGGTTTGTCGGGCGTGAGCGCATGCTGTTCGCGCAGCCACCTTTGGGCCTGTGCGGCAAGGTCTTCGCTGAGGTGGTAGGTGGGGTCGCTCGGTGCTTCGATCGGCGTGGTTTTGCGATATAGGCTGGGCTGGTACTGCGAGGTTTCCGCGGCGATGAAACCATAGAAATGATCGAAGCCACAGCCAGTGGGCCAGCGGTCGAAGGGCCCGGCCGCGGAAGTCTGGAGGGCGGGCGTGTTGTGCCACTTGCCGAACGCGGCGGTGCTGTAGCCGTAGTGCTTGAGCACCTCGGCGATGGTGGCCGAGCTCTTCGGTATCTCGCCGGTGTAGCCGTCGAAGTCACTCGCGAACTCGGTGATCGTGCCGGACTCGACCCGGTGGTGGTTACGCCCGGTCAGCAGCGATGCGCGGGTGGCCGAGCAGATCGCTGTGGTGTGGAACGCGTTGTAGCGCAGCCCGGTGTCGGCGATGCGGCTCAGCGTGGGCGTGTGGATCGCGCCGCCGACCGTGTCGGCATGGGCGAATCCGACGTCGTCGAGCATGATGATCAGCACATTGGGCGCATCGGCACGCACAGGCGACGACCTGGTGCGCCACTGATGCGTCGACTGCGCAAGCGTGCGACCAGCCACGCTGGCTGTCGGCGTCTGAGCGAGAGGAAGGTGTTGTGGCAGGGGTGCGTCGGGCGATGCGCCCTTTGGCGATTCGTTCGCCTTGTCCGCGTCGTCGCGGGAATCTTGAGTCATCCGAGGTCTCCGGTTTTCTTGGCTGCGATGCTGGGGGTCCAGTCTAGGAATGGGTGCTGCACGACGCCGGTCTTTGACGTCAAATCGGTGGTCCCTGCGGCGCCGAAACCCGGGCAAACGTCATTGTCAAAAGACGCACGGGCGGCGACCATAGGGGCATGAACGTCCCCCAGCGTGCGCCAGGCCCGCCACTGCAAGAACCCACGACGATCGGTGGCTACGTGCTGGCCATCTCCAAGGCGCTCCAGGCCAGCGGGGTCGACAGCACCCGGGTGCTGAAGGCGGTCGGCATTCCATTGACGATGACCAACGACCCGATGAGCCGGCTGCCCGTCAGCACGCTCACCCGGCTCTTTCGCGCCTGCACCGATGTCACGGGCAATCCGTACTTCGGGCTGACGGTGGCGCGCTTCATTCACATCTCGAACCTGCATGCGCTGGGCTACGCGCTGGCGGCCAGTGCCAACCTGATGGAGTTCTGCCAACGGCTCGAACGCTACTTCAGGCTCGCCTCCCAGACCTGCGAGATCAAGGTGGTCGAGTCAAAGGACGAGCTCGAACTTC
The DNA here is from genome assembly GCF_030317005.1 of Variovorax sp. J22R115. NCBI lineage: Bacteria > Pseudomonadati > Pseudomonadota > Betaproteobacteria > Burkholderiales > Comamonadaceae > Variovorax > Variovorax sp. J22R115. The sequence continues at coordinate 134,445 of NZ_JASZYM010000008.1, read as the reverse complement.
GCATCAGGCTGCTGGTCGACGTGTCCGCCGAAACGGAGGACGCCTTCCTCGGCTTCGTCGTACTCGCGATGCGCCAACTCTACAAGCCCGAGTTCAATCCGCTGCGCGTGGCGCTCTCGCATCCACCGCCGCGCGAAGACATCGCGCCGTATGAAGCGCTCTTCCGCGCGCCGGTCAGCTTCGGGCAGTCGGACCCGATGCTGGTGCTGCCTCGTGCCGATATTCACAACCCCCTCATCGGTGCCTGCGCCGAACTGGCGCAGCTCAACGACAACCTTTCGAACACCTACCTGGCCCGGCTCGAGAAGGACGACGTCGTGACCCGCGTGCGGCAGAAGATCATCGAGTTCCTCCCCAACGGCAGTTGCACCCGCGACAAGGTGGCCAGTGCCCTGGCGATCAGCCCGACCACGCTGCAGTTCAAGCTGTCGGAACGCGGCACCAGCTTCCACGAGTTGCTGGATGCGACGCGCAAGGAGCTGGCTTCGGGCTACGTACAGCAGTCTTCGCTGTCGATCACCGAGATCACCTTCCTGCTGGGCTTCAGCGACACGAGCAACTTCACGCGCGCGTTCAAGCGCTGGCAGGGTGTCTCACCCACCTCGTTCCGCGACGGCGAGAAAGCGGTCAGCGCCTGAAGACTCGGCGATCGCCGCACGCTGAAAGTGCCTGTCGTTCAACAGGAAGTGCGAAAGCGCCGGGATGAGCACGAGCGCGCCGACCATGTTCCAGACGAACATGAAGGTCAGCAGGATGCCCATGTCGGCCTGGAACTTGATGGGCGAGAAGGCCCAGGTGATGACCCCGGCGGCCAGCGTGACGCCGACGAGCGCGACGACGCGGCCGGTGAACATCACCGCGTCGCCGTAGGCGCGGGCCAGGGTCAGGCCTCGCCGCTGCCCCGCGAGCTGCACGGACAGCAGGTACAGCGCATAGTCCACGCCGATGCCCACCCCGAGCGCGATCACCGGCAGCGTGGCGACCTTCACGCCGATGCCCAGCCACACCATCAGCGCTTCACAGAGGATGGAGGTGACCACCAGCGGGATCACCGCCACCAGCACCGCGCGCCACGAGCGAAAAGTCAGGAAGCACAGCGCGATCACAGCGGCGTAGACGTACAGCAGCATCGTGCGATTGGCCTGATGCACCACGATGTTGGTCGCCGCCTCGATGCCCGCCGAGCCTGCAGCCGGCAGGATCTGCACCACGGCTGGATCGGTCGGATGGTCCTTGACGAAGTTCTCCACCACCGCGAGCACCTTCTGCAGCGTCTCGGCCTTGTGGTCCGACAGGTAGGCCACCAGCGGCATCACCGAGCACTCGGTGTTAAAGAGTTCCGGGTTGTTCACGGTGGCCTGCTGCGCGCCGTAGTTCAGCACGTCCTGGTTGCGGCTGATGGTCAGCCACTTGGGGTTGCCCTCGAAGGAACCGGCGGTGATCTGGCGCACCACGTCCTGCAGGCCCTGCGTCGCACGCACCTCGGGCAACTGCTGCAATTCCCACGCGAGCCGGTCGACATGCGCCAGAGTGTCGTACTTGAGGCAGCCTTCCTTCGGTGTCTTCACAATCACGGCGAAGAGATCGCTGGACAGCGAATAGTTCTTCGTGACGAAGGCGTTGTCGCGGTTGTAGCGCGAGTCGGGCCGAAGCTCCGGTGCGCCGGGGTCGAGGTCACCGACCTGCAGCTTCAGGCTCACTACAAAACCACCGACGGCGAGCGCCAGCGAACCCAGCACCGCAGCGAGCGCCCAGTTGCGCTTGGCCGCGAAGTTGTCGAGCAAGCTCCAGAAGCGCCCTGCCCGACCTGCGGCCTGATCCTGCTCCACCTTCAGGCTGCGTGCAGCCGCCTCGGGACTCACGCCCACGTACGACAGCAGCACCGGCAACAACAGCAGGTTCGTGAAGATCAGCACCGCCACACCGATGCTCGCGGTGAGCGCAAGTTCACGGATCACCGGGATCGGGATCAGCATCAGCACCGCAAAACCGACCGCATCGGCCATGAGCGCGGTGACCCCGGCCAGGAAGAGCCGCCGGAAGGTGTAGCGCGCAGCCACCAGCCGGTGCGTGCCGCGGCCGATGTCCTGCATGATCCCGTTCATCTTCTGCGCCCCATGGCTCACGCCGATGGCGAAGACCAGGAAGGGAACGAGCATCGAGTACGGGTCCAGCTCCAGACCAACCAGCTTGACGAGGCCCACCTGCCACAGCACCGCGACCAGCGAGCAAGCGAGCACCATCGCCGTGCTGCGCACGCAGCGCGTGTAGCCGTACAGCAGCAGCCCGGCGATGACCGTGGCGCCGCCGAAATACATCATCACCTGCAAGAGCCCATCGAGCAGGTCACCGATGATCTTGGCGAAGCCGATCACGTGCACCTTCACGCCCCAGGGCTTGCCGTCGGGGGCGAGGCCGCGCTCGTACTTGTCGCGGATCTGGGTCTCGATCTGGCGCGACAGGCGCCAGTAGTCGAGGCGCCCGTCCTTGCCGCCGTCGAGCAGCGGCGCGACGATGGCGCTGGACTTGAAGTCGTTGGCCACGATGCTGCCGACCAGGCCCGCGCGCGCCACGTTCGTGCGCAACTTCTCGACACTGGCGCTCTTGCCGTCGAAGTTGTCGGGCATGACGGGCCCGCCCTGGAAGCCCTCCTCCGTCACCTCGGTCCAGCGCGTGGCCGGGGTCCACAGCGACTTGACCCAGGCGCGGTCCACGCCCTGCGTGAGGAACAGGTCGTCGTTGATGTGCTTGAGCGCTTCGAGGTAGCGGGCGTCGAAGATGTCGCCGTTCTCGTTCCCCACCACCACGCGCAGGGTGTTGCCCATGCCGCGCAGCTCGCTGCGGTTCTGGAGGTAGTTCTGGATGTAGGGATGACCCACGGGGATCATCTTCTCGAAGCTGGCATTGAGCGAGACGCGCGTGGCGAAGAAGCCGAGCACCAGGGTGGCGACCAGGCAGGCCAGCGTGACCGCCAGGCGATGGTTGAAGACCGCGCGCTCGAGCCAGTTGCCCGAGTCACGCGGGAAGTCGGCAAGCTCGCGCACGACCGGCATGCGGCCGAGACCGGAAGAGATGGCCATTACTTGTCCTTGGAGGTCAGGTCGATCGTGCGCAGGCCGCGCGGGCCGCCGAGCACGAGAGACGAAGTGCTGGCGAAGGCGACTGCGGCCAGCGGCACTTGCGAGCGCAAGGACGACCGTGTGAAGCTGAGCCCGCCGTCGATGCTGAGGGCGATGCCGCCGCTCTGGTCGACCAGCGCCACGGTGCCATTGGTTGCGACGGCGCCGCCGACGATGCTGGCGTCCAGACCGGTGTGGACCGCTTTCCAGGCGGCACCTTCGTCGGTGCTGATGAAGGCGTTGCCCCGCATCCCGAAAGCCAGCACGCCCGCCTTGGTCGCTGCCAGCCCGAAGTAGCTGCCCTTGTAGGGCGAGGTCAGTTCCCGGAATCGCTGCATGTCGCGGTCGAGCTTGAGCAATAGCCCTCCTTCGCCCGCGATGTAGATCGAGCCGCGATGGACGCGGATCGCATAGAGGTTGAGCAAGCCCGGGTTGTCGGCGCGATCGAACCAAGGCTCCCAGGTCCTGCCGCCATCGGCGGTGCACAGGATCAGGCCGTAGGCACCCACCACGAAGCCTTCGTTGGCGCTGGTGAAGCACAGGTCGAGGAAGGGCTTGTCGGGGCCCGCCTCGGCGTTGCGCTGGGCCTCGGCCAGCAGCTTCCTGTCCTGTTCGCTCGCATCCGAGGCGGCGGCGCGGCGCTGCATGTGTTCGAGGACGAGCGTGTTGACTTGGCGCCCCTCGATCAGCCGTGTCCAGCCGTGGCCGCCATCGCGCGTGCCGAGCACGACGCCGTCGTGGCCGGTCGCATAGCCCACCTTCGCATCGACGAAGCTCACGGCCGTGAGGTCCGAGCTCACGGGCACCAGGGCTTGCACCCACACGCGACCGCCGTCTTCGGAATGCACGATGTGGCCGCGCTGGCCGCCGGCGACCAGGCGCTCGCCGGCCCGCGCGATGCCCGTGATGAGCCGCTGGGCGGCCAACGGGCTCATGCCCGCCGGACGGTCCAGCACTTCGCTGGCCGCCGTCGCCGTGCCGGAAGCCGCCAGCGAGCCGAGCGCCGCCAGCAGCATGCTTCTGCGTTGCACGTCGACTCCGGTCAACGCACGCCGGAGCCGGCCAACGCATCGGCCGACCAGGCGGTGGCCGACATCGGATCGGTGTACTTCAATCCCACGCTGTACGCGCCCATCAGGCCCGTCATGTTGTAGCCGCCGGTGGTGAAGTCATGGAACGACTGCCCCATGCTCGCCGGCGCCGGCACTTCATACGAAGGGTTCGTGTAGACGAAGCCCGCGCGATAGAGCTGTTCGCGCGCGTCGTACTGGTCCGACGCCACGGCGATCCAGCTGTCCTCGTCCACGTAGAAGGTGCGCTTGGCGTAGATGTGGCGCTTGTCGGCCTTCAGCGTCGCCTCCACCACCCACACGCGGTGGGCTTCCCAGCGCACGTAGTCCGGGTTCAGGTGGTTGGGCGTCGTCACCGCGTACGGGTCCTTCGCGTACACCAGCTTGAAGGTGTTGTAGGGGATCAGCATCTCCTGCTTGCCCACGAGCTTGAAGTCGTAGCGGTCCATCGCGCCGTTGAAGACCCAGGCGTCGTCATAGGTCGATGCACCCGCTGCGCCGGGGTTCGGGGTGTCATAGGCGATGTCCGGTGCGAGCTTCACGCGGCGCTGGCCGGGCAGGTACTGCCAGGCGCGACGGCCGTTCTTCATCGGGTTGATGTAGTCCTGCGCGAGCAGTGCTTCGCCGGCACGGCGTGCCGGCGCCGTGTAGGCGATCTTGGTGCGGAAGTAGATGTCGTTGTCCGCCGATGCGCCGCTGCGCTTCGGGTCGTAGTACGGGTAGTCCATGTAGATCTGGCCCGTGGTGGCCAGCACCGCCTTGCCCGACGAGTCGACGTTGATGGAGTCGTACTGCGTGTAGTAGCTCTGGCCCGTGTAGCGCAGCAGGTGGTTCCACATCACCTCGTTGCCGGTCTTGGGGATCGGGAACGGGATGCCCGCGAAAGTGCCTTCGAGGCCCAGGCCGTCGTCGGTGGTCTTCACGGCGGTGGCGTTCTTCACCGTGTTGTCCAGCACGTACTTCGGGAACGCCATCGAGCGGTGCGAGGGGTAGACGTCCACGCGCATGGTCGGGTACTTCTTCAGCAGCTCCTTGGTGCCGGCGGTCAGCTTGCCTTCGTACTGCGCCATGTTCTGCGCGGTGATGGCGTAGAGCGGCTTGTCGGCCGCGTAGGGGTCGGGGCGGATGCCCGAGCCCTTCTCGTAGCCCGCCGGAGGCGTGGTGAGGCCGCCGGTGTACTCGGGGATGCTCTTGTCGGCGTTGCCTGCGCGTTCTGCGCCGGTCTGCGTGAGGGTGGTGCCGAGCTTCTTGGCTTCATCGGCCGCAACTGCGGCGAGGGCGGAATGGGCGGCGAGCGCGAGCAGCGCGCCGGCCCACAGGGGGCCGGTCTTGGGGCGGGTTGTCTTCATGGGATGTCTCCGTGAGGTTGGGATGGGGACGACTCAGAAGGTCGTCTTGAAGGTGAGCAGCACATGGCCGCGGTCCGCCAGGCTGGCGTAGGTGCCGTTCGGGACGTTCATGGCCCCGGCCGGCGTCGTGCTGTAGTCGCCGTAGAAGCCCACGTAGCGCAGCGCGAAGTTGTATTTGGACTGGACGTCGGCGGCGATGCCGATGCCGTAGGAGCCGGCGTTCTTGTTGCCGCCGGTCAGCACGGCCGAGTTGCCCGAGATCCCACCCGACCAGCTCAGCGGCATCGACAGGTCCACGCCCGGGTACACCTGGTACCAGGTCGGCGTGAAGTTCAGTCCCAAACCGAAGTAGTCCTTGCTGACCGCATCGACGTTGGCCGGGTTGGCGCGGTAGGCGTCGCTGCCCTTGAAGGCGCCGGGGTTCTGCGAGACGCTGAGCCAGTGGCTCCACACCAGTTCGGCGTTCCAGGTCGCGCTGTCGAACAGCGGCGTCTTGGCGACGGTGCCCAGCAGGTTGAACACGCCGTGCATCGTGTCGCCGCGTGCGCCGGGCGTGTCGCCGCCGAGCTGGCTGAGTTGTGCCAGCGAGATCGCCCCCGTGGCCGGATTGACCAGCGGCGCGGGCAGCACCTGCACCGGCACGCTCTGCAGCGGCATGTTGCGGCGGTAGCTCAGTTCGGCCCCGAGGCTCAGGCCCGCGACGTTCTTCGCGAGGCTCACGCCGTAGATGTCGATGTCGCGCCCGTAGAAGGCCTGGTACTGGCCGACGTAGCCGGCCTGGATCATCGGCAGCGTGGCCGCGCCCGGATTGATGTAGCAGGTGCTGGGCCCGACCGGGCGCAGTCCGGCGCGCGAGCAGGCGGCGGCGGGCACACCGGCGGCCACTGCGGGCAGCAGGGCCAACTGCGGCTGGATGTCTGCGGTGCGGCGGCCATAGAGGCCGGCCGTGCCGTCCAGCCACTCCGGACTCCAGCGTGCCGCCAGACCGAAGTCGCCGGTCTTGTTGGGCTCGGAATTGGTGGCTTGCAGCAGGCGCTGGCCGGGTCCGGCGATGAGCGATTCGCCGCCGTGCAGCAGGGCATCGTTCACCGTCAGGTAGCTGCCCGACTCCGGGTAGCGCGCGCTCTCCCAGTCGAAGAAGGTCTGCGCGGACAGCGACAGTTCGGCCGTGGGCTGCACCTGCAAGGTGGCGGAGTTGCGCGGCCGGTAGAGTTCCTTTGCCTCGATGCCGGGCGTGGCGAGCGCCTTCCACAGGTCCAGCGAATACTGGCCGTAGGAGATGCCGTTGACGGCACCGCCACCCAGCAGGCTCTCGCCCCAGTACACCGTGTGCTTGCCAAGGCGCAGACCCACGTTGGTGTCGCCGATGTCGGTGTTGCCGAAGACGAAGGCATCGAGCAGCTCGCCCGAGGGGCCCTTCGCGTAGCGGCTGGTGTAGGGCGACAGGATGCCGGCCGTCGGCACGCCGAAGGACAAGGTGTTGGCAGTGGCGTTGTTGCGGTTGTCGAGGTTGTTGTAGGCCGGGTCGGCCCAGGCCGTGCCGCTCACGCGGAAGCCGTACTTCTTGTCGACCACCAGGTCCATCTCGCTGAGCAGGTCCAGACGGTTCGCGATCAGCGAGTGGTTGTCGAAGTTGCGGTCGCCGTCATCGAAGTTCGGGTTGCCCAGGATCGCCTTGTCCTGGCTTTGCGTGCGCTGGCCGAGGTTGTAGCGCAGCGTGTTGTCCCAGCGCAGGACGACGTCGGGGTTGCCGGTGTCGATCTCCATGGCGTGGGAAGCCGGGACGATGGCGAACAAGGCAAAGGCAGCAATGGCGACAGCGGTGCGACGGAACGTGGCGACGGAACTGATCGAAGGAGGATTGAGCAAAGGAATGTCTCTTCAGAAGGTTTTTTTCGACATCGGGATTCGCCCCGCTCCAAGGGGATCGGGAGCGGCCCGGATCTTTTTTGCAATCAGGCCGCCAGAGGCCCCGCCATGTGCAGACGCAGCACGAGTTGACCCTTCGGAAACCTGATGGCTCATTCTGTTGAGCGTTCGGTCAAGTCGCCGGTCTTTGAAATCAAATCGCTGGTCCCGCCGACGCACGAGCCGGAAAGCACAACACGGAGTTGGAACGGCCGCCTCGTCGACTAGCGTTCCTGTTTCGCTTCGGAAGTGCGCATACGCGCGACGAGAATCTGCAGGGAGTTCCGCACAGATCGCGCTCAAAGGCCGCTTCAGGCGGAAGCGGAAGTACAACGCACTAGATCGAAGGACGGGATCGGGCCCTCCCCTGCCATCCGGGCTTCGAACGTGAACGGCGGCAATCAATCTGAAAGAGCCATTCGCCCCGGTCTGCCGTGCGCGGGCACCCTCCCGTTCGCGCCATACACCCCGGCCTAGGCCATTGGCAAATCGGCCGAAGCATTGGGATCGGTAAGCGCGCCTTATCGCGCACCCGGGGTGATCCAGGCGGTCCCTCGTTTGGCGGCCTACCACCAAAAAACCCACACCATTGCCAACGTTGTGTGCCGCTACTGGCAACGGGCCGCATGGGCATCCTCGCCTGGTCGATCGCGAGTGGGCGAGCCGGGGCCCGGGTGCCGGTGATGCCAGTGGACGAGGCTTCGGCGAGCTGAAGGTCTCGCCAAGGCGAAGGATTGCCATGCGGGACGCTTGGGCGAGAATATCGAGGTTCCTCCGAGGTGCCTCGGCATGACAAAACTATATCTTTCCGTCGGTCCCGACGACCAGCGCGTCGAGTACCGCGACAGGAAGCGCTGGTGGTGGCTGCTGTCCGTGGTCTACCCGCTGTTGCCGTTCACCGGCATCGCATTGCACGCCGCCACCGGCCACGAGATCGCCCTGGGTCTGCCGTTGCTGATCAGCTACGGCCTGATGCCGCTGCTGGACTTGCTGATCGGGGAGGACCAGAACAATCCACCGGAGGCTGCCGTGCCGCAGCTCGAGCAGGAGCGCTACTACCGCTGGCTCACGTGGCTCACAGTACCGCTTCACTTCGTCGCGCTCGTCGGTTGCGCCTGGTGGGTGGGAACGCACGACCTGTCGTGGTGGGCGGTGCTGACGCTCGCTTACGTGGCCGGTACCGATTCGGGGTTGGGCATCAACACCGGGCACGAACTGGGACACAAGAACACCGCGGTCGAACAATGGCTGGCGCGCCTCGTGCTGGCGGTCCCCGCCTACGGGCACTTCACCGTCGAGCACGGGCGCGGGCACCATCGCTCGGTATCGACGCCCGAGGACCACGCGAGTGCGCGCATGGGTGAGAGCATCTATCGCTTCGCGTGTCGGGAGCTGCCGGGTGGCATCCGCCGCGCATGGTCATTGGAAGCCGAGCGCCTCGCCCAGCAGCGGAGGTCGGTCTGGAGCGTGCACAACACCATGCTCCAGAGCTATGCCGTGACAGCCGTGTTGCAGGTCTCGTTGATCATCGCATTCGGATGGGTGATGGTGCCCTTCCTGATCGTGCACAACATGGTGGCGTGGTGGCAGCTCACATCGGCGAACTATGTCGAGCACTATGGCCTGCTGCGCGATCGACTGCCGAATGGCAAGTATGAAACGCCGCAACCGCACCACTCGTGGAACACCAACCACCTGGTCACCAACCTTGCGTTGTTCCACCTGCAGCGGCACTCGGACCACCATGCGTACCCGTTGCGCCGCTACCAGTCTCTGCGGCACTTCGAGGATCTTCCGCAACTGCCGAGCGGCTACTTCGGCATGTTCCCGCTCTCGTATGTTCCCGCGCTATGGTTCCGCGTCATGGACCCGCGCTTGCTGGCACTGCCACATGTGAATGGCAACCTGGAGCGCGTCAACATCGACCAGGATCCTGAACGCCGCGCGAGGCTTGTTGCCAGGTACGCCAGGGGTGGGGAAGCGAGCGGGAGTTTGCAGGCTTGAGTCGTGGAGTCGGCGGATGAGTCGACTTCGACCACCCCTTGGGCTCCCTGGGTAGGCGTCGGCCGCAACAGGACGCTTGCGAAGACGGCAACTGCACGAGATGTCGGAACAGCCGAGCCGCGCTCCCCCAAGCTTCGAATGCGAGGATGGGAGCCACAGCAAACTCGCAATCCCATTGCGGCACTTTGCTGACCGGCAGCAGCAATTGCGCAGCGGCCAAGCGGGACTTCGATAAGCAGCGCGTTATCGCCCGTCTGCCCTTTTTTGCGCCGCTGCAGACAGATTCGTGAAACGGCCGCATCAAGCATATGCTTTGGTCGCCGAGCTGACCTTGGCCAGCCAGCTGGATTCGCTTCGTCAGCTGCTCGCGCCCTCCTCCGCTCAAAGGCACTTGAGCAGTCGGATAACGTGGCTGCCGAAATTGCTCGAAGAACGAAACGGCTCTCGCGGTAGGCAGTTGCTTGGCCTCCTCTTTCGTGCCGGCCAGCCAGAGATCCACGTCGCCGCGCTCGATCGCGCGATCGGGCGCCGGAGGGACAGAGGGGGCTAAGCCCGTAGCATTGCGGTATGAAATTCAGCGACTTGGCCGCCGGCGACCGCTTCCGGTTCTTCCGGCGCGGCTTGCTGCTCACGAGGGATTCTTCGAGCACATACTCGTCGGGGCCGGGCCATTCGGCAAAGGCAGACCAAGGTGCGGATGTGCTTCCCGAGATCGACGATGTACCGGCCGCCGCGAAAGCACCTCCGGCAGATCCCTTTGGCGCGCGCAATCGCGTCGATTTCCAGCAGGGCTACGTGCGAATGGACGGCTCGTTCACGGGCCCAGCACGAAGCTGTGCTCACCGCCATGAAGGGGAAGCGCTGACTCAGGTCGGGCCAGCGTCGAAGACCTCGGCCGGCGCCACGCGCAGCAGCTGCATGGCCTCCTCCACCGTGCCGGCCAGCCACTGGTCGACGTCGCCCTTCTCGCACCCAGGCCTTCGGCGCGGTCGAGCGCACGGCGCGATTCACGACTGAACTCTAGTTCAGGTCCTTGTCTTTCCAGACCTTCGAGCCTCCAAGGGACACCCCCGCCTGTAGACCGGCCTTGGTCAGCACGTAAGCGGTGCCGCCCGTGAAGGCGACAGCGCCCGCCTTGACATTGGCATCGCCCTTGCCGGTGCCTGCGCCCGCGGCAGCGCCAGCCGAGGCATCCCAGCCGTTGTCGATGAAGTCGGCCATCGACTTGGCATCCTTGAACACGAAGAGATAGCGCGTGTCGGAGGCCCCGATCTGCAGCCCTGCGCTCGCCTGAGCGATCTCCATGTAAGTGTCCTTTTTGGACTTGCTATCGTGCGCTATGCCCTTCCCGCCCGCTGCGCCAAGGCCGAAGCTCAATCCGTAGGTCGTGAACACGGCGTAACCGGGCGCCTTGCTAACCGCGTTCTTGATGTCGGGATCGGCCTTGTAGAAGTCCTCGAGCGCCTGCTTGGTCTTTGCCCTGACCTCGGCTTGCTTGGCGGCCTTGTCCTGCGCGTAAGCACCGCCGGCCAGCAACGATGCCAGCGATGCACCGATGATGAGTAGCTTGCGACGTTTCATTGCGTTCTCCTTTCACGTGTCATGCAGATCCGCCTTTTGGCTAACGCGCCCAGGCCCCGCGAGGTCGACGAAAGTGGATTCGCCGATGCACGTTTTGGAGTGCCACTCATCGATGTACGCCCGCGCCTTTGTGCTCAATGAAGAGATCGCGCTCGCTCCGTCTTTATGCTTGCCGGCCAGAGCTATGCGGCACGCGCGATCATCCTTCTTCCAAGTCAAGTCCGCGTGCCCGGAGATGACACCGTCGAGAGTCGAACGGTCCAGCTCCACCTTCACGTCCCATCCCTCGTACTGGAACCGATGCACTGAAGTGTTAGCCATCGCAAGTACCTCCAGGTCACTCCCCCGCGCCCTCCATAGAACTTTAGTACGTGATAGTTTGACTATCAATGCTTTGTCATAACGGCGGCCCGCTACGACCCGAAGATCAAGGCCATCGCCGGGAACGAGCTGACCATCGTCGGCCTGGAGGAGGTCGAATTCGCCTGGGTCTTGCAGAAGTGGAAGTGCGAGATCCGTTAACGGGCGCGACGCCCCCCAGAAACGACAAAACGGCCCCAGCCGAGGCTGGGGCCAGGTTGTCGTGTCGCCTATCTGGCCTTGCTGGGCCCTGACCGTAGGCTCTGGGGCCCTTCGTTGCCGTTCAATCTTTGCGCGTGAATGACAGCAACCAGTCGTTGAGCAGATGTGGTCGGGCGTATCGGGCATCAGGAGCGACGCTGTGGCCAAGGCGTCCGAGGCAACGCAACAATCAGAAAAGCGAAGGCTCTTCCGGCGGCGCTTTCATGGCCCGAGCCGGTTTCGCCTTGGGCTCCTTCGGCGCCAAAGGCTCGGCCACCATGGCCAGCCGCTCAGCCGGGAACTGCCGCATGAACTCCATCGAGCGCTCGGGCGGCGCGTCGAGCCACTCGCCGTACTGCGCCTGCGGCAAGATCACGACCATGCGCTTGTCCTGCATCTCCGGCGGGCGCTTCGGATCGGGCCGGTGCATGAGCCTGAAGAGAGGATGCGTGTCGGCGTTGATCGTGAGCATCGCGAAACTCAGCTCCCACTCGGCAGTTGCCGGATTCCTCCACGGCGACCAGTGACCGGCCACGCCGAGTGTCTCGTCGTTGGCCGCCGTGAACCGTGTCGGCACTAACTGGCCGCTGCGCCAGTCCGGCTCGTAGATCGCCTCGCACAGCACGATGCAATGCCGCGGCTTGGCGCAGGCGTTCTTGAAGCTCGCGAGCTCGCGGACGGTCTCGGTGCGCGCGTTGTACGTGTTGACGCCGTACCGGACCTCCTTGGCGAAGCCCGGCAGCAGCCCAAAGTGCCCCTCGACGAGTTCGAACGCGGGCACCACGTCATCGCCCGACTCGCGCTCGGGCGGCCTGCGGATGAACGGCGCCATCTGCGTCGGGTAGATGTGCAGGCCCCCGGGCGGCGGCTCCCACTCGGGCGGCAACCGGATGCCGAAGTGTTTCTCGATCTGCCTGCGGCTTCTCGGCCTGATAGTGACTGCACATCAGCGCATTGTGCGGGGACCGGGGTCGTGCGCCACCGGCGCGAGCCAAACGGCCGCGGCCCGCACGGGCGACATCGCGCGCAGGCGCTCGTCGTTCCAGAGGTCGGCCGCGACCTCGTCGAGCTGATCAGGATCGACCGTGCGCCAGCGCCGGTGCAGCTCATGTGCGCAAGCGGCGATCCAGATGTCGGTGGTGACGGGATCCATCTATGAGACTGTATATGCATCCAGTCATTTTGCACAGAGTGCGCCGTTAAATACTGTATCTTTGTACAGTATGCCACCCGCCCCACCACCCTACGCAGAACTCTATTGCCGCTCCAACTGCAGCTTCCTGGTCGGCGCCTCCGAGCCCGAGGAACTCGTCGAGCGCGCCGCCTCCAAGCTCTACACCGCGATGGCGCTCACCGACGAATGTTCGGTCTCGGGCGTTGTGCGCGCGCACCTCGCGGCCCGCGAGTGCGGCATCCACTTCATCGTCGGCAGCGAGATCCTGCTCACCACCGCGGGCGGCCATCCGCACGCGCGGGTTGTGTTCCTCGCGCAGGACCGGCGGGGCTACGGCAACCTCAGCGAGGCGATCACCTTGGCGCGCCGCCGCGCCGGGAAGGGGCAGTACCTTGCGCAGGTCGCCGATTTCGAGGGCAAGACCGCCAAGGCGCCGCACCTCGCGGGCCTGCCGGGCTGCATCGCGCTGCTGTTGCCCGATCCCGACGAGACGGTCGAGACCTTGTTCGCCAAGGCGATGTGGCTCAAGACCTGGTTCGACGGTCGCGCTTGGCTGCTCGAGCCAAGACCGATGGGACTCGATGACGAGTTGCGCTGCTGGATCATCGAGCAGGTGGCCGAGCTCACGCAGTTGCGCATCGTCGCGACGGCGAGCCCCGTGATGCACACACGGCTGCGCAAGCCCCTGCAGGACGTGGTCACGGCCGTGCGAGTGGGCCGGCCGGTGAGCCAGTGCGGCTATGAGCTCCAGCCCAACGGCGAGGCCTACCTGCGCGGGCGCGCGTACCTGCGACAGGCCTTCCCGGACGCGTGGATGCGCGAAACCGTCGAGGTCGCGCGCCGGTGCACCTTCAGCCTCGAGGAACTGCGCTATGAATACCCCGAGGAGCTCGTGCCGCCGGGCGAGACGCCGCCCTCCTACCTGCGCAAGCTCGCCTACGCCGGCGCGCAGAAGCGCTTTCCCTCGAAGCTTCCCGACAAGGTGCGCGGCCAGATCGAGCATGAATTGGCAGTCATCCGCCAGCTCGACTACGAGGCGTACTTCCTGACGGTGGAGGACATCGTACGCTGGGCGCGCGATCGCGGCATTCTGTGCCAGGGCCGGGGCTCCGCGGCCAACTCGGCGATCTGCTATTGCCTCTACGTGACCGAGGTCGACCCGGAGCGCATGAACGTGCTGTTCGAGCGCTTCATCAGCGTCGAGCGCAAGGAGCCACCGGACATCGACATCGACTTCGAACACCAGCGCCGCGAGGAAGTGATTCAGTACATCTATCGCAAGTACGGGCGCGACCGTGCGGCGCTGACGGGTGTCGTGATCGCGTACCGCAGCAAGTCCGCGATCCGCGATGTCGGCAAGGCGTTCGGCTTTGCGCTGGAGGTCGTCGACCGGCTCGCGAAGACCGCCTACGGCACCGACGAGCAGTGGGTCAGCGACGCCTGCCTGCTCGAGAACGAGCTCGACCCCACCGACCGCCGGGTGAAGCAGTGGCTGCACCTGGCCAATGAAATCCGCGACTTCCCGCGGCACCTGAGCCAGCATCCGGGCGGCTTCGTGATCGCACGCGACAAGCTCAGCCGCCTCGTGCCGGTCGAGAACGCATCGATGGAGAACCGCAGCGTCGTCCAGTGGGACAAGAACGACCTCGATGCGCTGGGGCTGATCAAGGTCGACGTGCTCGCGCTCGGCATGCTCACGGCCATCCACCGCGCGCTCGACCTGGTGGCGATGAAGCTGAGTGTGCCCTTCGGCATGCAGGAAGTGCCGGCCGAGGATCCGGCGACCTACGACATGATCTGCAAGGCGGACACGGTCGGGGTGTTCCAGATCGAGAGCCGCGCGCAGATGACGATGCTGCCGCGCATGCGCCCGCGCTGCTTCTACGACCTCGTGATCCAGGTGGCGATCGTGCGGCCCGGGCCAATCCAGGGCGGCATGGTGCATCCGTACCTGAGGCGCCGCGCGGGCGAGGAAGCCGTGACCTACCCGAGCGACGAGATCAAGAAGGCGACCGAGCGCACCCTCGGCGTGCCGATCTTCCAGGAGCAGGTGATGCAGATCGCGATGCTCGCGGCGGACTTCACGGCCGGCGAGGCCGACCAGCTGCGCCGCGCGATGGGCGCCTGGCGCAAGCGCGGCGGACTCGCGGTGCATCAGCGCCGCCTCGTGGAGCGCATGCTGCAAAAGGGCTACACGGCCGAATTCGCGGGCCAGATTGCGAAGCAGGTCGAGGGCTTCAGCTCCTATGGCTTTCCCGAGAGCCACGCCGCGAGCTTTGCGCTGCTGGTCTACGTGTCCTGCTACCTCAAGCGGCACCATCCCGATGCCTTCCTCGCGGCCCTGCTCAACAGCCAGCCGATGGGCTTCTACGCACCCGCGCAGCTCGTGCGCGACGCACGGGACCATGGCGTGGTCGTGCGGCCGGTGGACGTCACGGTCAGCGACTGGGCCAGCACGCTCGAGGAGGTGACGCAAGCCAGCGCTCTGCCCCGCTGGGATGCGAGCTACGCGACGCCGCTGCGTGCGGTGCGCCTCGGGATGTCGCGCATCGTCGGGATGCGCGAGCAGGCCGCAGAAAGAATCGTGGCGGTACGCCAGGACGGACCCTTCGCGAGCGTCGAGGACCTGGTCAAGCGCGCGGCGCTCGATGCGCACGACCTCCGGTGCCTGTCGGGCGCCGACGCGCTGCTGACCTTGTCGGGGCGGCGACCGGGTGCCGTCTGGGAAGCCGCGGGCGTTGACACCCGGCCGACCGAGATGCTGCGCAAGGCGCGCACGACCGAGGAGCCGTTTGCATTCGGAGAGCCCTCCGAAGGCTCAGAGGTTGCCGACGACTATTCGTCGATGGGCCTGAGCCTGCGGCGGCATCCGCTTGCGCTGATCCGGCACCGCCTCGCCGACCTGGGCGTCCGCACGGCAGAGGATCTGCGCACGCAGGCCCACGATCGCGACCAGGTCACGGCCAGCGGCATCGTCACGCACCGCCAGCAGCCGAGCACATCCAAGGGGGTGATCTTCGCGACGCTCGAGGACGAGACCGGGACGGTGAACATCATCGTCTGGCCGAAGCTCGCGGAAGCCCAGCGGTCGGTGCTGCGCCAGTCGCGCCTGCTTACTGTGCAGGGGACCTGGCAGAGCGCGAAGGGGGTGAACTCGCTCGTCGCGACGAACCTCTGGAACCACACGCCTCTGCTGGGCGAGATTCGTGTATCGAGCCGGGATTTCAGGTAGCCGGCTCGTCGGCGTCGGACCGACCCGGAGGAGATCTCCATGCGCCCGTCCAGTTTCACGCAAGTTTGTCCTTCGGAGCGGGTATATCCTTTCCGAACAGTCCCCCCGACTCGATGACCACCTACCTGCGCAAGATCGCGATTACGGTCGACGAGCCCGACCCAGGGCATTTCTACTGGCTGCTCCTCGAGTCGAAAGAGGACGCGAGTGTCTGGGAAGCGCTGGCCGCAGCGGATGAGCCGTGTACAAGCTGGGGCGACGCCTTCGACGCCGGCTGTGTGGCAGGCGACCTAACTTCCTTTGAATGGGCGCCGTCCCGCGGGTACCGAGGCGCGAGTGGGCGCGCCCTGTCCTGCAGAGCCCGCGGTACATGAGGTCCACCACGTAGGCTTTGTCCGACTCGCAGACAAGGTAGGCAAAGACTGAGCCGCAGGAGAAAGCACATGACCAACGAATCGACGTTGCCCCACGTCCCGCCCGATCCGTTGCTCACGGACGCCTGGCTTGGGACACCGGAACTCCCCGGCTATCGCGCAAACAATGTTGTGGCCAGACTCGGGTGGACCGCGGCTGTCTTCTTGTTGCTGCACAAGTGCTCGACAACGCCTGCAGCGAAGAGGCCGTGATCGCGAGCTTGATCCAGCTCCTCAAGCTATCCATGAGTATGCATGACGCGCGTCGGGCGATCTTTGACGTCGCCGCCGGCTTGGCGCGCAGGTCGGACTTTGACGCGACCGGTGCCGCGGGCCTCGGAGTGCCGACTGCCGATGTGTGCAGCAAGTCCGCCCGCCCGAACGATACCAGTCTCCATGCGCAGATGTCATTCATCGTGCACGCTGTGGGCAAGGCACATGCCCGCCGCTATCTGCAGGGTCTTATGGCTAGTGAGCTGGTGCCCTTGCCGCACATGCTCGGCGTGTGAGTCTGTGTGCCCCGCGCCAGAGTTCCCTGGCGCAACTCGAACGGCGAACTTCCGCTTTCGGCCCCCGGCGGCGACGGGCTACCGAAACACGGAATCGATCAGGTCGCGCGCGCAGCGACAATGCACCCATGACTCAAGGAAAGCGCATCTCGGCAGACATCGGCGGCGACGCCATGCAGGCAATCCGAGATTTTGGGGCAGCTGCAAGGTTGGCCCGATCGGCGGCCGGCGAGGGCCAAACCGCCGCGGCCGCGCGCATTGGCGTGCATGTCCAAACCATCGGCCGCATTGAAGCGGGGGGGGCCGGTATGGCCATGGGGCACGTGCTGGGCCTGCTCGCGCTCTATGGCATCGGCGTCAGGCTGCAGCAGCCGGAAGGCCGCTGAGCCATGGTCCGACTGCAGGCGGAGCGCACCTCCACGGTCCTCCACACGCTACCAAACGGGGTGAGGCTGCTCGCCATTCACATTCCCCATTCGCAGAGCGCCAGTGTGGGCGTGTTCCTGCGTGTCGGCTCCCGGGACGAGACGCCGGTCACCAACGGCATCGGCCATGTCCTGGAGCACATGGCGTTCAAGGGGACCACCACCCGCTCGGTTCAGGCCATCAACCTGGACGCGGAGCGGCTCGGAGCGGATGTCAACGCGTTCACTGGCAAGGACACCACCGGCTACTTCATGACCGGCCTGGGCCGGCACGCTGAGCAGTTGCTGCGCATGACAGCCGACATCGTCTTGAACAGCACATTTCCCGACAGTGAACTGCAGCGCGAGCTGGAAGTGATTCGCCAGGAGGCCATCGAGTACGAGGAGGACCCACAGGACTACTCCAGCGAATTGCTCGACCGCGCGATCTGGGGCGACGACCCGATGGGCATGCCCGTGATCGGCACCGTCGGCAACATTGAAGGCTTTACCCGGCACGACCTGGTCCGGCACGTGCAGTCCTACTACGTCGCGGAAAAGACCGTCGTCGCTGGGGCCGGGAACCTCGACGTCGAAGCCTGGGTGGCGCTCGCCGGGGAACTCTTTGCAGCGATGCCCCCGTCGGCCGACCTACCCGTGACGCGACAGCGGGCGCCCGCGAAGTACATCGGTCATGCCATGGCCCGGCGCTTTACGCAGGTGTCGCAGGTGTTCCTGAACATTGCCTATCCGCTGGCGCCCGCGCTGCAACAGGAGATGTCGCACCAGCGCTGGCGCCTTGCGGCTGCGCTGGCGGCCAACCTGTTTGGAGGCGGGATGTCGGCGCCCCTGGTTGACACAGTCCGGGAGCAGCTCGGCCTGGCCTACACGGCGCATTCCACAATCGACAGCGGAGACGTCTGGGCCAACTTCGTGGTGCATGCGGTCACTACCCCGGACAAATTAGACGCGCTGGTGACGGCGATGGGAGGCCTGTTGCGTGCGCAGGCCACCGCCATCGATCCGGTGCACCTGGAGCGGGCGAAGAACCAGCTGACCGTGTCCCGCGTGCGCGCAGAGGAGCGGACCTACGCAACGATGGAGCAGGCCGTCGAAGAGCTCTTCGCCAGCGGGACCGTGACGCCGATGGCCGAAGCGATTGCGATGATCGACGACATCGGGGCGGAAGAAGTGCGGGCGGTCTTCGAGCGGATGCTGGCCAGCCCCCCGGCGCTGGCGATTACCGGCAAGGGCGCCAGCGCGCGAACCGCGCGGCAGCTGGCAGCGCGCCTGGCTGCCTGACTCCGTCGGGTGGGAAGCGAGCCCGCCCCACCCATGCCTCACTATTGTCCGAACGCGGTCGCCAGTCCGGACTTCGCAACTGGCGTGGCTCCGATCTCGGCGTAGGCATCACCAGTCGCCGTGTAGACGGGCCAACGCGGCATCAAGGCCGATTGAATGGAAGCGGGCTCGGCCCGCTCCGCGGGCGCCGTCGGCTGTCGGCAGAGCATGACGACAGGGACAACGCATTGCGCGCGCTCCGTTTCCCGTCCCCATGCCCAACTGCGGCGTACGGACCAACGACTGCTGTTGGCGGCATATGCGACGTTTAGAGCATGGTGTCGTAGCACTCTGGAGTTGCCTCGGTCGACCGTTGGCGAAAGGAAGGCATGGACGTTGAGGACGAATGGCTGCGTCGGCTTGGACCGGTGCATTTCGAGTACATCAATTTCCGCGGCACGTTCACTTCGCAGTGCAGCGGTACGCGAAGGCGCTGATCAGGCAAGGACCGGCTGCTCGACAGGCCGCGCGCGAATAGCCCGCCGTTTCATCGTGGCAGTGACGGCGTCGGAGGCGGCCACCGGGCTCACGATTTCGGCATCGCCACAAAATGCACGAAAACCAACGTCCCGCCAAACGCCAGAGCATCTCGCAACTCATTGATTTGATTGAGGTGCACCGCGACGCGGCCGCCGCGTGGTCGCGACAGCATCAAGAGGCTCAGGTCGAACCGGCCACCCTACGCGAGCGAGCCCGCCGGCGCTGAACAGTGAGCCACCGACCTCACCTCGCAGCTCCAGCGTCAACAGGAGCAGTCGGAGCGTGAGATCGCCCAGCTTCGAGAGCCATGCTTCGACGGCGGCCGCGCTGCGCCAGCTTGAGGTTTGCGGATCAGAAGGCGAGAAGCATGCCAATCCCTTCGAACCGAAATCTGGCGTCCAGACGCAGAGGGCCTCCAACTGCAGCGTGCCGTCGGTCGTTGCGAGATCAATGGTCCGCTACCGTGCGGCGGCTCGCAGGCCTGGCCGATCGACGCGCTGGGTCCGATCGGACTGGCCTGGCGAAGCGGTGCGGCACAGGCCGCCAGTGGAGGCGCCGTTCATGCGGCGCTCACCGCAGACGAAGCACAAGCCGCCGGGCTGCGCTCGTTACTTGCCCTTCCGGTCGTTGGCGATGGTGAGGTCTGCGAGGTCGTTGGCCTGTATTTCTGACTTGCTTCGTTCACTGGGGTAGAAGTACGTTCTTTGCAAATCGGTCCGCTGCCTGCGAGCCCAGCATGCGGTAATCGCCCGAGCGAGGCGCTACGCGAAGGCCGCACTCGTTTCGGTGGAACCTGATTGGGGAACGATGCGCATCGGGCGAACCAGGCCAGCGTCGAGGCGTATGAGAATATCCCGGTTCCACGGCTAAGGTCCGCGCCTGCGCAGAACGCCTTTCGCCCGCGCCCGTAATCACGATGGCGCGCAAATCCGTCGGCGGCGGCGACAACGCCTGCGCGGAACCCAGCGAGCGATATTGCGTCGTTCTTCCCGCCGGATCGTGATTCACTGCGCACGCCCTTTGCGAACGCAATGCACCACGGTGCTATGGGGTCCAGAAGTCATGGCATTGACCTTTCCTGTTCAGGTTCGAGAAGCGCGCGCGGAACGCTGACCGGCATCGACAGCAGGATCTGCCCCATGCCCTTACCCCATGCCGCCCGGTGCGTGGGCCCACAAGCCGGTCTGTGCCCGGTGGCGCTCCATGCCGCGTCGTCCGACGGTGATCGATGCAAAACGCGCGCTAAATTGCCTCCTGGATGAGCAAGACAGGGGTCAACCGCATACGCCCGAGGAGCGCAGCGGGGACCGCCACGAAAAATCGGACGCCGGTCATCGAACAACGGCTCGAGCGGACCGCCTTTCATCGATGAACTCGCCGAAAGGCTGGCTAGGCTGAATCCGAACAAGGCATGATGAATCTTTCTTCCTGGGACGACCCTTGATGACCCTGATCGCCATACTTGTCGGCGTCGTCCTGGCGCTGGCGACCTTGATCGATGCCTTCGAAGTGGTTCTGCTACCGCGCCCCGTACGCCGCCGGCTGCGTCTCAACCGTTACTTCTTCAAGTGCACTTGGGCGGCTTGGGTCTGGTGCGCCGATCTTTGGCCCAGCGGCAGACGGCGCGAGGACTTCATCGGGGTCTTCGGACCGCTGTCGATGGTCATGCTCTTCGCCCTGTGGGCGGCCAGCCTCATCGTCGGCTTTGGATTGATGCAATGGGGGCTGCAAGGTCTCGTCCCGGACTCCGGCTCCGTTGGGCTGGTCGATCAGATCATTGTCAGTGGGGATGCATTCTTCACGCTCGGCTACGGCGACAACGTGCCACACCATTCGCTCGCGCGCCTGCTGGTGATAGTGGAGGCGGGCACCGGATTCGGTTTCATCGCGCTGACCATCGGATATCTGCCAGTGCTCTATCAGCACTTCACGCGCCGAGATCTTCAGTTGATCGAGTTTTCCGCGCGCGCGGGTACGCCGCCAACCGCTGCGGCTCTGCTCGGTTGGCATATGCATGGCACTTCGGCGGCACTCGAACGCTGGCTGAGGGACTGGGAGATTTGGGCCAGCGACCTTGTCGAGAGTCAGGCCGTCTACCCGATGTTGGCGTTTTACCGGTCGCAGCACGAGGGCCATTCATGGCTAGGTTCGCTGGCGGTGGTGCTAGACGTGTGCACGCTGTTGATTGCTGGCGCCGACGACGTGCGACGCCTTCAGGCCACCGCCACTTTCTGCGCGCTCAGACGCGTTCTCGATGAAGCGAGTGAGTCTCTGCGGGTGGCGCCGGCCCGGCAAGTGTCGACCCGCCTCTTGGATCCGGAGGCGCTGCGCCTTGTCACCCCCACCATTCGCCGGATATTGCCGGACTGGCGCGACGACGAGCCCGCCCTGGAGGCCATCCGACGTTTGCGACGGACCTATGAGCCACGATTAGAGGGTCTGGCCGCGTATTTGTTACTGCAGCTGCCAGAGTGGATCAATCCAGAAGAAGCGGCTGGCGAGCGCTTCGGTCGCGACGCGGTCGTCCGACAGCTCACGGACCATCACCCGGATTGAGAAGCGGCTTCGACATTCGATCCCGTTTTACGCTGAGGTAGCGATCCTCTGGAATCAAGTGCCTTCGAGGACCCTTCGCGCATGAACACCGAGATCCTCTGGAAATCAAGCGCGGCAACGGCTCGTTTGCTGAGCTCGCCCATCGAACGGCGCGGCTCTTGCAAGTGACCCCCATCACTTCCATGGAGTGCCCATGAAACCCATCTCAGAACTTTTTAAGCGCCGCCAGCCATGCCCCACGCTTCCTGCCCGGGGGTCGGGCCTGCCTGATGACGAACTATTGAGCCGGCCGGCTGCCTAGCCAGGCATGGACGCGGTCCATGGTTTGGCGTTCCTGGTCGGCCTGCATCGTGAACCCAGGTCGTAGCTGGGCGCGGGATGCATAGCGAGCGATGACGCGCTCGCTGCTGCCAAGGCCGTAGCCGCCATGCGTGATGAACGGGATGAGCGTTTTGCCAGACAAGTCGTGCGATGACAGAAAGCTGCGAATGATCGGTGGCGCCGTCTCGCCCCAGATGGGCATCCCGAGAAAGACCGTTGCAAAGTGGGCAATTTCGGGCACCTTCGTTTTCAGGGGAGGCTCGATGTTCCTGTCGCGTTCCTGACGTGCCTGTTCAACGGTTGCCAGGTATTCGTCCGGGTAGGGGTTTGCCGGAAGGATTTCGAAGATGTCCGCGCCGAAGGCGCGCTGGATCAAGCCGGCGACAACGCGCGTGTTTCCCGACCGAGAGAAATATGCGACCAGGAAAGGCCCATCCGGTCGCGCAATGCCCCGCGCCAAAGCAGAAGCGGGCATCGTGCTCCCCAGTGAAATGCCGGCCACGGCAGTCAGCACTTCGCGTCGCGTCCGGTCAGGGACATCGGCCATTGCTGCGATGCTCCTTTTCTCAGGTCGGACCGGCACGGTATTCCTCGTCAGTCACCTTTTCAAGCCAGTTCACGGCCTTGCCATCGAGCGATTCCTGGATCGCCATGTGCGTCATGGCGGCGGTGGGTGTGGCGCCATGCCAATGCTTGTGGCCAGGCGGGCACCAGATCACGTCTCCCGCCCTGATCTCCACGATGGGCTCGCCCTCACATTGGGTCCAGCCGCAGCCGGCCGTCACGACGAGGATCTGGCCGAGCGGATGGGTGTGCCACGCCGAGCGGGCGCCCGGCTCGAACGTCACGTTGGCGCACGACACGCGCGCGGGTTCGCCGGCGCTATGGAGCGGATCGATACGAACGGTCCCGGTGAAATATTCTTCGGGACCTTTTTGCGAAGCCTGCGAACCGGCGCGTTTGAGCAGCATGGAAGTTCTCCTTATGACATTGGTGCGGGAGCAAGATCGCCGTAGAAGTAGGAGGCGGTCACACCGCCATCCATCAAGATGTCGCTGCCGGTAAAGAAGGTGCCTTCCGGCCCCATCAAAAGCGCAGCAATGGCACCGACTTCATCCGGCGTGCCGCCGCGGCCTGCAGGGCTGAGTTCGAGCATCCGGCGATAACCTTCACCGCGCGGCCCTGTCAGCTCATCACGCGCAAGCGGCGTGAAGATGATGCCCGGGCTGATCGTGTTGATACGCGCGCCGCGCTTGCCCCAGCGCACCGCTTCGGCCATGACTCTCAGCGCGTTGCCGCGCTTCGAAAGCTGATACGCATGCAAAGAGTCCTTGACCTCACCGGCCTGCAAGAAGGCCAGGTTCAGAAGATCGTCAGCAGGTGTCAGTGCCAGAGCCCGGTTTTGCTCTTCACTGAGGGCGCCGAGACGGTGTCCGGACTGCGATGCAATGACAACGCCTGACCCTCCGGCTGCAATCAGGTTTCCAAATTCCTCAAGCACAAGCGCTGTGCCATAGAGGTCGACATGCAGGATGGTGTCCGGCGATGCCTGCGACGGCGAGACGCCGGCTGCGTGGATGACGCGGGTAACGGACCCGAGCGCGGCGGCCTGCTCAGCGAGATGATGAACGGACTCGCGCTTGGAGACATCGACCGTGCCGGTTACGACCTCGAAGCCGGCATCGAGTAACACCTCGGCCGCTCGGTTCGCGTTTTCCTGCTTGAGGTCAGCAAGCAGGATTTTGCGGGCGGCGCTCACACGCCGCGCAACCGCCTGGCCGATAGATCCGGCGCCGATCAGTACAACAACTTCTTTCATGGCTCTTCCTTTTCTTGGTCGTGTGATGACCGGCGTGGGCAATCCGTGCCGGATCGTTCATTCAGCGGCCAACGAGCTTCTGGCGATCGGCGGAATAGCGCTCGCCCTGTACCGGCGTTTGCCTGACCGCCGCCTCGATGTCTGCGAGATCTGCCGCGCTGAGTGAGACGTCTGCCGCGCCAAGGTTCTCTTCCAGGCGAGGAAGCTTGGTCGTGCCGGGGATCGGCACGATCCAGGGCTTCTGGGCCAGCAGCCACGCCAGCGCCAGCTGAGCGGGCGTCACGCCCTTGCGCGACGCAATGCGGGTGAGACTGTCGACGAGCGCGCGATTGGCCTGACGTGCCTCGGGCGCAAAGCGCGGAACGCTGTTGCGGAAATCCGTGGCGCCGAAGGCTGTGTTCTCATCAATAGCGCCGGTAAGGAAACCCTTGCCCAGCGGGCTGAATGGCACAAAGCCGATACCGAGCTCTTCCAGCAGCGGAAGGATTTCTTTCTCCGGCTCACGCCACCACAGCGAATATTCGCTTTGAAGGGCCGTGACCGGCTGGACCGCATGCGCACAGCGGATGCTGTCGGGTCCGGCTTCGGAGAGACCGAAATGCTTGACCTTGCCTTCCTGAATCAACTGCTTGACCGTTCCCGCGACATCCTCGATCGGCACATTGGGGTCGGTGCGGTGCTGGTAGAAGAGATCGATGCGGTCGGTGCGCAGGCGCTTCAATGCTTCTTCTGCGACCTGCCGGATGCGCTCGGGGCGTGAGTCGAGGCCCTTGTGCGTGTCGCCCTCTTTAAAGCCGAATTTCGTAGCGATCACGACCTGGTCACGCATGGGTTCGAGCGCTTCACCAACGACGCTTTCGTTGATGAAAGGGCCGTAAGCTTCTGCGCTATCAAAGAACGAGACGCCGCGATCAAAGGCTGCGCGGATCAGCTTGACGGCCTCGGATGTGTCGGTGGCCGGGCCGTAGCCGTAGCTGAGGCCCATGCAGCCAAGACCGAGAATGGAAACGGAGAGACCGCCTTTGCCGAGTTGACGCTGTTGCATGAGGAATTTCTTCTGTTGGTGCTTCGGACTAGTTGCCGACGCCAAGGCTGCAGCGCACATGCAGCGACGGTGACAGGCAAAGCTTGGTGATGAGATAGGCCAGCCTGTTCATGGACACGTCATGACCTTTGAACGGCTCACCCTTCTGAGTGACAGTGAAGTCGATGGACGGAGCGCGCGTGAACCAGCCGGGCCGCAGGATCGTGTAGTCCAAGTCTGAGGCTTCGATCACGGCCGCAGAGTCGCGATAAGGATCAAGAATGCTGCGGTAGCGCTCCCCCGGCACCTCGCCATAAATTCCCATCGAGCTGATGAAGATCAGGCGTTTCAGTCCAGCTGCGTGCATTGCATCAACAATGGCGCGCGCCTGGTGTTCCATCTCACCCGCCAGATTGGCGTAGACAACGTCCTGGCCCTCCATGGCAGCGATGAGCGCTATCTGGTCGGTGGCATCGCCTTCGATGATGGTGACGCGGTCCGGGTGCGGGTTGGGCAGCCGCGCAGCGCGGCGCAAAAACAGCGTCAGGCGTGCATCGGTTTCGGCCAGAAAGCGGGCCGTCGTATGACGGGCAAGCTGCCCGTTAGCCCCGACGATCAGTATGTTTGTCATCTTCCGTTTCTCACTTGTCTTCCATTGCGCTGAGACCCTCGGAAAGCGGTTCGCCTTTGACATCGATCGTGGCAAAGGCCGTGTCGATCTCTTCGAGGTCAGCCGGCGTCAGGACGAGGTCTGCTGCTGCCAGGTTGTCATCCAGATGCGCCGGTTTGGTGGCGCCCGGTATCGGAACGAGGTACGGACGTTGCGCCAGAAGCCATGCGAGCGCAATCTGGGCCGGCGTGCAGCCTTTGCGTACGCCGAGGTCGCGTAAAAAATCCACGACGGCAAAGTTGGCCTTCAACGCTTCCGGCGTGAAGCGCGGAAACGTGGCGCGCAGATCATTCGCGTCATCGAACTTCGTGTCCGGCGTGATCTGCCCGGTCAGGAAGCCCTGGCCCAGAGGACCCCATGCGACGAAGCCAATCCCAAGCTCATCGCAAAGATCAAGGAGAGCCGCTTCGGGCTCGCGCATCCAGAGTGAGTAATGGTTCTGGATAGCGGCCACCGGCTGGATGGCGTGCGCGCGGCGGACCGTCGCGGCGCCAGCCTCCGACAGCCCAAAATGCTTGACCTTGCCTTCGGCGATCAGGTCCTTGACGGTTCCTGCTACGTCTTCGATCGGCACGGCCGGATCGACCCGGTGCTGGTACAGCAGATCAATGCGATCGGTGCGAAGGCGCTTGAGCGACGCCTCGACCACGTCGCGGATATGCGTAGGCCGACTGTCGAGGCCAACGATCGCGCCGTTCTCGTCGAGCTTGAACCCGAATTTGCTCGCAATCGTCACCTGATCGCGGATCGGCTCCAGGGCTTCGCCGACGAGCAATTCATTGGTGAAGGGGCCGTAGCCCTCTGCCGTGTCGAACAGCGTGACACCGCGGGCCGCCGCCTCACGGATCATCGTAATACCTTCCTGGCGATCGGCGGCCGGGCCGAGACCAAAACTGAGCCCCATACAGCCGAGGCCGAGGGCGGAAACAACAGGTCCGTTGGTTCCGAGCTGTCGTGTCTTCATAAGGTTCTCCATGGCTTTCGTTGCGATGGACTGAATTTAGGCGCGAGCCCATTAATTGACTAGACTGCTAAACGGACATTCACTTAGTAGAGGAAACGATGAATGGGACGCCTAAACGATCTTGGGGCTTTTGCCGCGGTGGTGCGGGCAGGGAGCTTTACCCGCGCGGCGGCGCAGCTCGGGATCACCCAGTCTTCCCTTAGCCAGACGATCCGCAACCTGGAAAGCCGACTCGACTTAAAGCTGCTCAACAGGACGACGCGCAGCGTCTCGCCCACCGAGGCCGGCGAGCGCCTCTATCAGACAGTCGCGCCGCGGCTGGCCGATATCGAGGCTGAACTCGCCGTTCTTGGCGAACTGCGCGGCAAGCCGGCGGGTCTCGTCCGCATCACGGCGACAGAACACGCGGTCAAAACGCTGGTCTGGCCGCGGCTGCTGCCATGGCTGACGCAATACCCTGACATCAAGATCGAGGTCAGTGCCGACAACCGCTTTACCGACATCGTCGCGGAGCGCTTCGACATCGGTGTGCGGCTCGGGGGAGACGTTGCCAGGGACATGATCGCGGTACGGATCTCGCCCGATCTTCGACTGGCCGTTGTCGGAGCGCCGCACTACTTTTCGGAGCACGGACGGCCCGCAACGCCGCCTGAGCTAGACACACACGACTGCATCACGATGCGCCTTCCGACCCACGGAGGGCTGTTGAACTGGGAGTTTTCACAGGGCAACCGCACGGTCGTCAGCCATGTCAGCGGGCGCCTCGTGTTCAACAACAACGACCTGCTGGTCTCGGCTGCGCTGGCGGGCCACGGGCTGGCCTGGCTTCCCGAGGATCTCGTGCGGCCATTCATCGACGCCGGACAACTTGAGACCTGTCTGGATGACTGGAGGATCACCTATCCTGGGTATCATCTTTACTACGCCAGCCGCCGCGCGTCACCTGCACTCAACCTTGTCATCGCGGCGCTCCGCGAGAGTACCCCGGCGCCGGAGCCACGCGCTTTCGCCAGGACTCCATCGCGCAAAGCGTGATCGAGTGCGACTGAACGCGAAGCAATTGACCATCGGCAACTCTGCATACGCACGACGGTCAAACGGCCAACCGGTCGACCGCACACCCGAATCCGCGGCTACAAGCCGTTTGCCGTTCAGACTCCTAAGCCCTGCGCCCCTTCGCTTGTGCGCTACGCAACTCCTTCGCGGTGAGGACATACGCAGGGTTGTTGGTCAGGCGCTGGACTGCCAGGTCGATGAAAGCCCTGACGCGCCTCGGTTGATCGGTGCGGCTGCCGTAGTACACGAAGGCACTGGACTGATCGGCCACATGTTCGGTGAGTACGGGCACCAGGCGCCCTGCGCGGATGTGCGGGGCGGCCGTGACGCCTGTGAGCAGCCCAAGCACGTGGCCGGCCAGAACTGCTTCTGTCTCTAGGATTTCATCGTTGACGCACAGCGCAGGAATGACTTCGTGCTGCACGATGCCATCCTGCACCTTGAGGA
This sequence comes from Variovorax sp. J22R115, assembly GCF_030317005.1. Lineage (NCBI taxonomy): Bacteria > Pseudomonadati > Pseudomonadota > Betaproteobacteria > Burkholderiales > Comamonadaceae > Variovorax > Variovorax sp. J22R115. The sequence continues at coordinate 106,443 of NZ_JASZYM010000008.1, read as the reverse complement.
ACCAGGGAAGGATCTTGCCGGTGCTTGGATGACGAAACACGCTGCAGCGGTGAGCCGCGAGGGCGTGCAGGCTGTCTGGCGCACCATGAGCGGCAAGGTACGACGGTGCGGCGCAAATGATGAGTTGAAGCGGAAACAGCTTGCGCGCGATCACACCCTCAGCCGGCGAAGGACCGACGCGAAAGCCCACATCAACACGGTCCTCGACCCAGTTGCCGATGCGATCATCCAATTGCACGTCGGGTTGGACTTCCGGGTGCAAGCGGCAGAACTCGTCGAGCACGGGCCACAGCACCGGCGCGAACACCGAATGAGGCCCGACGATGCGCAGCGGTCCCGCGATCTCATCCTTCGACTGCCGCGCCATGAGAAGAGCCCTCTGCATAGCGACCAGCGCGGGCTGCGCACCTTCCAGGAACTGTCGGCCCTCGTCCGTGAGCGACAAGCTGCGTGTCGTGCGGTGGAACAGCCGTACGCCCAAATGTCGCTCCAGCTGGGCCAAGGCCTGGCTAGCCGCCTGCGGCGTCATGCCCTGCGCGGCCGCCGCCTGACGCAGGCTGCCAAGCTCAGCAGCCTTGGCGAAAGTCGCAATTGACCGTAGCTCGTTGATGGGCATAGATGATTCTTTCCGAGCCCATTATCAACAGCAGCTTGTCGGTCCTTCAAGGTCGTACGGTCTAGTCGGCGCGCGGGCGCCCACCTACAGTCCATTTCGAGGTCGGCTGCTATGCCGGTCCGCCGGCGGAGCTACCGTGGCCTGCGGTGCAATCCGAGCGGTTGCTCACCACGCAACTGGATGAAGGAACACGACATGACCCACCCCGATGAGTTCACCATTTCGCGCCGTGGCCTGCTGAAGGCTGGCGCTGCGAGCGCATCGGTGCCGGCGATGGCGGGCGCGCTGCCCGCCGAAGCCGCACCGGCCCCCACAGCCGGCGAGCCCGCGCCCATGCCCGTGACCCTGACGGTCAATGGGAGCACGCACCGCCTGATGCTCGACACCCGCACGACCCTGCTCGACACCTTGCGCGAGCACCTACACCTTACCGGCACCAAGAAGGGCTGCGACCACGGACAATGCGGCGCCTGCACGGTGATGGTCGAAGGCCGGCGCATCAACTCCTGCCTGACCCTCGCCGTCATGCACCACGGCGCCAAGGTCACGACCATCGAAGGCCTGGGCCAGCCCGGCAATCTTCACCCTATGCAGGCCGCCTTCGTGAAGCATGACGGCTTCCAGTGTGGCTACTGCACGCCGGGCCAGATCTGCTCGGCCGTGGGCATGCTCGCCGAGATGGCGCAAGGCGTGCCGAGCCACGTCACGGCCGACCTCAATGCGGCGCCGCAATTGAGCACCGTCGAGTTCCGCGAGCGCATGAGCGGCAACATCTGCCGCTGTGGCGCCTACAGCAACATCGCCGAGGCGATCGGCGAAGTGGCGGGAGTGAAAGCATGAAAGCCTTTACCTACGAGCGCGCTACCTCGCCCGCGCAGGCCGTGGCGGCCGCTGCACGCGCACCCAACGCGCGCTTCATCGCGGGCGGCACCAACCTGCTCGACCTGATGAAACTGGAGATCGAGACGCCGCAACACCTCATCGACGTCAATGGCCTTGGTTTCGACAAAGTCGAGGCGACGCCGCAAGGCGGCCTGCGGATCGGCGCACTGGTGCGCAACACCGACCTGGCCGCGGACACCCGCGTGCGGCGCGACTACGGCCTGCTCTCGCGCGCGCTGCTCGCCGGCGCGTCGGCGCAGTTGCGCAACAAGGCGACCACGGCCGGCAACCTGCTGCAACGCACGCGCTGCCCCTACTTCTACGACACCGCCCAGGCGTGCAACAAGCGCAAGCCGGGCAGCGGTTGTTCGGCCATCGCCGGCGTGAGCCGTCAACTGGCGGTGGTGGGCGCCAGCGAGGCCTGCATCGCCACACATCCGAGCGACATGGCAGTGGCGATGCGCGCGCTCGACGCGACCGTCGAGACCGTTCGGCCCGGTGGCGTGCGCCGCACCATTCCGATCGCGGACTTCCATAAGCTGCCCGGAAGCACCCCTCATGCGGAGAACGCCTTGCTGCCCGGCGAGCTGATCACCTCGGTCACGCTGCCGCCACCGGTCGGCGGCAAGCACGTCTACCAGAAGGTGCGCGACCGAGCCTCCTATGCGTTCGCGTTGGTGTCCGTCGCGGCCATCGTGCAGCGCGATGGCACTGGCCGCGTGGCGCTGGGCGGCGTCGCGCCGAAACCATGGCGACTCGAATCGGCCGAAGCGCAAATGCCGCGTGGCGCTGCCGCCGTGGCAGCCGCCCTGCTCGCCGGCGCCAAGCCCACCGGACAGAACGAATTCAAATTGACCCTCGTCGAGCGCACGCTCGACGCTGTGTTGACCGAAGCGAGGAGCTGAGCGATGAGATTCAACACACCTGCGACCACCAACCCCATCGACCAACTCAAGGTCGTCGGCAAAGCGACAGACCGCATCGACGGACCGCTCAAGACCACCGGCACCGCCCGCTATGCCTACGAGCGGCATGACGTCGCGCCCAATACAGCTTACGGCTACATCGTCGGTGCCTCAGTGGCGAAGGGCCGCATCACCTCCATCGACCACGCCCGCGCCAAGGCCGCGCCGGGTGTGATCGCCATCGTCACGGCGGAGAACGCCGGCAAGCTGGGCAAGGGCAACTACAACACCGCGAAGCTGCTTGGCGGCCCGATCGTCGAGCATTACCACCAGGCCATTGCGCTCGTGGTGGCCGAGACCTTCGAGCAGGCGCGCGCCGCGGCTCAGTTGATCCAGGTGGAATACGCCCGAGCAGACGGAACCTTCGACCTGGCCGACGCCCGGGCATCGACCGAGCACAAGACCACCGACCGCAACAGCACCATCGGCGACTTTGCCGGAGCCTTTGCCAAGGCCGAGGTGCAACTCGACGCAACCTACACCACGCCCGACCATTCCCACGCCATGATGGAGCCGTTTGCCACGACAGCGGCCTGGAACGGAGACAAGGTCACGGTGTGGACGTCGAACCAGATGATCAACTGGAACGCGACCGAGCTGGCGACGACGCTGGGCATCGGCAGGGACAAGGTCCATGTGATCTCACCCTACATCGGCGGCGGCTTCGGCGCCAAGCTCTTCCTGCGTGCCGATGCATTGCTGGCGGCGCTCGGCGCGCGCGTCGCGCGGCGTCCGGTGAAGGTGGCGATGCAACGGCCGCTGATGGCCAACAACAGCACGCACCGGCCCGCGACCATCCAGCGCATCCGCCTGGGCGCGACAAAGCAAGGCAAGCTCACCGCCATCGGACACGAAAGCTGGTCGGGCAACCTGAGCGGCGGCAAGCCCGAGAATGCGGTGCAGCAGACCTTGTGGCTCTATGCGGGCGAGAACCGTCTGACAGGAACCCGCCTGGCCACGCTCGACCTGCCTGAAGGCAACGCGATGCGCGCACCCGGCGAGGCCCCGGGCCTGATGGCGCTGGAGATCGCCATCGATGAATTGGCCGAGAAGTTGAACATGGACCCGATCGACCTGCGCGTGCTCAACGACACGCAGGTGGACCCCGCGAAGCCGGAACGCAAGTTCTCGCAGCGCCGCCTGATCGAGTGCATGCGCACAGGCGCCGAACACTTCGGCTGGGCACAGCGCAGCGTCCGGCCCGCGCAACGGCGTGAAGGCCGCTGGTGGATCGGCACCGGCATGGCGGCGGCTTTCAGAAATAACCAGGTCACGAAGTCGGGCGCGCGCGTGCGGCTCGACAACCGTGGGATGGTGACGGTGGAAACCGACATGACCGACATCGGAACGGGCAGCTACACCATCATCGCCCAGACCGCCGCGGAGATGATGGGCATGCCGCTCGAGCGCGTGACGGTGCTCCTCGGCGATTCGTCCTTCCCGGTTTCCTCAGGCTCTGGCGGGCAATGGGGTGGCAACTGTTCCACCGCCGGCGTGTACGCCGCCTGCATGAAGCTGCGCGAGGCCGTGGCGCAGCGCGCGGGCCTCGATGCGACGATCGCGAACTTTTCAGACGGGATGGTGCGCGCCGGTGATCGCAGTGTGCCCCTCGCAGGGGTAGCAGGTGACAACCCGATCGTGGTCGAGGACACCATCGAGTTCGCCGAGTTGAACAAGCAATACCAGCAGTCCACTTTCGGCGCACACTTTATCGAGGTGGCCGTCGACGCCTACACCGCCGAGGTGCGGGTGCGGCGCATGCTGGCCGTGTGCGCGTCAGGTCGCATTCTCAACCCCAAGTCGGCGCGCAGTCAGGTCATCGGCGCCATGACGATGGGCGTCGGTGCGGCATTGATGGAAGAACTCGCCATCGACAAGCGTCTGGGCTTTTTCGTCAACCACGACCTGGCCAGCTACGAGGTGCCGGTTCATGCCGACATCCCGCACCAGGAGGTGATCTTCCTGGACGAGACAGACCCCATCTCCTCGCCGATGAAGGCCAAAGGTGTGGGCGAACTCGGCATCTGCGGCGTGGGTGCGGCCGTAGCCAATGCCGTCTACAACGCCATCGGCATTCGGGTGCGCGACTACCCGGTCACGCTGGACAAGCTGCTATCGAAGATGCCTTCACAGGCTATCTGATTGTCTCGTCTACCAATATGCGAGACCGGCTCCAGGACGCCGGCGCGCGTCCCGCTGTCTCTAAAAAGGAAAGACCCCATGGTCATGAATGTTCGCGGCTATGCGACGCACTCACCGACATCGCCGCTCGGCCTCTTCAACTTCGTGCGGCGCGATGCACGCGCCACCGACGTAGTGATCGACATCCTCTACTGCGGGGTCTGCCACTCTGACATTCACAACGCCCGCAACGACTGGGACGGTTCCAGGTATCCGATGGTGCCGGGCCACGAGATCGTCGGGCGCGTGCGCGAAGTCGGCGCCGGTGTGACCGGCTTCAAGGCCGGCGATGCAGTCGGCGTTGGCTGTCTGGTCGACTCCTGCCAGCACTGCAGAACTTGCGCACGCGGGCTCGAGCAGTATTGCGAGAACGGCTTCACGCCGACTTACAACGGCACCGACCCCCATGACCGCATGCCGACCTTCGGTGGCTATTCGGAGCGAATCGTCGTCTCGGACAAGTTCGTGGTGAAAGTGCCCGACGGCCTGGAACTGTCCGGTGCTGCGCCGCTGCTGTGCGCCGGCATCACGACGTGGTCGCCGCTGCGCCATTGGAAGGTCGGGCAGAGCAGCAAGGTCGCGGTGGTCGGCTTGGGCGGACTCGGCCACATGGCGCTCAAGCTGTCCAAGGCGATGGGCGCCGATGTCACGCTGTTCACCCGCTCCGCGGGCAAGGGGGACGATGCACGCCGGCTGGGAGCCGACCGCATGGTGCTGTCCACCGACGCGGCACAGATGGCCGCCGTCAACGGCGAGTTCGACCTCATCATCGATACCGTGCCCTATGTTCACGACGTAAACCCGTACGTTGCCACGCTGGCCATCAGCGGCACGCTGGTACTGGTCGGCTATCTCGGGCCGCTGGACCCAATGCTCAACAGCGCCCCCCTGGTCATGGGCCGCAAGACGGTGGCGGGCTCGGTCATCGGCGGCATCGCCGAGACACAGGAGATGCTGGACTTCTGCGCCGTGCACGGCATCACCTCCGATGTCGAGGTGATCCGCATGCAAGACATCAACGCGTCCTTCGAACGGATGCTCAAGAGCGACGTGAAGTACCGCTTTGTCATCGACACGGCTTCGATGCCGGCGGCATGACGTCTGAAAGGACACTCCCCATGAAATCCATGGCAATGACTGCGATCTCCCTTTCCATGGCCGCATCGGCCTTCGCGCAGGACGGCCTGCAGATTGCGCGCGCCGGCACACAGCCGTCAGCCAAGGGACCGGCCGACTTCTTTACAGGCAGTGTTCGCGTCGACCCGCTGTTCCCGAAGCCCAACGGCCCGACGCGCGCCACGGGTTCTTACGTGACCTTCGAGCCCGGTGCGCGCACCGCGTGGCACACGCACCCAGTCGGGCAGACATTGGTTGTCACCGCCGGCGCAGGCCGCGTGCAGCGCTGGGGCGACGCGGTGCAAGAGATCCGGCCGGGCGACGTCGTATGGATTCCACCGGGGCAGAAGCACTGGCACGGCGCGGCGCCCACCACCGCCATGACGCACATCGCCATCACCGAACTGTCAGACGGCAAGGCCGTGGACTGGATGGAAAAGGTCAGCGACTCGCAATACCAAGTCGCGCCATGAGCAACGCGAAAACGATGACGACATCTTCGCTGGCCACCTTCGCCATCGCGCTGGTCGTGTCGACAGCCAGCGCCGCGGGTCCGGCGTACATCAATTCCATCGGCATTCCCTTCGCGCGAATCCCCGCAGGCACTTTCATGATGGGCTCCACCCCGGAAGACGGCGAAGCACGCGACAACGAAAAGCCCCGCCATCGCGTGACGATCAGCAGGCCCTTCTACCTGGCCGCGATGGAATTGACACAGGCGCAATGGGAAGCGGTGATGGGCGGAAGCTCCTTTGCCCAGTCGCGCTCGAATCCTTACTACGACCTGCCTGGCATGGCGGCACGAATCACCCGGCCGACCCATCCGGCAACCGTGTCCTGGGACGATGCGCAGGCGTTCATCCGGCGGCTGAACCAGAAGGAGGGCCACGAACGCTATCGCCTGCCCACCGAGGCGGAATGGGAATATGCCGCCCGCGCAGGAACGGGCACCACCTACTCTTTCGGCGATGACGCAACGCAACTCGGTCGCTACGCCTGGCACGGCGAAAGCTTTGCCACCGGTGGCACGCATCCGGTCGGACAGAAACCAGCCAACGCCTGGGGACTGCACGACATCCACGGCAACGTGTGGGAATGGGTCCAGGATGCGTACGACCCGAGCTACTACGCAAGCAGTCCTGCCGCCGACCCGAAAGGCTCCGCCACCGGCAGCAAGCGGGTTGTGCGCGGCGGCAGTTGGCACAGCACTGGTGATGGGTGGCGGTCGGCTTCGCGGCGCGACTATGCGCCGGACTACCGCGGCATCAGCATTGGTATCCGACTAGCACTCGATTCCGAGTAGGACCATCGATCCACATCTTTCGGCAGGCGCCGATGCACGGGAAAAGCATCATGAAGAAGACAGTTGCAGGTTCGCTGGCCGGTTTGGCCGTGGCGCTGGCAGGAGCGTTTTCCGCGCCACTCCGCCGCAACCTATCAACGCGATAGCCGCAACCCCAGCGGCTGTGATGAGCCAGATCAGGCCACAAACGGGTGTGTCAGCGCTGGGCTGGCGAAATGAGCGGTCGCCTACGCAGAAACTCAATCGCTTCGGCCTGCGTTTCAAACAGATGTGCGGCCCCCTGGCGCGAGGACAGCGACGAGCCGAGCTTCATTCGCATGAAGGCACTGGTCGTGTAGCGTGTCGCGGTGCTGTAGTACTGCGCATGCAATTCCTCGACCATCGCGAAGTACGAGTCGCTCACGGATTCCTCGATCCGGAATCCATCGTAGTTGGCAACCAGTGCCACCTTCCGACCGGCTTGCTGGTACTGGGCGGCGAACACCCGGCGCACGCTGTCGACATCATCCATGTCATGAATGGAGTACCCCTGGAAGTTGACGAACAGGATGTTCCGCTCGCCGTCATAGCTCAGGCGCTCGGTCAACTGGAGGTCCAGGAGCGCGGCCGACAGCCCCATCGGGCCTGCGCGGTACAGCCGCGCATCCATGCATTTGACTTTCTCGATCAACGGCCGGAAATCCATGTGCGCCAGGATGTCCCGTTCGATGTCGATGCCCGGTGCCACCTCGGTCAACCGCAGTCCGCCCGGCTGCAGCGTGAAGACGCAGCGCTCGGTCACGTAGTGCACCGACTGCCGCTTGCTCATGGCTTGAGGCCCGCTGAAAGTGATCTGTTCAACGGCTGCGACAAACTTTGGCGCACGACCTTCGGTCACGATGCGCAGCTTTCCATCGTCGTCGATGCAGACTTCGAGGCCGCCCGCCGTGAAGGTGCCCGCGAAGACCACCCGACGCGCGTTCTGACTGATGTTGATGAAGCCACCGGCGCCGGCCAACCGCGTCCCGAAGCGGCTCACATTGACATTGCCCGCGCGATCGATCTGGGCCATGCCGAGGCAGGCCAGATCGAGGCCGCCGCCGTCGTAGAAGTCGAACTGTTGGTTCTGGTGCAGCAGGGCCTGCGTGTTGACTGCGGCGCCGAAGTCCAGACCGCCTTTGGGCATTCCTCCGATGACTCCGGGCTCCGCTGTCAGCGTCAGGTGGTCGAGCACGCGTTCCTCGGCCGCCACGGCGCCCAGAACCTCCGGCATGCCGATGCCCAGGTTGATGACGCCTCCCAGCGGCAGTTCGAAGGCACAGCGGCGCGCAATGAGCTTGCGTTCGTCCAGCGCCGCGACAGCGATCCTGTTGGCCGGTACACGCAACTCGCCGGAGAAGGCAGCGTTGTAGGCGGTGCCGTAGGTCTGATGATGAAGCTCCGGCGACGCCACCACGACGCAGTCGACCAGCACACCCGGCACCACCACGCTGCGCGGGTCGAGCGTTCCTGCGGCAGCGATGCGTTCGACTTGCGCGATGACCAGCCCGTTGGCATTGCGCGCCGCCATGGCGGCCGCCTGCGCGTCAAGCAACAGCGCCTCGTGCTCCATCGTGATGTTGCCGGCCGAGTCTGCGGTCGTGCCGCGGATCAACGCCACGTTGACCGCAAAGGCTTTGTAGAAGAGCCATTCCTCGCCGTCGATTTCCATCACCCGCACGAGCTCCTCCTGCGTCCGCTGGTTGACGCGCCCACCGCTCTGGCGAGGATCCACGAAGGTGCCAAGTCCGACCTTGCTGAGGGTGCCGGCGCGGTGCGCAGCGGCATCGCGGTACAGGTGCGAAATGGTGCCCAGCGGCAGGTTGTAGGCCTCGATCAGGTTGTCGGTAGCCAGTTGGGCGAGTCGCGGCACCAGTGCCCAGTGGCCACCGATGGCGCGCTTGATGAGGCCCTCGTAGGCCAGCCGGTTTACGCCGCGCAACTTGCCGTCGCCCGGCGCGGCTGCGAAGACCAGCGTCAGGTCACGCGGGCTCTGCGTTGTCACGAAACGCCTCTCCAGCGCGACGATCAGTTCCTCCGGCGTTCCGATGCCGACGAAGCCGGAGCAGCTCACGCTGTCGCCATCGCGGATGAGCGCGATGGCTTCATCGGCGGTGACGACCTTGTTTCGGTTCATGAGGTCCTTCAGTCGAAGACGACGACTTGCCGTGTGGCCTTTCCTTCGTGCAGGAGGTCGAAACCATGGTTAATTTCTTCGAGCGCGAGCCGGCCGGTGAGGAGCTTGTCCACCGGCAGGCGCCCCTGCCGGTAGAGCGCTATGTAGCGAGGGACGTCGCGCGAAGGAACGCAGGTTCCGATGTAGCTGCCCTTGAGCGTGCGCTCTTCCGCCACGAGATTGACAGCGGCCAGCGGCAAGGTCGCGATCGATGGAGGCAGGCCAGCGGTCACGGTGATGCCGCCGCGACGCGTGATCCGATAAGCCAGATCGAGCGCCGGGATCGAACCGGCGAATTCGAAAGCGTACTCAACGCCGCCCGCGCTGAATTCCCGGATCTGTTCGAGCGCGTCAGGTTGCCCGGCATTCACCGTGTGCGTGGCGCCCAGTCCGCGTGCCTGCACCAGCTTGTCGTCCGACAGGTCGATGGCGATGATCTGCCGCGCGCCGGCGGCCTGCGCACCTATCAACGCGGCGAGCCCGACGCCGCCCAGGCCGACCACCGCGACGGAAGCGCCCAACGGCACCTTTGCAGTGTTGACGATCGCGCCCACACCCGTCAGAACGGCGCAGCCGAACAGCGCGGCCTCGTCCAGGGGAACCGCGTCGTCGATCTTCACGAGCGAATGACGGGAGACAGTAGCGTACTCGGCAAATACCGAGCAGCCGAGATGATGATGGAGGGTCTGTCCAACCTGCGAGATGCGCCGTGCGCCGGACAGCAGCGTGCCAGCGCCATTGGCAGCCGCACCGGGCTCGCACAAGGCCGGCCGCCCTTCGGCGCAGGGCGCGCAATGACCGCAACTGGGCACGAACACCACGACCACGTGGTCGCCTGCTTTCAGATCGGTGACGCCGTCGCCCAGGCTTTCAACGATGCCGGCGGCTTCGTGGCCCAGCGCCATCGGCATCGGCCGCGGTCGGTCGCCATTGATGACCGAAAGGTCCGAATGGCACAGGCCCGCGGCGCTCACCTTGATCAGCACCTCACCCGGCCCGGGCGGCGCCAGGTCGACCGTCTCGATCGAGAGCGGCCTGGACGATGCATAGGGCGGCGCGACGCCCATCTGCCGAAGTACCGCGGCCTTGATCTTCATGTGAATGCTCCGGGTTGGGCGACTGTGGCCGCGACGCGGTTGCGCAATTCGTCGACGAGCACCCGGGTGTTTTCCGAATAGTCGATCGGCACTGCGATGATCTGCACGCCGCCTTCGGCGAAGGCCGCTTCGATCGCCGGCGCCAGTCCTTCCGCGGTTTCGACCCGGCGCCCCTTCGCACCGTACGCGTCGGCGTACTTCACGAAATCGGGATTCCCGAAGGTCATGCCCCAGTCGGTGAACTGGTCGACCGACTGCTTCCAGCGGATCATTCCGTAGGCGTTGTCCTCGATGATCAACACCACGAGATCGAGCTTGAGGCGAATGGCCGTCTCGAGCTCCTGCGAATTCATCATGAAGCCGCCGTCACCGCACACTGCCAACACCCGGCGTCGCGGGTAGAGCAGCGCGGCCATCATGGCCGACGGCAGGCCGGCGCCCATCGTCGCGAGCGCGTTGTCGAGGAGCAATGCGTTGGCGGTTCGCGTGGGGTAGCAGCGCGCGAACCAGATCTTGTACATGCCGTTGTCGAGCGCGACGATGCCGTCGTCGGGCATGACCTGGCGCACGTCGTGGACGATGCGTTGCGGCGTCAGCGGAAAACGCGACTCGGTGGAACGGCTCATGGTGCGCGCGAGAATGCCCTCCCGCTGCGGCAGCAAAGCCCCGGCGTTGGGGAGGCGGCCCTCGACGCGATCGGCCAACAGCGTCAGGCTCGGACCCACGTCGCCCACCACCTCGGCATGTGGGAAGTACACCTGCTCCACGGTGGCCGGCATGTAGCCGACGTGGATCACCAGCGGGCCGTCGGGACCCATGATGAACGGCGGCTTCTCGATGGTGTCGTGGCCGATGGCGAGAATCAGGTCGGCCCGGTCGATCGCTTCGTGCACGTAGTCGCGTTCCGTGAGCGCGGCCGTGCCCATCCAGAACCCGGTCCTGCCTTCGGCGATCCCGCCGCCGGCCACCGTTCCCTTGCCCATCTGCGTGTTGAAGAAAGGAATACCGACGCGGCGCACGAAATCGGCCAGTTGGCCTTGCAGCCGAGGGCGATTGCTCGCAGCGCCGAACATGACGAGCGGTCGCTCCGCCTGGATCAGCAACTCGGCGGCCCGTGCGATCGCCGCTTCATGCGCCACCGGCAGATCGATCGGGTGAACGGGCAGGACATCCACCTCGTCGGCGACTTGTTCGGCGGCGACGTCTTCCGGCAATTCGAGGTGCACCGGCCCGGGCCGCTCTTCAGCGGCGACCCTGAACGCGTCGCGTACGACGGTTGGGATGCTGGCGGCACTGACGATCTGCCGCGAAGCCTTTGTCAGCGGCTTCATCGTCGCGACGATGTCGACGATCTGGAAGCGCGCCTGTCGCGCCGTCATGATGGCCTTCTGACCGGTGATCAGCACCATCGGCATGGCGCCGAGGTGTGCATAGGCCGCGCCCGTGACCAGATTGAGCGCACCCGGCCCGAGTGTGGCCATGCACACACCAGGCTGTCCGGTCAGGCGGCCGTGGGTCGCCGCCATGAAGGCGGCAGATTGCTCATGCCGCGTGAGCACGAGTTCGATGCTGGATCGTCGCAAGGATTCGACGAGATCAAGATTTTCTTCGCCGGGCACGGCGAAGATGCGCTTGACGCCCTCGTTCTCCAGCGCCTTGACGAACAGGTCGGATGCTTTCATTGCGATCTCCGAATCCGAGGACAGGTCCTTGGAGCGCAAGTCATGGGCAATGCCAGCTTCGCCAGATCAGACTTCAATCTTTGCCGATGCGTTGGATGAGCCTTGCGCGACGGTCTCGCCGACTTTGGTGGTGTTGGCGGCCAAGGTATCCGACAGCTGCTTCGACGCCGTGTTCATGCCTTCGTAGGCCTTGTTCGAAGCGTCCACAGCAGATTGCGCCAGCGCCACGATCCTCTCGGAGCCGGGGGCGTTGTTGAAGAAAGTGCTGACGGCCTCGAGGAACTTGGCTTGCGCACCGGCAATGCCGTCTTTGTAGGCGACCCGGCGCGCGGCGCCGAAAGAAGCGAAGACCTCCTGCACCTGGCGGCCATATGCCAACGCCTTCAGCGGCGCGGCTTGCAGGGCGGCAGCCTGGAGCTTGATCAGTTCTGCCGGATCTCTCGTGGTACTGGCGATTCGGCTGTTCTCCTGGCTTTCGGCCATCAAGGTCTTGAGTGTCTGCAGATTGAGCGCGGCGAGCGTTTCCGCCCCTTCGACAGCCTTGCCGGCCAGACCTAAGATCGTGCCAACGGAAGCGTTGGTGCTGGTGGCGTGTGGAGTCATGATGGGCTTTCTGTGAGGTTTGGAATCAAGCCGCGGTGCTTGTTGCACTGCAGCATTAGCAAGTGTGGGGGCGGGCGCTAGACGACACAAGCGAAATACAGGTCCAAGCGCCGCATTAGAGGAACGCCCTCAAAGACCGGCATCGCCCCAATGCGCAATCCTCCGGTCGTAGCCTTGCTGCTGGGTCTTTCCTGGTTGCGTCGGCCGCCACAGAGGTCGCAACAGCCCTTGACAAGATGCGAGTGGAAGTCGTTGTCCGGGTTCCGTCGAGAAACACCGCGCGAAGGGCCATGCGCAGAGTTTCGAGCGGAAGGAGCTAGCGCACAGTCTTGCGATTCGCGTGCAACAGCGCGAGAAAGTGCTCGGCGGGCTTGCTCAAAGGCCGGTCCTTCGGAACCAGGCTGCCATAGGTCTTCAGCGTCTGCTTCACCTGTAGGCGACGATGCGCACCACGCCATGCTCGGCATCGCGTCGCGCCACCGCTCCCGGATGACCACCACCAGGTGCGACTGCCGGATCAGGTTGATCTACGGCAGGATGGAGCCGGTTTCCACCAGCCCCTTGGGCAATTGCGCGTGGTGGTCGCGAAACTCCCGCTCGATCACGTCGCGCATCGGGCGCTGCCCGTGGGCTGCAGGATCCATGGGACGAGCAGTTCCTCGAGGGCAACGACGATCGTCCGAATCGCCCGTGCCTACATTCGCGCTATGTGCATGACTGGCAGTCACCAGTCTTTCCAAGACAGTCCGCTCGATCTGTGCTGCACGCGTTGGGCCGGGAAGCAGCGCGTTATCGCGCGCCTGCCATGATGTGCGCTGCTGCAGACCAGATTGGTGAAACGGCCGCACAAGCACATGCATTGGTCGCCGACGACCTTGACCAGACAGGTGACTTCTTTTCGTCAGCTCCTCCCGCCCTGCTCCGCTCAAAGGCAGTTGAGCAGCGCCGAGGCTGTCGTTCGCAGCGAACCGCCTTGTGACTCAGGTCGGCCCACAAGCGATCGGCAACGAGCGTCCGCTGCAGAGAACCCAATTCGCAAGAGACAGTGAGCCGTTTCGTCGCGGACTCGACCATTTTCGCGCCGAAAAGATCGGGCCTGTTGCTTGCGCCAGGACGTATCGAGCTGCCGGATTCTGCATGCGGGCGGTTCGGTCGCGCGGTCACTAGGCCGTCACTTCTTCGGGCGAAACGGCTGACTGCGTCGCTCCATTATTTGGGGTCTGGCGTTTTCTTGCCGTCTGCTGCTGGATGCTTGGGCTTGTTGTCCTTTGCCATTGAATCTTTGCCCGTGGGGTCGGGTGTCATTGCGGCCGTGCCCTTTTGCTTCTCGTCCTTGCCCACGGCCGGGTGATCTCCCATAGGCTTGGCATCCTTGGAACTGACTGACGGGTCTTGGGGGTTCGGCGCGGTGGGTCCGGTCGAACCGCCGCTTGTTGGCGGGGCTGCGGTCTGCGCGAACACAGAAACAGATCCGAACGCCAAGCAGGCAGCGAGCATCGTTGATGTCACTATCGTCATGATGTCTCCTTGAATCGAATATGAGATCACCACTCGGCGCCTTTCGGAGTGCAACGACTGCGCGCCGTTATCCCCGCTCAATGTGGGCTTGCGCCTACCTCCGTTCTGACGCTGGCACTCTTGCGTGCCCTCCTCAGGGTCGCAAAGGCAAGCGCGTTCCGTTCAATAGTTCTCTCTAGTCCAGTGCCCTGCTGCGATGGTCATCGCAGGACGGCGAGTTGCTTGCGGCTCCTCGGGATGGCCGACCTTCGATGTCTGCGTGAACCTACACAACATCGACCTCGATCGCGCTAGCTTGCGTCCCATCCCCCTCGCCCTTCCCCACCCGGAGCCCCCTATGCCAAACGACCCCAGCCGCGCCCCAAACTCTTCCGACCCCGAGCGCATCGATTTGCAATCGGAAGGGTCGATCGCAGAATGGACGCGGAAACTCGATGTGACTGAAGCTCAGCTGACAGAGGCCATCGCGTCCGTGGGCGATCGTCCCACCGACGTCGAACTGCACCTGAAGGGGTCACGCAGCACCACCAATGAAGAGCAGGTCGAAAAGGCGAGCGGCACGATTCGTTGACAAAGGGCCTGCTCGCAGGTCGGCCCCAAAAGTCGTCAAGTTGAACTGGTAATTGGACCGTGATCGGCCGCGGGCGATAAGCCGCCGGCCTTGGTGCAAACGCACATCGGGCAGGCAAGCCGCGGCGCGCTGCGCGCGTGCTAAGGCGAGGGCTTCGGTGGAGACGGAGGTCGCGACGGTTTCTGCGTCGGCAACTCGGCCGGTGTCGAACCGTCCGGGTTCGTGGCCGGCTTATGTTGCGGATCGTCCAGCCGATCCGGGGATCCCGGAGAGGTCACGCCCCGACGCGTCGACTTTCGGGTGGCGGCGTTCATGTTGAATCCCGAACCGGCGCTGTCGCGACGGGGGCTTCTGTGTTCCGACGTGCTCTGGCTTTGCTCATGCCGGTCTCCTATTCGAGCGACCTAGAGTTGCACGCTACGCCCTTTCTTTCCGGGGGCTGTCGGCGCCGCCCGCGATTCACGTAGGAAGAGTCGTACCCTTTCAGCAGCCGCGGAGCAACCGCGTTCGCTGCGGTCGGGTCGCGAGATGGCTTTTTCAAGTGTGCGCATGCCAGTGGCGCAAAAGGCAACTACGTGGGCGCGCACGCGGAGGCGCTCGCGATGGCACGGGATGCGCTCGTCACCGCGATGGACTTCTACTTCGAGGACATGCGCATGGTCCCGGCGCCTGGAAAGGTGGCCCGCGACCGCGATGTTGTCAAGCTGCCCGCCAGCCTGCCGGCCAAAGTGCTGCGCTCAACGAGATGCTGCGGCAGCACCTGCGTCCGGCGGATCTCGCCCGAAAGCTCAACACGAGCTCGCAGGACGCGAACCGGCTCCTCAACCTGCGCCGCCACGAAGATCGACAGCGTGCAGCAGGCGCTCGCGACCCTCGTGTTGCTTGACGGGAAACCCGACGCCGAGGAGATCGAGCAGTACCTCGCGATCGGATGGGACAAGCCGCCGCCGACAGATCGAGGAGCTGGCGCGCATGAGCCCCGAGGACCGCGACAACGCCTGGACGACATCAGCGCGCGGCCCTACACCTCGGAGGAGCTGGAGTGGCTGAAGCCCAAGTTTCGGCCCGTAGCCTCAGGTCGAGGCATCCAGAGGAACGCCCAGCGCCGAGGCCAACTTCTTCAGCGTGCCAGTCGACGCGTCTCGCTTGCTCGGGTAAGCGGCCAGCGCGTGAATCTTCGACTTCACCAATTCGCGCGTGTTGCTCGGCATAGCTGCGAGAGCCTTCACTGCCCAGTGCCCCCGCTGCGATGGTGATCGCAGGGCTTGACACGCCTTCTTCAAATTCTGCCCCGTGCACCGCGAGTTGATACTCCGTCAGCGCGATCTGATCTGCTGCATGCGTCCAGCAAACCCAACTTGAACGCGGAATGCTCATATCCGTGCCGCCAGACCACAAGTATCATCAAATGTGGCATCATACGATGCACTTTATGATGCAAGAGAGGGTACGATGCGCACCACTGTGACCCTTGACGATGAGCTGCTTTCACAAGCCCGAACCTTTACGGGCATCCGAGAAAACTCCGCACTGATCCAAGAAGCGCTCAGAACCCTCGTCCAGAGGGAAGCCGCGCTACGGCTGGCACGCTTGGGGGGCAGCGCACCGAACCTCAAAGCAGCGCCGCGACGGCAGGGAGAGATCGCCGATGATCCTGGTTGACACGTCGGTGTGGATTGACCACCTTGCCCGAGGCGACTCAGGACTCCAAGCGCTCCTCGAAGAAGGTGAAGTCCTCATGCACCCATATATCGTCGCGGAGATCGCGCTGGGCAGTCTGAATCGGCGAGATGAGACTGTCGGCGCGATGCAGGCCCTTCCCGAGGTACCTCTGGCTCGACATGTCGAGGTGATGGCCTTTCTCAACAACGAGCGGCTGTTCGGCATCGGGATCGGCTATGTGGATCTTCACCTGCTTGCTGCGACCCGCCTCGCCGTCGGGACGAGGCTCTGGACGCGCGACCGGCGCCTGCTCCAAGCGGCGCTCAAGTTGGATCTGGCGGCGTTCGCTGCGCATTGAGGCCGCGAACGACGCGGCCGAATCGGGGTCGATTGTGTTTTCGCTTTCAAATTGAAGAGGTTCGCTGTCCGACCAAGACCGGCGCTTTGAACGTTGCCATGCACCTGGCGCTTGCGAGCAGGTCCTAGTCAACCGACCCGTCGGCACGGCGAACTTTAGACTGATCTGAGCCATTCGAGCAGGATGGACGAGGGGCGGCCAAGCACTCAGAACTTGACACTCGCCACACCGACATCGGCCGCGCGACTTTTGCCGTGAAGGGGAGTTCCGAAATATCTCTTCAAGTTTCCGCTGCAGAGTCCGGCAATGGATTGCTGACCTCGACTAGGTTGCCATCCGGGTCTCGGAAGTAGACGGATAGAAGCTTGCCTGTGGCTCCCTCGCGCTCGCCGGGGCCGGCGACAATCTCGATCCCCAGCGATCGGAGTTCCTCCGAAAATTGCACGACAGGGTCGCGCGTCAATACGCAAAAGTTTCCGCTGCCTGGTACCGTTGAGCGCGCAATGTCGGGGACTGAGCCAGCTTCTTGCAAGCTGATCTTGTTCGATCCGAAATGAAGTGACCATTTGCCGGGCCGTTCTTCCCGCGCCTCCATCCCGAGCAGGCGCTGGTAGAACTCAATCGTCCGGTCCACGCGCGCAACACAGAGAACGATGTGATCCAGGCTAGCAATCTTCATGGTTGCCTATATGGACGCCTCTCGTGTGGCAAGCGAGTTCATGAAGCTCTGACTCGGCGGTAATGACTGCGGTCCTATATCCGGCCTGTTTGTGCAGATCGCACCGAAGCCGCCGCTGGCCTTGATGGTCATGCGCGGGGTCGGTGCTCATCTCCGTTTGCGGGCTTCGCACGAGGCTTGCCCAGGCAACCATTCAGCTTTACCCGACCCGCGGTCCGACCGCTTCACCATCACTTCATAGACTCGACTCACGCACTCTTTGCGGCATCCACTCCTAAAGGTTTGTTGTCTCAGGTTGTTGATCTAAGCCGCCTGCGCTTGCGCGCCGCAGCATCTGGGCGGAGTGCTCTTCCACTCCGATCGGTACGCCCGCAGTCAGGCGACACGACAAACCGACCCCCGCATTGATTCATCCGGTCTGCTACCAGATGAGTTCGGCTTCAAGCCTCACGGAATGTGCTATCTGATGGATGGTCCAGGGCAGCGATCATCGCGCCGTTCCGGCCACAACCGGACCTTCCGGGCATCCTTCTTTGTCACAGAATCTTTTTGGGGCGTCCATGGCAGGCCCCGGCACGATCAATGAGCAATGTTGCGCAGAGACGCGCGAGAAGACGACCAGGAGGCAGACCACCAAATCGACCACCGGCGTTGCCCAGACGCCGCTCGGCCCGATCGAGTACGCCGTCGTCGGTGACGGCATTCCGGTGCTCGTGATTCATGGCAGCCCGGGCGGCATCGACGCAGCCGAGCTAATGGCCCGCTTCTTGCCGAAGAAGCAGTTCAGGGCGATCCTGGCCTCGCGGCCCGGCTACCTCCGCACCCCGCTTGGCGATCGGCTCACTATCGACCAGCAGGCCGACCTTGTCGCGGCGCTGCTGGATGAACTCGGCATCGAGAGGGCGGCGGTCTACACGTGGTCCGGTGGTGGGCCTGCCGGGTACCGACTGGCCGTCAAGCATCCCGACAAGGTCATGTCGCTGGTCGCCTTCGCCGCGGTCAGCCAGGCGTACCACGACACGAACCTGACTGCCGTCACCCGGTTGATGCTCACAACTTCGGCCGGACGCTGGCTCATGCGGGTGCTCGCGGCACATCAGCCCAAGCAGTACATCGCCGGCGCCCTGAGCAGCGAAGGAGATTTGACCAGGGAGCAGTTGGCGGAGCAGGTCGCCGCGGTCTTCGCCGATGACACCAAGCGCCAGTTCATTCTCGACCTCGGCCCGACCGCCGAGCAGGGCAAGGACCGGCGAAGCGGCTACAACAACGACTTGGAGCAGTTCGGACGGATCGAGTCACTCGAACTCGAGCGGATCACGGTGCCCACGCTGATCGTCCAGGGCACCGTCGACTCGGACCTCCCGCCTGAGCAGAGCTATTTCGCGGCAGAGACGATCCCGGGCGCCGAATTGCTCAAGCTCGAAGAAGGGACCCACCTGGCGCTGTACACGAACGCCGACTCCGATGCCGCTCAGCAGCGCGTCATCAAGTTTATGAGCGCGCACGCGTCCTGACGGTCGGCGGAACAGAGCCGGGAATGCCCTGACCGGTGCCATCGTCGTTGTTGACGCCCATTGCGAGCCAGAAGTTCGCTGGACTTCTCGGCGCTCAGCGCTTTCTCTCGGTGGTACAAGCAGCAGTTCGGCGAAAGGCCACTCGGCGTCGCGCCGCGGGCATCGGGGCTCATCGATCGGCTTGATGGAGAGACCCACATGCACGAGATTCGATGTCTGAACGAAGAGATGGAGGAACTGGCGGTCTTCCTATCGCCGTCGATCTTCAAGCGGGCGGCGCGCGATCCGTCGCCGGTGACCGTTCCCGGCATCCCGACGGAGTGCATCTAGAAGTGACGGCGTCGTCGCGGGACACGACACACCCGCCAAATGTTGCTTCGGTGCGAACCGGGGAAGCATGGACGCCGACGGAAACACCGCTCCCGTTCGCATTGCGGACATACGGCAGTCGATGGCAACCGGCAGGCCTGTGGATGAGCCGAGCGAGTGCGCTGCCTTCTCTATCGACCCTGACTCAACCGA
This sequence comes from Variovorax sp. J22R115, assembly GCF_030317005.1. Lineage (NCBI taxonomy): Bacteria > Pseudomonadati > Pseudomonadota > Betaproteobacteria > Burkholderiales > Comamonadaceae > Variovorax > Variovorax sp. J22R115. The sequence goes on along the minus strand of NZ_JASZYM010000008.1, from coordinate 86,980 downwards.
CGCGCCCCTTGATCTGTCAGGTATTCGCGGCCTTTTTGATCGGATGCCACCAAGCCGTTAGACCTGAGCCGGTGCGATACCACAGTCGGGTCATTCGGAGCGCTTTTGCCATTCTCGTTTGCCAGCCTCTGCAGCCTGTTCCACTGGTCATTGTTGAGTTGGATTTTCTTCGCCATATAGCGTCTTGAATCTGATGGGGCCGCCGTTGTCGAATTTCAAAGGCACGAAGTTGGGCAATATTGCGTTCGATCAAGTGGCCAAGCTATATGGTCGTCAACTTGCAGGCCGCCAAGGGCGCTGGGGCTCACGGTCTCGCAAAAGGGTGCTGCTGGGCAGCGGACGAGTGAACCACAGCCTCTTCAGATGGACCTTGCTGCCATGCACACCGACGCTGGCGATGGTGCGGCCCAGTGCCTCAAATAGGATGTGCAGATCCGTGCCGCAGACCGTCGCGCGCGTGATGCGGATCACCGCGTCGGTGCTCATCTGAAGGGGCGGCTTGGGGCGGTCCTCCAGATTCTTCTTGCCAGGGCCGTTGTACACGACTTGCATGGGGGCTTTCATCCCAATGGGTCGGGGGATCCGTCTGCGCTATAGCGACGAAACCCCTTGTAGAGAATCGCGCGCAATGGGTCTGTACGCCACCGCACACGAGCAGGCCGGGCAGTCCCGGAATACCTGGCCATCCCGGTGAGTCCCGCGCCGTGGCAGGTGATGCAGGCGGGCAGCTGCTTGCTCGGGTCGCCGGTGATCGCCAGCGTCGAGCCGCGCGATCACTACGGGCGCGGCTGCGCGCGGAGGAACTCGACAGCGTTGCGAAGTTCTATGCGCGTCGGGAGCCGGCGACTGGCAGTCGCTGACGAACGCCGCAACAATGACGGGCTCTCACCCCAATTGTCGGAGGCACGACATGAGCGATACGAGCTTTGAGCACCACGGGCATCAGGTCGAAATCAAGGCCTGGCAGGCGGAATCCCGTTGGGCATGGTCGTTCCAGATCGATGACAGGTTGCCGGTCGAGAACGTCCAAACCGGCGCGCGGTCGGAGGAATCGGCGCTGATCGAGGCAAGGCACGAAGCCATCGCGGCGATCAAGACGCTCGACGGGCCGTAGAGTGGCTATTGGGGCGTGCAGATCACTCTGCTCGGAGTTCGGTCTTTCACTGGCTCTCGTGAGGCCCGCCAGAATCCGGGACAGTCACCGGCATCGAGGAACCTCCCATGACGGGAGAGCGCCGAAGCAACCTCTACCAGCGCCGGATGACCGTCCTTGCATCGTGAGGCGATTCAGGATGCGTGTCTGTGCGCCGCCGCACGCAGTGCCTGCAGCCCTTGTGCGATAGCGAACATCGAATCGCTCAGGTGCCTATACTACCCATGGCTGTGCTCACGAGCGCTCCAAGGTCATCCCGAAGCCAGCATTCCGGAGGAAGCGATGGCCATTCGGCCCGAACCAAGAAAGAACCACCTGCTTGGGGCCCTGCCCGATGCCGAATGGCAGCGCTGGCTACCGCAACTGGAAGCGGTCGAGATGCCGCTGGGCCACGTGCTCTATGAGTCGGGCACCACGCTGAGCCACGTTTACTTTCCGACAACCTCCATCGTCTCCCTGCTGTACGTCATGGAGAACGGCGCTTCCGCAGAGATTGCCGTGGTCGGCAACGAAGGCATCGTGGGCATCTCGCTGTTCATGGGTGGAGAGTCCACGCCCAGCCGTGCCGTGGTGCAAAGCGCAGGCCATGGCTTCCGGCTCAAGGCAGAGGTGATCAAGGAGGAATTCAATCGAGCCCCGGTCCTGCATCTCCTGCTGCGATACACCCAGGCGCTGATCACGCAGATGGCGCAAACCGCGGTTTGCAACCGGCACCACTCGCTGGATCAGCAACTGTGCCGCTGGCTGCTGCTGAGCCTGGACCGGCTACAGGGCAATGAACTCGTGATGACGCAGGAACTGATCGGCAACATGCTCGGCGTGCGCCGCGAAGGCGTGACCGAAGGTGCGCTCAAGCTGCAAAGGGCCGGGCTGATCAGTTATGCGCGAGGTCATATCTCGGTGCTGGACCGACAAGGGCTGGAGCAGCGCTCCTGCGAGTGCTATGCGGTGGTCAAGAAGGAATACGACAGGCTCCTTCCGGCCAGGCTGGCAATCTAGGCCCTGCGCCGAAGCTCAGCTGGAACCTGCCGGGTTCACCATCTTCGTGACATCCGCGACCTGCTGGGACATGCGGGCCTGTGCTTCGGCAGCCATCCCCATGAGGCTCTCGGCGTGCTCTCGCGCGAAGGTCGAATAGTTGTCAGTGAGACTGCGGATCAGGTCGGCCTGGGCCCCGGAGGCGGCTTCCCCTCCGAAGGTCTTCTGTGCCAGCTCCATGTACTTTTGAGCGCTGGTGTTGACCAGGTCGACCATTTCCTGGGACTGCGCAAAGCGCGTGATGAGTTCCGCATTCGCGGTGGAAAGCTTGACGAAGGGCTGAGTGAGGTTTTGCATGGAGACCTTTCCGGCGGGTGAGGATCAAAGCTCACTTGTAGGGCGCCCTCGGACTGCCGTCTGTGCGGTGGCAGACAGTCGCACCGGCCAATAGCGCGCAGAGTGGGTCCTCCCGCCTCACACGGAGCATGCTTGGCCGCCATCGAGAACCACCTCATCGAATTGCTCCCACGCAACGACCGCCGGCGCCTGTTGGACATCTGCGAACCGGTCCAACTGGTACTGGCCGAAGTGATCCACGAGCCGGGGGTTGCCACCCGGCATGCCTACTTTCCCGTCGACGGCTTCATTTCGCTGATTGCACGGATTGGCGACCATCCTGGGCTGGAAGTCGGCATGGTGGGTCGGGAGGGGATGCTGGGGTCCAACCTCGCACTCGGCGTGGAGATCGCACCGCTGCGCGCGCTGGTGCAAGGCGCTGGCGCGGCCTGGCGCATCACCACCGCCGACTTCCAGCGCGAACTGGCACGCAACGCGCCACTGCAGCGGGTGCTGGACCGGTACATCCAGGTTTCGATGTCGCAGTTGGCCGCATCGGCGGCGTGCCTGCGGTTTCACCAGATCGGACCACGCCTCGCACGCTGGCTCCTGATGAGCCAGGACCGCGCGCATGCCGACAGCTTCCACGTCACGCATGAGTTTCTGGCCTACATGCTGGGCGTGCGCCGCGTGGGCATCACGCTGGCCGCCGGTGGCCTGCAGCGCAGCGGGTTGATCGAGTACAACCGCGGCACCCTCAAGGTGCTCGATCGTCCAGGGCTCGAAGCGACGGCCTGCGCCTGCTATGCCGCGGACGAGAAAAGCTATGCGGGATTGCTTTGACCCACCGTCTGTGCGCTGCCGAACCGACAAGCGGCGGTGGGCGCTGTACAAGGGAACATTGGGCTCAGCCCCTGTTCGAGCAAGACACCATGGACTACGACTGCGATTCCACGCGCCTCTCCTATCACGGTTGGGAGATACGCAGCCACCTCACCGGCGTTTCCTTCGACGGCACCGTGGCGGCCGGGGCGATGCTGTACTTCGAAGAGGCATGCCGGTGCCACATCATCTCGTGCAGGCAATTCGTCAACGGCGTCGATGCCATCCACGCCATTGAAACCAAGGCCTCGCTCTGGATCGATGACCGCGAAAACAATTCCAGGACCGATCATGTCGAATGATCCCTTCTTTCATGAGGGCTCGGGTGCCGTCCATTTCTGGGTTCCTGTCGATGGCACGCTGGTCGGGGCCAGCATCGGCAAGGAAACGCTGCACTACTGCTATCGGTCGACCGCCATTGACGACCAGCCGCTGGAGACCTACCAGCTTCACGCACAGGAGATCGATGCGGCCGTGCGCCGACGCGTTGCGGGCGGCTCCGTCGAGCCCGTGATGCTGCGCGACTACGATCTGCACCCGGCGGTCGGCAAGGGCATCGAATAGGCCCGCGGGGCAAGGTCCCGGCGCCTACAGCGGCGCAGCGCGGGCTGCGATGGCGCTTTGCGAACCAGCGGGACCAAGATGAGCGGTCGTCGTACGCACGTATGGCGCCGCTGCCTGTTGAGGTCTGCGATGCTGCTCTCTAACCCAGTGGGGCAGGCAATGGACGACGCGGGCATTCGGCAGCGCTTCATCGCGTCCTCGGCGCTGGCAAAGCTGCGTTGGTTCATCCCGGGGCGCTGTGAAGTGCGGTGTGTTCACGCATGCACGGGCGTGCCCACCACGACCTATTGATCAGCATTTCCGTGCATCTACATCACTCGATGTGACAACCCAAAGCCTTGAAACTGCGCTCGGCATTGCGATTTCGAAGGCGGTGCTGATGCGCAGACGGAATCATCCAGTGAAATTTGTTTCGCTGCGTTGCTGTCGTTCGTGGCGAGTTCCTTTCAGTCGCCAGTAAGCGCTGACCGCCATTTCGCGACATTTTTGAAGCAAGCCGTACGCTCTCGCGCTCGATCTCGGCGCGCAACACAGGCGGAACCTGCTCGCAATTGCCCCACCAGCGCGCCCAGTCGCGTCCGCCAATGATGACGTGCGGGCGCAGGTTGTGCAGCACCAGCAGCGAGCCGATGCGGTTCGTGTGTGAGGTTCGCTCCTTCGTCACCCGAGCGAGCTCGCGGTGGGCGTGCGTCTTCGTCCTCGGCCGTGGGCTCATGCACCACCGACCACACACGCTCGCCGCGATGCTGGCGCAGCAACATCGTCAACAGCTTGTCGCCATCGTCGTCGGCGCATCCGTCGCGAGCGGCAATGCGCAGCATCCTCGATGCCACGCATGAAGACCTGCGAGCCATCCTTTCGGAGGTGCCAACCCTCGTGGCCAGCGACCAACGGGTGCGACTTCCTCTGCGCGATGGAGACCGCGAACGAACTCTTCGACACCTCCCAGGGAGCCGTTCGTCCCGATGTACGGTAACGCACAGACCGGCACCACCAAGGCGGCGCATATTTCTCCGGTCAGTGCACGCGCAAAGTGCTCAGTTCTGTTGGCGCCGCGATTGGGCAAGGGAAAGGAACGGCCATGCCCATTCGTCCGGTTTCGCATCGGCGGGGGCGAATACCTATTCGGGGCAGCCACGGTGATGCGCGCGACGCCATCCGGCGTGGCAGCATCTGCGATAAGGCCTGCGCTTGTTGGGAGTACGCCAAACGCCGCTCCCCTGCTGTAAACGCTCGTGGCGCGCTGGAGCAATCCTGAAGATCCGCGGGCTCGCCTCCGAGGCCCTCCGAGGTTTCCCACGCTCGTTAGACGGCCGTCGTCAAGGAGAATTCGATGTCAGATGCGATCCAAGAAATTGAGGAGCGTACGCGGCTTCTCGAGAGGGCAAAGGTCGAGAAGGATCTGGAGGGACGCCCCAAGACTCTGGAGCGCAGAGACAAGAGTGATGTTCTCCATGCTGCCTCAGCGACGAAGGGCCAAAAGGTGCTCGCGCTGATCTGGAGGTCCCTGGCATACGCAATAGCGGTCGCATTGTTCATCACCGCTTGTCTCGCATTCACCCTCGCCGCTTGGGACTATGACAGCGTCGAACAAGGGATTCTGGGATCCTTCGCTCACTACCTGGCAAGAGCCTTCTTCGTGTTTCCGCTGGTCCTGGCATGCGCCTGGGCGCTCTCTTACCGCACCATGCAAAACAACCCGAAGTTCCGCGACGACGTAGTTACGAAGTCTGGACCAGGACGTGGTGGCGTCTGAACGCTGATGCAACAACGATCGAGGGGACCCAAGCATTCCTTCGCTTCACAACGTGTTCCTGCCGCCTTCAATCAGTCTCATTCAAAAGTGAAGGGGATGGTGATAAGCAGGTCTTCAAGATCTGCACCGCCCATCTCCAAACTGATCTTGGTACCATTCCCATTGCTCCGGGGACGCGCAACGACGACGTTTTCAGAAGCACCAGTCGACAATGTTTCGACGTCGGCGCGCCCGCGTGCGCGCCAAGGCCACGCCTTCTCACTTGCGGCCGGTCACGAGCTGGGCGCCCGCCTCAGCCACGCCGATGATGATGCTTCAGCCCCAGCCCTTGTATGTGCATTCCAGCGCCTGGCGCGTCAAAAGCGTGTTGCCGCTCCCTCAGCGGACGCGACCGCGGCGCGCCAGGTTGATGATAGTCAGCAAAATGACCGCGCCGCTCAGCGAGGCGAAAGCAAGCCCGGACGCTGAAGTCGTTCTGGTTGGACTGTCGCGGCCCCCAGCAGCGGGGGCACGAGCCAGGTAGGTACTTTGATCTACCAACGAGCGATCGCCCGGGACGAGCCGGGCAGAAACGTCCTCAACGCTTCTGGCCAGGTTGCTGTTGCGTGCCTTGACCAGGTTGTTGCCCGGTCTGCTGCTTACCCGGGTCTTGCTGTTGTTGCCCCGGATTACTTGGACTGCCTTGCCCCGGTTGTTGCTTTCCCGGATCCTGCTGCTGCTGCTGGCCAGGATTGGCGGGCTGATTGCCTGTCTGGTTGGGATTGCTTTGACCTGATTGATTTGCCATATGAATGCCTCTTAAGTCATCGGAGCACTGGCGCTCCGCTGGTCAAAGTAGGCACTCATGCAGCGCGTACCGGTAGTCTTGCACCAGCTTGGCTCGTAGGACAAATATCGGCATGGCCGGATCTATCCGGACGAGAGGCACGTAGAGCTGGCGCCAAAGCGCTTGCACCCGAGCGTCCGGCCCCCGAGCTGGTCATGGGGGACAGCGGACCCAGCATCATTGTCCGAGGGACGCGCGTACGCCCGTACTGCGTCATCGCATGGCCGTGATGGAGATCACAGTTGGGCTTCGTTTCGAACGGCCCGTGATGTGTGGGGTCTGTTCATCGAGGGCTCAACGCCCGAGGACGCGCACGCCGCATTTGTTACGCATGATTCCCCCTCGACGGACCGGCGCGGCAAATGCGCCGTGCATGCTCGCTTCGCATCCTCCTTGCGGGATTCCGACCTACGGAGGCGAGAACATTGCGACGACACGTGGGCTCACTGCCGTCGTCAAAGTGAGGAGCCCTCTGATGAGAGGAAGGCGAACAAACCCCTTTTTACGTGAATTCAGGAGACGCGTATGGCAACAGATGACGGCAAACTTGGCAACGGCGAACCGAACCGCGACCCCATCACCGGCGCCCCTGGGGCGCACCCTGTCGGCACTGGCCTTGGCGCCGCTGCAGGCGCATTGGCCGGCGCGGCGGCAGGCTCCCTTGGGGGTCCCGTGGGCTCAGTGGTCGGGCTCGTCGCGGGCGCGGTGGCAGGCGGCCTCGGCGGCAAGGCCGCGGCCGAAGGCGTCAATCCCACCATGGAGGATGCCTACTGGCGCGAGAACTACGCCAAGGAAACGTATGTCGATGCTGGACGCCCCTACGACGACTACGGTCCGGCTTACGAACTGGGTTGGACAGGCCGGGATCGGCGCGGGGCCGATTTCGAATCGGTTGAACCCGCGCTAGCCACTGAATGGGAAAGCCGTCGGGGGGCCTCGCGCCTCGACTGGTCGCAGGCTCGCCCGGCCACCCGCGCCGCATGGGACCGGGCCAGCGAAACCTACTACGCCGGAGAGTTCGCCGAGCGCGAGTCTCCGCAGGAAGACCTCTCCAATGACGATCTCGTCGACATCCTGAATGATTTGCTTGAAAACGCTCGCGACGGCGAATACGGCTTCCGTGCCTGCGCCGAGGAGGTCGCAAACGCAAACGCGAAGCAGCTCTTTGCGAGTCGCGCCGATGGGTGCCGCCAGGCCGGCATCCAACTGATCGAACTAATCCGCAGCTACGGCGGCGAACCAGCGTCAGGCGGCACGGCCGCCGGCGCAATGCATCGTGGTTGGGTTCATGTGAAGGGTAGCGTCGGCGCCGACGACGAGCTGTCCATTTTGGAGTCCTGCGAGCGCGGTGAGGACACCGGTCTTGGGCGCTATCGCAAGGCTCTCAAGAAGAATCTGCCGGTCGATGTCCGCGAAGTGATCCGAAAGCAGGCTGAAGGAGCTCAGAAGAATCACGATCAGATTCGCGAGCTTCGCAATGCGGCACGCGAACGACGCTGATCGTGCATTGATAAATGACCGAGTCGCTAAGGGCGCGCGTCGATGAGTCTTCCGCTCCGTTGACTTCGGCGTCGAGTCTGTCTGAAGGCATGGGGCCGATCGCAGATTTCCGCGTGGGAGACTGGTCGAACAGCGGATAGCCCTTAAGCCTGATTCCGCCGAGCAGTCTGACGGTGCCGAGCGACAAGGCGCTGCGGTTCTGGACCAAGGCAGATAGTTGGCGCGGGGGCTGGTGACCCCCGAGCCAGACGCTGCAGGTGGAAGTCGACTAGCTGCCTCGGCTGAGCCCGATCAGCTGTTCGAACTCACGCTCGAAGCAGGCACATGCTCTCTACGGACCGGCCGACATGGCCGATCCAGGTGATTGGGCGGCGGCCAAGGTCTTGTGGTGGTCGTGCCTTCGAGGTCGGCGATGCGTTAGAGAGAACGGCGTCAGCCGCCGAGCGCTACCGCTCATTTCCGGTTTCGCCGGATCTGGAGCGTTGTGGCCTGGCCGGCGAATGCTCCTTGCCGACCCGTGAACGCGTTAGTCGTGGTCGTCCGAATGCGGAGAGTTCTGCGCCTTCTCGGACTTCACCGTGCCCTCTTCGACATGGACATCGGCCACGCGCAGCTGCGCTTCGGTTCGAGCCTTCTCGATCAGGGCCTCGGCTTCTTCTTCGGTGGGTTCGGGGTTCTTGGGCTGGGTCATCGGGTCTCCTTGTGTCTAAACAGCGTGGCTGACACATTCCGACTTCCCTGTAAGACGAAGCCGTCACATCGCCGGGCACGGTCGCCGGCCGCCGGCCGCCGGCGAATATCAGGCAGCCAGGGCACAGACGCGCAAACAGGAAGGCCAGCGCCCGGAAGGCCGAGCCGTAGCGGTCGACCCAGCGATATCGAAGCCGTCGGAGTCGAATAAGGACCACTTGAAGCGAGACGATTTCCTACATAGGTCGGGGTGAGTGACGCCTACGCTCGCGCTCCCTTTGAACGAGACCGCCATGGCCACCAAAAAACCCTCCACCCCACCAGCCGAACTCGATGCGGCACGCGCCGCGGCACGAAACACCGACAGCGGTCCCGCCTCACCCGCCCCGCCCGCCGCGGGCAAAGGTGACCCGCCCGCCCAAAAGGCGATCGACACCCAGGAGCTTGCTCGCGGCATGCTTGCCAACGCGAACAAGCCCATGGAATACGGAGAGGCGAACGCGCCGACACCGCCGGTCGGCGCCAACGTGAGTCCTCCTTCGAGGTTGCCCACTGGGAGCACGCTCTCCGAACAGAACTTCTCCGGCAAGACCGGCACCGTGGCACTTGAAGGTGTCAATGCCACGATCGACACGCTTGATCGCGTCCGCGTGGACTCCAGCGGGCAGGTGCTGACCACCAACCAAGGCGTAGCCATCGGCGACAACCAGAACTCGCTCAAGGCAGGCGCGCGCGGTCCGGCGTTGCTCGAAGACTTCATCCTGCGCGAGAAGATCACCCACTTCGACCATGAGCGCATTCCCGAGCGCATCGTCCATGCGCGTGGGTCGGCTGCGCACGGCTTCTTCGAGTGCTATGAACCCCTGACCCAATACACCAAGGCTGCCCCATTCAAGGCGGCCGGCAAAATCACGCCAGTCTTTGTACGCTTCTCGACCGTCGCGGGCGAGCGCGGCTCCAAGGACACTGCCCGTGATGTGCGGGGATTCGCGGTGAAGTTCTACACCGATGAGGGCAACTGGGATCTGGTCGGCAACAACATGCCGGTCTTTTTCATCCAGGATGCGATCAAGTTTCCCGACCTGGTGCATGCGGTGAAGCCGGAGCCGCACCACCAAATGCCGCAGGCCGCCAGCGCACACGATACGTTCTGGGACTTCGTCTCGCTGATGCCGGAGTCCACGCACATGTTGATGTGGCTGATGTCGGACCGCGCGATTCCACGCAGCTATCGGATGATGCAGGGGTTCGGCGTCCACACCTTCCGGCTCGTCAATGACGCGGGAGAATCGGTGCTCGTCAAGTTTCACTGGCAGCCGAAGCTTGGTACGCACTCGCAGGTCTGGGAAGAAGCCGTGAAGATCTCCGGTGCCGATCCAGACTTCCATAGGCGGGACCTGTGGGAGGCGATCGAGGCCGGCGAGTATCCGGAGTGGGAACTGGGCTTGCAGATCTTCACCGAAGAGCAGGCCGAACAGTTCAGCTTCGACATCCTGGACGCGACCAAGATCATCCCCGAGGAACTGGTTCCGGTCCAGATCGTTGGGCGTATGGTCCTAAATCGGAACCCCGACAATTTCTTCGCCGAAACCGAGCAGGTGGCCTTCTGCACCGCCCACATCGTGCCGGGCCTGGACTTCACGAACGATCCGCTGCTGGCAGGCCGGATCCATTCCTACGTTGACACGCAAATCAGCCGCCTGGGCGGGCCGAACTTTCACGAGCTTCCGATCAATGCGCCGATTGCTCAAGTGCACAACAATCAGCGCGACGGCATGCATCGTCAGGCGATCAACCGTGGGCGGGTGGCCTACGAGCCCAACTCGCTCGCTGGCGGATGCCCCTTCCAAGCCGGAGCGGCCCAGGGCTTCACCAGCGTGGCACGGCGCATCGATGCAAAAGAGAGCGCGGACAAGGTCCGCATCAAGCCCGAGAAGTTCGCGGATCACTACACCCAGGCGCGGCTGTTTTTCGAGAGCCAGTCGGAAGTGGAAAAAGCTCACATCGGCAACGCGTTCCGCTTCGAGTTGTCGAAGGTCACCGTGCCGGCGATCCGCGAGCGCGTCGTCGCGAGCCTGCTGAACGCTTCGCCCGATCTAGCGGCGCGCCTCGCGCAAGACCTGGGGATGGACCTGCCGGCACCTCTGCCCAAGGCGCTCGAGAACCCCGCGACACCCGAGGTCGAGAACTCACCGGCCTTGTCGTTGTTGGCGCGGCCAGGTGATGGCGGCATCCGCACGCGCAAGATCGCGGTGCTTGTCGCCAACGGCGTTGAAGGCAAGTCGCTTGGCAAACTCGTTTCGTCTCTGGTGGCGGCAGGTGCAGTGCCGCGACTCGTCGCGCCGCGGCTCGGAACCTACGTGGGCATCGGCGGCGAGAAGTTCGCCGCCGACGCAACCATGGAGAACTCGCCGGGCTTCCTATTCGACGCCCTGGTGCTTCCGGACGGAGAAGATGCAGTGGCGAGCCTGGACGCCGACGCGCACACGCTCGAGTTTCTGCGCGTTCAATACTGGCACTGCAAGACCATCCTGGCCCTCGGTTCATCGCAAGCACTGCTCGCCGAAGCTCAGATTCCGATGACCATGCCCGATGGTTCTGCGGACCCTGGACTGATCCTTGCCGACGCGTCTGCTGCAGACGAGGCCATCGCCGATTTCATTGGGGCCATGGGCAAGCACCGGCATTTCGGACGCGAGAATGATCCGCCAGTAGCTTGACCTTAGTGAGCGAACGGAACTTTGGCCGCAAGCATGGCTTGCGGCCTCTTTTTTAGCTTAACCCTCTATGCATGAACTAGTGACCGGTCGCGCCATGGATCGGATGCGGGTGATGCAAGAGGGGGCGCGTCCTCTCGCGGCGAGGTCGGCTGGCGCTCGGCGAATCGACCTTGAAAACGCTCAACTTGCCGTCGCCCTCCAGGCGTGCGATGCGAGCTTCCGATAGTGCCTCCACCGCCGGCTTCGCGCAGCTTGCCCGAGCTCTTCCGTGGTGCTTCGGGATGCAAGCGCACATCAACGTCGGCGGAGCACTGCTGCTGGTGATGAGCAGGTGGCCTTCGGCGACACCGGATAACAAGGCGAGGCACGGGCATGCCGAAGCCCGAACGCGACGTCGCATGCGGGATCACTTGAACATTCCTGCGGATTGGGACCCGCTCTCGAACGGTCCATCGTCGTAGGACCTGGCCCTCCAAGTCTGCGAAGAAGCAGCAGCTTGCCCGCGCGCCCCGAGGTACCTTGCGCGCGAATATCCATCAAATGAGTAGCGCAATCAGTCCGTCTGCAACAGACGCAACCGAGCGTATGGAGTGGGGATTTGTACACATCGAAGACAGAGGGGACACGTTCGGACGTCAGCTAGCAAGATTGACGCTGACAATGAAGTGATGAAGAAAGTTTTGCCTGGCGGTCTTCTCGCCCTGTCCCTGGGCTTGCTCCTTTCCTGCGGCGGCGGGGGCGGGGGCGGAGGAATCGGTGGTGCAGCGTTCGTCGGAGCAAGCGGCCCCGGTCCCCTCGTTGCGCAAAGCCCGGACACGAGCTCGCCGATCGAGTTCGGCTTCAAGGGCGTCGATGCGGGCGGCGGCGCGGGCGACGGAGCGGCCGGCTCGAGCGGCGGGCCTACAGCAACCAGCACGGCTTCAGCCGGCGACAGTTCCGGTGTGGGGTCTGGCGGCACTGGGGCCACTGCGTCCGGAGGCGACAATTCTGGCGTTGGTTCAGGCGGCACCGGGGCCACGGCATCGGCAGGCGACAGCGCCGACGCGGGCGTTGGCGGTGTGGGGGGTGTGGGCAGCATCATCATCAACGGTGTGCGCTATGACACCAGCACGGCGATCTTGAAACTGAGAGATGCGCCGTCCTTGCAGCTGGGGATGACGGCCAAGGTGAACGGGCCGACGAATCCGGACTTCACCGAGGGCGTGGCGACTCAGGTGGAATCCGCGGTGGATCTGCGTGGCGTCATCACCTCCCGGGATCTGGCGGGCGGCAGCTTTGTGATCCTCGGTACCAACGTCATCACGGACACCAGCACGGTGTGGGGCAACATCTCCGCGCCGTCCGCGCTGGCGCCGGGTGTCGCTGTGAAGGTCTGGGGTCTGCCAGCAGGGCTGGGTGTGCTGCGTGCGACACGCGTGGAGCAACACTCCCTCGAAACGCCAATCCTTTCCGGCACGGTGCAAAACGTGGCGCCCGGGAGATTCACGATCGGGGGACTGACCATCGACACCAGGGCAGCGACAACCGAAGCGGGCGCTCTGACCTCGGGTGTCAATGTGCGAGTTCGCGCCGACGCGCAGCCTTCGTCTGGGCTGCTAAAAGCCAAGTCGGTTGAGGTTTGGTACCCGTTGTCGCTCACCAACGGCGCGCGACGGCAACTCGGCGGGGTGGTGACGGACTATGCGGGGGCAAACTTCTTCCGTGTCCTCGGCATTCCGGTGGATGCTTCTTCGGCCAAGGTCTCGGGTGGACCGTTGTCCTCGCTTGGCAATGGTGTGGAGGTTGACGTTGCGGGGACCGTTTCCAACGGAATCCTGCTGGTCACCAAGATCAAGGTCAAGAAGGCACCGGGGAGCGGCGGCAACAGCGACGCGTTCCAGGTGATCGGTTCCATTGGCGCATTCAAGTCGTCTTCGGACTTCAAGGTGAAGGGACAGGCCGTGGACGCAACTCAGGCAGAGTTCACCAATGGGACCGAAGCGAACCTGAGCAACGGTACGAAGGTCACGATCACAGGGAATCGAATCGTCAACAATGTCCTGATGGCGTCGCGCGTCGTCTTCGACTGAGGGGTCTGAGCAGGTCGGTCCGCGCCGTCGGCTGTCAGGAGTTGGCGCAAAGTTTCTGCATAAGATCGTGACACCAATGGATCGAATACCCTGGACGCTGGCTCGCCTTGGGCCGCGTGCAACTTAGAGACCCTTCCGTCCGACACCCAATGAAGATCGGTGCCAGGACCGCAAGCGCTTCGCGTTCGTGGGGCCTCACGAGGTGCGCAGCTCGACCGAATCGCTCGGCCGCGACCGAAAGAGAGATGGACTCAGCCTATGACGTCTGCCTACCCGCGACACAGTTAGCTTTGCCCCCCACTCGGCTGATCGACGAGTTCACCTCGAACCTCGCGGTGCCTTGCCATTTCATGCGCAGCGCCGAAATATGTGCCTGTGGGTGCAAGGAGTTTCTGGCAATCTATGGTTTCTACGCCCCCATCCTTTCTACAGCCGTGGCCATAGCTTCGGAATGTGGCAGCAGCCGATCAAGTTGCCTGAATGCAGTCGCAGCAGAGATTCAACGAGGTTGCCCGACCGGTCGCAACTTCAGGCGGAGACCGCCTCATGTGCTGTCTGGCCGCCCCACGGTGGGACGAGTCCCCGCTAGTCACCATCTTCGCCTTCTGCTAGCGCTTCGACAACCGGTCCTATGTTTTCGTCGTCGACGTAGGCAAGTAATGCCGCGTTGCCTGCTTCAAAGGCCTCGATCCAAGTGGGACAGGAGTCATAGCCCGTTTCCAGATCGAGCCAGACTGCCGGATCGCCAGTGCTCTCGAGCACGACCCAAACGAAATTTCCCTCGCCGGGGTTGTCAACAAAGACGGCTAAGCGACGGTACTGTTCGGACATCTCGTTGCTCCTTCTCAGGTTACGCGTGCAGATCGACGGGTGAGCTGTGCGACATCGGGCAATCGTCCGCGCTGCTATTAGCAGTTGGCGTGAATGCGCCGTATCAGCGTTTCCTGGCCGACCCGCTCGGTTTCGACGATCGCGGTTCCTTCGCACGTTGTCCTGGAAACTCGATAGCTGTATTTCGCCTCGACCAGGCTGGCATTGATCGAGCGGATCGACCGAATGAGGAGCGGCCGATCAAACGACCCATAGAACCTTGAGATATTGGCTGCGTTGAATGGGCCGAGACCACGCTTTTCCGGGATGACGAACGCTGCCGCCGTCATTCCGTCCGCCGCGGACAGCGCGCGATAGAAGCTCTCCACGGCCTGAATCTCGGGATCGCGGCTCAACTCTCGCGGCGAAACGACGGTGTCCGCTGCAGGGGGTTTGACGACCTGCTCGCGGACGTCAGGGACCGGAGCACCGGGCAGCGAAGCGACGGCACCCCTGGGCTCCGGCGTGGGGACATACGCCGAAACGGGAGGCGGCGATGCGCGTCGTGGAACGACCGGAGGCGGAGGCGGAATTGACGATGCAACCTCTTTGGATGGCGCGGGGGCTTCGGGCGTCTGCACCAGCGTGCCCCGCGCGGGGGCGGAGGGCTTTTCCACGACGTGCTGGAACCAGCCCACGAAGCCGATCGCCATGACCACGCCGAGCGCTCCGAGTTGCAGCCAAAACGCCTTCGTCTCGGACGGCAGCAAGGGGTCGGGGGCGTGGCTTGAAAATGCCCCGCCAATGGACTCAGCACCGCGCGATTGAGTCGACAACGCCTTCATCGTCTCAAGCGCGGAAGGGCCCGATGGGGCGAAGCCGGGCAGCTTCCCAGTGCACCCGATACAGAACATCGCGGTTGCACGGTTGCTTTGCCCACACCGTTCACAGACGGTAGACATAGGATTGCGCCTTGACTGTGTATTGACCTTTAACTTACATCAAGGGTTGGGCATGTATGTCGGAGTCTTCCTACTTCATAAGTGCGCGTTCGAATCTGCGGCAACGTAACAGCCGATGGAGGTAGGCTGCGTTCACGCCCAGGGAATCGGGTCAGCCACCGGCGCCCCATCAGCCCGCAGGAGCCAGAATGTTCGTGCAGTTCGTGGTGAGCGGGTCGAGTGTCATCGCGAGTCGTCCAACGAGCCTGTCACTGTAGTTCTTGTTGGGATGCACGAAGTCGATAAGGTCCCATGCGCCATAGAACGGCACCGATCCCCAGTCGGCAAAGGGTACGCCGTTGTTCGTGGCAATCGCTTGAATGACTGCGTCATAAAAGTCCCGGAGCTGGAGTGACACGCTGTGAAGTGGCCCACCCCTGGCCTGGCGCGAAAAGCCCGTCAGCACCGGCACGCGGCCCTCATCCCGCACCTTCTGGATGATGGCGTAGTACTCAGAAATCACTGTGTTGATGTTTCTCCCTGCCCACGCATCGATGACACCGTTCTCGATGATCACGAAGTGCGCGCTGCGGGTGAAGTAAGGAAAGGGCGCCGCTAGGTCGCCAAGACTCATGCCCAGGACCGAATGATCGGCGACCACCAGCAGGTTGGGTCTGACGAGCTGCAGCATCATCACGGGAGTTGTCGCGGTCCCGTTGAAGGCCATGATCGAGTCGCCATAGATCTCGACCGTGCAGAGTGATGAATCTTCGGCAGGCTTGTTGAGGGTCGCATCCTCTTGCCCCTTCGCGGGACTGGCATCAGGCACTGCGACGGACTTGCCGATGGTGGCGAGTACGGTGCTCCCCGAACCCCCATCGCCCCCCCCTCCACAACCGGCAAGGAATCCTGCCAGTAGCACGGCAACAAGAACAGGCATCATGGTTCATCTCCTCAACTCGGTAAGACCGCTCCCTGCGTGGCCCGCAGAACATTGACATCGTTTGGTCGGAATGGCGAGGGTTCCAAGTCAACGGCACCGTCGAAATGGTCATCCCGCTACAGGGCCGACGAGCCGGGAATCACGCCGCGCCACGTTGCCGAGGGCGTCGACGTTGGAGATATCGATCAGTCGTTCATCCTCGAGACGCTCCGGTCTCTTGAAGACTTTCTTGAGCCCGAGGTCCAGCCGCCCGAGCGACTTCGCCAAATGGAGCTGTTGCTGCCCGGTGAGGGGCTGGCGGCGCCACAGCAAGACGGCATAGCGGCCATCGCCGCGTGGATCGCGCGGACGTCGTCGGTGCTCTATGGCTGCCGATGTCGATGCCGCTCGCTTCGGTACTGCAGAGACCCGGCGGCGAGGACGTGGGTCCCAGTCTCTCGCGAAGTTCGCATTCGAGGCGCTCAGCCTCTTTGAGCGCCCTGGCGGCAGCCATCTAGGCGCGCTTGCGCAGAACGGGGTGATCTCGGTTTTCGTACTTTTGTGGCGCTTTGCTCCCGGGCGCCGCCGACGGGCGCAGAATCTCGGCCCGGCGCTGCTGGCCATACCGAGATCGCCCCCGAGAGCGCGTGGCTCGGCGAATGTGTCTTTTGACATTCCACCAAACAGGAAGTGGGCACGCGCACGTCCGAGGTCTATGCTTCTCACCGGCAAGACCACTGAAAGGATGAGCGATGAGAAACGTTCCATCCATGCAAGCCTTTTGTGGGCTCGGCTCCGTGTCGCTCGCACTCCTGGTTGCGTGCGGCGGTGGCAGCGGCGACGGCAGCGGCGCGCTGGGCAGCGCTGCCGCCCCTCCAGGCAAGGAGGGCAGCGCTGTAGCTCCTACAGCCAAGGAGGGCATTGCCACTCCTGCAGGCAAGGTACGAGGGGCAACGGCTTCTGCAGCCAAGCCGGACGCATCCACGGAACCGGGCGCGGCTCTGATCAGTCCAACGCCGGGCAGCAAGCTGTCCGGCCGCACGGTGACCTTTGTCTGGTCCGATCGGGGCGCCAGTGAATACGGCGTCACGATCGAGTCGCCCCCTGGGGCCCCACCCCTTCAGGACATCGTGACGACCACTACGTCGTTGAGTGTGGGCGGCCTGCCGGCCGACGGCGCAACAATCGTGGTGCGGCTCAGGTCCCGCGTCGACGGAGAATGGCTGCCTGCCAATGTGTACGACTTCACGGCGCCTGGCTATACCGCGGCGCAGTCGACAGCCGCAAGCAAGCCTTGGTCCGACATCATTCCCTTGCCGCTGGTGCCCGCCTCGGCTGCCCATCTGCCGGACGGCAGGCTGCTGATGTGGGCAGGGCGTTCGCCTTACGATTTCTCCAAGAGCAGCTGGCACGCATGGACCTTTACCTCTGTGTTCGATCCGACGACGCAGGCGACCGGCGGCCTCTCGGTCACGGCCACCGCTCACCAGATGTTCTGTCCCGGGCTCAGCATGCTGGCCGACGGCAGCGTCCTGGTCAGTGGTGGCAGTAACGCGACGAGAACATCGCTGTACAGCCCGGCGCTGGGACGCTGGACGGTTGGCGCCCAGCTCGGGATTGCGCGCGCCTACAACGCCAGCACGATCTTGTCCGATGGCTCCGTGTTTACGGTCGGCGGTTCGTTCGACGGCGGACAAGGCGGCAAGTCCGGCGAGCTATGGTCCGCCACCTCCCGGACCTGGCGCACACTGGCCGGTGTGCCGTCGGAAATGCCGAGCGCGGCCAATGCCTCTGCCCCCCCGCTGAACGGCCCCGATGCGGCCGGGGTGTACCGCGGCGACAACCACATGTGGCTGTTCGGCGTGGCCGACGGCTGGGTGTTTCATGCGGGGCCCGCCGCCGCGATGCACTGGATCGACACGCGCGGCAACGGAGCCATCCTGCAGGCCGGCCCGCGCGGCGACGACCCCTACGCCATGACCGCCAGCGCCGTGATGTACGACATAGGCAAGATCCTCAAGCTCGGCGGCGCGCCCAACCACGACAGCGGCGTCGCCTTCAACTCGGCCTACATCATCGACATCCTTTCCGGCCCGCCGAATGCGCCCGCTGTGCGAAAGGTGGCGCCGATGGCATACGGGCGCACCTTCGTCAACAGCGTGGTGCTGCCCAACGGCGAGGTCGTCGTGATCGGTGGCCAGACGCAGCCCCTGATTTTTTCCGATGCGTACAGCGTGCTCGCAGCTGAGCTCTGGAGCCCGGCGACCGAGAGCTTCGTCACCCTGCCGCCGATGCAAAGGGCGCGCAACTATCACAGCGTGGCCTTGTTGCTGATGGACGGCCGTGTGCTGTCGGGCGGCGGCGGCCTCTGCGCGTGCAGCGGCGACCACCCGGATGCAGAGATCTACACGCCGCCTTATCTGCTGGCGCCAGACGGTTCGCCCGCTCCACGCCCGGTCATCGTGGCCGCACCGGGCACCGCCACGTGGGGCAGCCAGATCACCGTGCAGACCGACGTGGCCGTAGAACACCTCGCGCTCGTGCGCATGAGTTCTGTCACCCATTCAGTGAACACCGATCAACGTCGCATTCCGCTCTCCTTCAGCGGCGCGGGGGGCACCTACCAGGTGAGCATTCCGGTCGATCGCGGGGTCGTGCTGCCGGGCAACTACATGCTGTTCGCAATGGACGCCAAAGGCGTGCCAAGTGCGGCGCGCACACTCAACATCCAGTGATGACCCGCCACGCTCCGAAGCCGGGACTACCAATGACGCTGGCGTTCGCAATGGCACTGGCGGGGCGCGCCGGGCTCGGATGGCAAGAGCCGGCCGAGCCGCCCTCAGTCTCGCGCGGTGCGCGCCTGTTCAACGGTACCGAGCCGCTCGCCGGCACGCTGTCAGGCCACAGGGCGCCCTTGCCTGCCGCGGCCACGCGTTGCAGCCAGTGCCATGCCGGCCCAGACGCGCGCGATTCACCAGGCTCCTCTTTCGCACCTCCACTCGACCGGCGCGAACTGCGCGAAGCCCGGCCGCGCCGGGGTGGTCCGCCCGTGGCCTACGAACCGGCTACCTTCTGCCGCACCTTGCGCACCGGCGTCGATCCGGCCCATGTCGTGCTGCCGCGCGCGATGCCGCGCTTTGAGGTCGACGATGACCAGTGCGCGGCCCTGTGGGACTACCTGACGCAGGAGGTCCGCAGGTGAACGCGCGCCCGGTTCAGGCCCGGCATTGGCCGGCGCTGCTGGGTCGGCGGCGCTTGCTGACGGTCGGCGCGTTGGCCTTGTTGGGGATGCCCGCGACGGGCCGCGCCGCGGTCGGCGTGGGTCCGGTGGTACCGGCCGTGGCGGCCCCGCCGTTGCCGTTGCGACGCCACGACGGCGCGCCGCGCACGCTGGCGGCGCAGTTGCGCGGAGCCGTCACCGCCGTCCAGTTGATGTTCACCGGCTGCAGCACCGTCTGCCCGATTCAGGGCGCGTTGTTCGCTGCGCTGCAGGCTGTCATGGAGGCCGAGCACGGTACGAGGCTTCGCCTGCTGTCGCTCAGCATCGATCCGCTGGCGGACGACCCGGCTGCGCTCAGCGCTTGGTTGCGACGCTTCGGCGCAGGTCCCGCTTGGAGCGCGGCCGCACCCACCCACGAGGCGCTCGAGGGCATGCTCTCCCTGTTCAAGGGCGCAGCGGCCGCTGGCGACCGCCATACCGGTCAGGTCCACGTGTTCGACCGCGAGGCCAGGCTGGTCTGGCGCACCACAGAGCTGCCGCCGACGGCGGAGGTCATGTCCGCGCTTCGGCGCGCTGCATAGCCGGCGCAAAGCCGCGGTTGAGGCGCCGGAAGCCGCCAGCGGCGGATCGCGCAGCAACCTCACCCAGGTCGAGGAAGTCCCTCGCATGGAGCGAGTTGCATTCAAAGCACCTTGCAGCAGGAGATCCGAAATCCGCGCGCCGGCAAGGCACAACATTGATCTGAATGGCGCAGACAAGGTCCAAGGCCGAACTCGATACAACTCAGCGCTGGCCACGGGGCCTTCACTGGATCGGCCACATCAGGAATACGCACCAGATGATCTTCGCCCCGCCGAAGCCCATCTCCGTCGGGTCGCGCCGCTGCCATTCGACAGTGACTTCGAGCTGTGCCGCCCTGATGTCGTATGTCGATGCCCATGTACCGTCGCGCTCACCGATGCTCACCTTCCCGCGGTCCACATCACCTTTCGCATCAGCTTGCTGTGACCACGCTGCTGCCCGAACTTCGCGCTTCCTACAGCAAGGTGGCCTACGAAGCGATCGACCTATCGGCAATTCTTGCGCAACGCAGCTCGAATCGCCGCAGGCCGTCGTGACGCATGGCACGCGCATCGTGTCCATATAACTGGTCCGCAAACCGGACAATCTGACCAACATTTGCGCGTACCGCACCGCCGCCTGTCACAAAGCGATGTGCCCGGCCGTCTAAGAGGTGTTCCCCCAAACCTCAAACGACTAGGAGCTCACGATGTCCGCACCCCGACTCGACTATCACGCCCTCGCCCCCACGGCCGCGCGCGCCGGCGCCCAGTTTTCCCACGCCGCTGGCAGTACGCTGGACAAGCGGCTGCGGGAATTGGTGAACTTGCGCATCAGTCAGATTAACGGCTGCGCTTTCTGCATCGACATGCACTGGGCCACCCTGCTCAAGCAGGGCATGGACCCTCGACATGTCAACGCTGTCGCCGCCTGGCGCGAGGCGCAGCGCTTCTTCAGCGAAGCCGAGCGCGCGGCGCTCAACTGGGCGGAGGCCGTCAACGCGGTTCCGGAGCGTACGCCCAGCGATGCTGACTTCGACGCCGTGAAGCGGCACCTCAGCGATGCGCAGATCGCGGACCTCTCGTTCGCCGTCTGCGCGATCCGATCGTGGAACATGCTCAATGCCAGCTTCCACACGCAGGTGCCCGAAACGCCCTACACCGTCGACTGATCCGCGCGGCCTGTGCGGTTGGACAGGGTCACCTTCGCAAAGAGACTCTCGCTTCGCTATTCGCGCTCCAACGCGAACGCGTTCTTTCACCCCGTTCGATTCAGACCGCTTCTGCTTCCCGCCGGGCTATGATCCGCGCGGCCAAGCGATCGCACGGCGGTTTCCTCGCCCGCACGCGCCTCAACCAAAAGGAACGCAAGCCGATGGCGCACAAGCCCGTGGGGTTGATCTATGGGGTCGACGAGACGCCGCCGCTCGGGGTCAACGTCCTCAGCGGCCTGCAGCATGTCGGGTTGATGTCGATCTTCCTGGTCTACCCTGTGCTGATCGCGCAGGCGGCAGGCAGCACCGCCGAGGTGGCGGCGGCCATGGTCAGCGCGACGCTGATCGCGATGGCCGTCGGCACCGTGCTGCAGGTGATCACCGTCGGGCCGATCGGCTCCGGCTATCTGTGCCAGCCTTCGCCAAGCGTGGTCTACATCGTTCCCTCGCTGATCGCCGCGCGCAGCGGGGAGCTGTCCGCGGTGTTCGGCATGACGATCCTTGCGGGCCTCTTCGAGATGGCCCTGGCGCGCCTGTTGCCGCGCCTGCGTCCACTGTTCACGCCAGAAATAACCGGCCTGGTGGTGTTGCTGGCCGGGATCTCGGTCGGCGTGGTTGGCCTGCGCACCGCGCTGGGTGGCTCGCAGGCCAACATGCAGCCGGCGCAGATCGACCTGTTGCTGGGCCTCGGCACGCTTGCTCTGATGGTCGCCCTCAACGTCTGGGGCCGCGGCTGGCTGCGCGTGTTCAGCGTGCTGATCGGCTTGGGCACCGGCTGCCTGCTCGGCGGGGCGCTCGGCCGGCTCGACGCCCACGACATTGCGCGGGTGGCGGCGGCGCCCGTGCTGGCCGTTCCGGCCTGGGGGCCGGTTGGCTGGTCCTTCGACACCACGCTAGTGCTCCCCTTCCTGATCGCCTCGGTGGCCGCGGTGCTGAAGGTGATCGGCAATGTCACGACCGCGCAGAAGGCCAGCCAGCCCGGCTGGGTGCGCGCCGACATGCGTTCCATCAGCCGCGGCGTACTGGCCGATGGACTTGGCTCGGTGGCGGCCGGGGCGTTGGGGGCGCCGGGCATCAACTCGTCCACCGGCGCGGTCGGCCTTGCGACCGCTACCGGCGTCGTCAGCCGGCGCATCGGCTGGTCGGTCGCGTTGATCCTGCTGCTGTTCGCCTTCGTTCCGAAGCTGGGGCTGCTGTTCAATCTCATCCCGCGGCCGGTGCTCGGTGCGGCGCTGGTGTTCTCGTCCACCTTCATCATCATCAACGGCTTGCTGATCATGACCTCGCGCCTGCTTGACGCCCGCAAGACACTGGTGATCGGCCTCGCCATCGTGTTTGGCCTGGCGGTGGAGATCTTCCCCGGGCTGGTGATGGTTCTGCCGGCGGCGCTGCAGCCTTCGTTTGGCAATTCGCTGGTGTTGGGCACGCTGGTGGGACTCGGGCTGAACCTGCTGTTTCGCATTGGCCTGCGACGCAGCGTCTCGATGACGGTGACACCGGGCGCGGTCGACCCAGCGGCGCTCGAGCAATTCCTCGATCTGCACGGAGCCGCCTGGGGCGCGCGCAGCGACGTCATCGTCCGCGCCAAATTCAATTTGGTGCAGTCGATCGAAACGCTGGTGTCGAGTGGCGTCGCCACCGGTCCGCTCGCTATCCAAGCCGCGTTCGACGAGTTCAACCTCGACCTGCAGGTGTCGTACGACGGCCTCGACCTCGAGCTGCCGCAGCAGCGGCCGACAGTTGATGAGCTCATCGATTCGGACGATGGCGAGCGGCGCCTGGCCGGCTTCCTGCTGCGCAGCTTTGCCGATCGCGTGACCTCGCGGCGTTCGGGGCCGCGGGCGTCGGTCGCGTTCCACTTCGATCACTAGCAGCGCTTGCGCGCCGCTGCCAGCTGGCCACGCTGTCAGGAGGTGATCGAATGAAACGGGCTCCCCCATGCTGATGAAGCCACGACGTGCTGCGGCTGCCGGCAACTGAGTGCAACGGTGGGTCCGTGTCCCTGCGGACGACTCGAGCCCGCACGCGCTTTTTGATGGCGAAAGTGCTCGGCCCATGCGTCGGCTCCGTGTCAACTTCCACCTATCAATTGGCCCTAGTGGAGCCGATAGAGGACCGTTCTGATGATCCCTCCCCATTCTTCTACCTCACACAGGATCGTGCTTTTTACAGGTGCGAGGTTGAAGGGTGGACTTGTCAGGACGATGCCGCTGTGGATGTCCAGGCGATTGTCCGGTCCGGAGGCCTTGTCTAGGTTGTGGGTGAACGGAGCATGGGGCACATGCTCGGTCAGAACCAGGTAGCGATATCGGCTCTGGATTCCCGGCAGGGCCGACGCGATGTCGTCATTCGACAGGTGCTGGAAGACCTGGCGGACGAATACGACCTCGCCCGAAGGTAGTTCATCCTTCGTGAAATCCAGAGTCCGGAAGTCCACGCCGATCGCTTCGAAGCTCTTGGCATTGAAGGCAACCAAGGGTTCCACGATGTCGCAGGCCACATAGCCCGAGCACAGGGAGCGCAGGCGCGACCCCACATGGAAGTCGCCGCAGCCAAGATCCACGACGTCGGGCTTGCGCTCCAGGGAGCGAAGGAACCGTCCCACTGCGTCGACATAGGTCTTCACGACGGCATCGGCACGCGACCCACTGCCGGAGAAGAATGTCTGTCCGGGATCATGCGCTGCCCCCCAGGCCCCCTCTTCGTAGATCTTGGTGAAGACTTCCTGGTTGGTCAGGCCAGTGAACTCCTTGAGTTTGGATCGACCTCGATAGGTACGGATCGCCTTGACCACTGGGTCCGGCAGTACCCGCTTGATGGCGGCCGTGATGAGTGCCATGAAATTTTCCTTCTGTCGCTACCGACGCGGGGAGGATTGCTGAATCAGCCAGTGGGCCGGATTCGCTCGCCAGGGGCGTGGGCAACTCGGCGCGGCTGGGTGTAAGACAACTCCCGGGGGCAGTGCGCAGGGGCGAGTCGATCAGGACGACCCAGAAGGTGCGCGCGAGATACTTGCGTCAAGTCGCAGGGACCATTCGGCTGCATAGCGGGCGTCAAGGGCGACGGGGCAAGGGAGAGTGAGGCTTTCGAAGGGCTGGCCGTCAGGGTTGATCGAAACGACGATGACGCCATGCTCGGATTCGACGATCCTTCCCAGTAGAACCCCTGACGCGCCAGTCAGGCGGCCCATGGCCGGATGGTCGATTTCCGGCAAGGGATGGTTCACTTTTTTTTCTTCCGGAACAGTTCGAACATGGACTGACTCCCTTCGCTGCCGAAAAAACACTTCGAGACCTTGGCGCTCACAGATCAACGCCCGTTGCCACCGCCGCCACCACCGGGGCCGCCACCGGGGCCACCGGCACCGCCGCCCGCACCTCCACTGGCTCCGCTCCCAGTAGCACCGCTTGCGCTACCAGCGCCTGTACCGGCAGCGCCTGCGCCTGCAGCCCCGCCTGCGGCATCCCCGCGGATCCGCCACCCGGTCCATTGCCAGCGCTTGGCGAGCTGCCGCCCGGGTCTGCCGTACTGTTCGCGACAGCGAGGGCACCGGACGGGCTCGTACCCTCGGATGCCGCAGTTCCACTCGAAGCCTGGCTCGAGGCTGCGCCGGAGACCGAGGCACTAGAAGAAGAATTCGCCGCCTGCGCACCCGGCGCGGGAGCGTTCACGCACAGCGCTTCGCCAAAGCGGTTGTATGGATCGCAACGTGTCGTGCCGCCTGCTCTAAGTGCGGTGCCACTTGGAACCGCCACGATCGGCCGCGCCGCCGGTGCTGGGCTGGCGATTCGCGATGATTCCATTCGGATCGGTCGCTGGATATCGGTCGCTAACGGATCGGCGACCGCTGTCTTGCGGCCGCCTGTGACGGTGTGGGTGGCGGCGGCTTTCCTCGTCATGGTCCTGTCGCGCCGTGAGGAGCTGGTGCCTCCGCTCCGAGGCCGCCAGCGCTTGCGTCGGCGGCTCTGCGGATTGAGGTGCAATCGGCAGGCTGTCGTTCCTGGGAGGCCGGCTCTTCTGACGCCGCGACCTGCGGCTCGGCTGGCACTGGCACAGGCATCGGCGCCACTTCGACGGCCTGCGTTTCAGGCTGTGGCTGCTGCAGCGAAGGGATGGGTTCGACGCGATGTTGTCGCCACGGTGAGTGCTGTGCTCGACGTGCATCGGCTTGGGGCGAATCGCCGCGGACAGGGTCAGCCTCTGGGAATGGACCACTAATCGCGTATTGATCCTCGCGACGAGCGAAGTCCAACACCGGCCCGTTGGGTGCGTTGTTGTTGAACCCAGCGCACCGCCATCTGCTCCGCCCATCGGAGGGCCGCCCATTCAGATTGGAACCCCTGAGAGCCCTGCGCAAGCATAAGAGTCTCCGGCTCCGGCCACGGACGCAACCTTTCAAGTTGCGCACGGAATAGCCCTGGCCGTTCCTCGATCGCGCCACACAGGAACTCCTCATCGCCGTAAGCAAACACGATCCTGGACATCGACCCTCCTTGGCGAAATGAAATTGAAGCGTCGAGGCGGCGATCGCCGGGCGGGCAGGTGGGCTCTCTCGTGTGAGATTCTGCTGCAGGCAGGCTCCGCGAGCTTCGGACGCGGAAGCCTGCTGAGCCCTATGCGCCCGGGAGCCCACCCCGCGGATCTACGGGATGAGAGAGCTACCGGAAGAAAAGGGCAATCAAGATGATGATCGGAATCGGCACGCCGAGAAAAAGAAGCAGGAGCGAGCGCATGTGAATTCCTTTTCGTCAAGTTAGAGATCGCGACGATGGCCGCCGTAGGTCGCGGCATAGCTCGCCACAAACGCGCCAATCAACAACGAGATAAAGAGCCACAGGGAACCATAGGCGGAGGCCTTTCGCGCGCTATCTGCCGCCGCCTTCGCTTTGGCTGCTGCTTCGTTCAAGGCGGCTTGCGCCTTGGCGTAGATCTCGGAAACCCGCTTCTCCGCATCCTGTGGGCTAAGCCCCGTTTGTTGAGAGACCAACTGCGCTACATACGTGGAATCTGCAGGCGGCAACGCGCCGCTGCGGATGCTGTTCATGAAAATGCGGGTCACTTCAGAGGAAGCGGCTCCCGTGCCGCGCTCAGGCGAATTCACGCTGCCAACTGCTGGGGCGGCGCCGGCCGTCGCAGCGCTTCCTGATTCTTTTCGAAAGAGGGAGTCGATGAAGTAGTTGATCGGCCCGCCACCGGCGCCACTAGCGGCGCCAGATCCCGCAGCACTCGCCGCTCCAGCGGCGGTGGCTGCCGTAGCGGCCCCGGTAACAGCCGAGGCCCCAGCTTGTGCACCCGCGCCTAGGATTGACCCGATCGCTGACGTCAACAGGGCCGCTGTGATGATCGTTGCGGCACCCCATGCCAGGAAGCCGTGGGCAGTGTCGCGGAAATACACTTCATCCGTCTGGACGCCCGCCCATTTGGTTCGAAGCCGGCCGGCCAAATAGCCGCCCATGCCGGACGCGGCGATTTGCGTGAACGTGAGCCAAAGAATGGTTGCGACCCCGATCGTGGCCGCGGTCGCGCCCTCGCTCGCCCAGGGGCTGATCGAAGAAAGACCTAAGCCCGTTCCGAGGAGTAGAAGAATCAGAGAAAGCGAAGCGGCGCCCACTGCGCCAGCGAAGATCGCTCCCCATGACACTGCGCTTCCTGCTGCGAGGTTTTCAGATTGCGCCGCGGCGATCCGAGGATCTCGCGGCGTTAGTGTTGAATTGTCTCTGTAGTCCGCCATTGCAGTCCTCGTTGTGGAGCACGGAATGTCGTTCTCCTCCGCAGCGGCAATGGTCGTCCCGTCACGCGCTTTCAAGTAGTCCACATGCCTACGGCCTCGTGCGAACTCCACGGTAGCGGATAGTCGCGCTGAGGGATCGGTCGCATCTCAGCCGTTCTGGCCGACCAACCTCGTACCGAAGAACGAATCGGGCACCGCTGCAACCGCCATCCCAGTGTCGGCGCACTGTCCCACAGCGGATACGTAGGCACAGGTGCATCTTCGTGCGATGGGCAAGTCGCCGAGCATGTCGTCGCCTGCCCGCCTCCCTTATCGACTGGATTCCTTCGATGAACACCGCCAGTGTGCAGCGCACCGTCTTCTTCATCCTGCTTGCAGGAGTGACCATCGGATTCCTATGGATCCTGCAACCGTTCTTCGGCGCGGTGATGTGGGCGATCGCCTTGGCCATCCTTTTCAGTCCGTTGTACAGGAGGCTGAGCAAAGCCATGGGCCGACGCAGGTCGCTCGCGGCGTTGGTGACGCTTCTGCTGTGTACGGTGGTTGTCGTGTTGCCCCTCGCCGCTGTCGGCGCTTCCCTGGTGCAGGACATCATGGTGTTGAGCGACAAGATCCAGTCGGGACAGTTGAACTTCGCCGCCTATTTCGAGCAGATCGTCGCCGCCTTCCCACGCTGGCTGACGAATCTGATGAACCGCTTCGGCCTCGGCAACATGACGGGCATCCAGCAGCGGATCGAAGGCCTGGCGGCCCAAGGCAGTCAGTTGCTCGCAGCCCGAGCGCTCAGCGTCGGGCAGAACACGTTCGAGTTTGTCGTGAGCTTTGGGGTGATGCTCTATCTGCTCTTCTTCATGCTGCGCGACGGCACGGAGTTGTCGAAGACAGTGCGCGATGCCTTTCCTCTCGCCAAGCCCCACACGCACTACTTGCTGAACAAGTTCACGACCGTGACGCGCGCCACCATCAAGGGAAACGTCGCCGTGGCGGTCGTGCAGGGGGGACTTGGCGGCCTGGCCTTCTGGTTCCTCGGAGTGCAGGGCGCGCTCGTCTGGGGAGTCCTCATGGCGTTCCTGTCGCTGTTGCCCGCCATTGGCGCAGCCCTGATCTGGCTGCCTGTGGCGCTGTACCTGCTCGCCATCGGTTCCGTGCTCAAGGGCGTTGGTCTCATCGCGTTCTGTGTTGTGGTGATCGGCTTGATCGACAACTTGTTGCGCCCCCTTCTGGTCGGCAAGGAAACGCAGATGCCCGACTACATCGTCCTGATGTCCACCATCGGGGGCATGGCAATCTTCGGTATCAATGGTTTCGTTCTCGGCCCGGTCATTGCGGCGTTGTTCATGACAGCTTGGTCGCTGTTCGCCGACATGAGGCAAGCAGACACGGAGGCGGCCGTGGTGGACCGACGGTCCAACGCCGATCGGGTCGACGGGGGGGCGGGTGTGGCGCTCACAGTGCCTTCAGAACCCTGCACGCCGGCGATGGTGCAGGCACCTTTGACCGCTGACATGCCATTGGTGTCGCAACCCTTCAAGCTCCACCGCGTCGATCCAGTTCCGGCTGGGTGATCCGCGTGTCGGGGACGACAGGCACAACTGCGAGCAGACCTTGAACGCCATCCGGATTTCTTTAGCGCGACTCCCACCAATCGGACCGCAACCTCAGGCCCATGCGTCCTCCCACTGCTGCGCTTGGAGCATTGAACATGGAGCTTGCCATTCGCGTGTTGTGCGGCATCCCGTCACGCGCATTCACAGACATGGGCGAACTCACCAACTATCCAATAGAGGCCACACGCATCGCATGCCAGCGCGGACCTCGTGGTCGACAAGGTCCGCAGAGCTGGAGAAACGCTTCGAGTCTGTCCGCACAGGCACCGCAAAGCCCGGTGAGGCCAGCGGGTACGTGTTTCGTGGATCTGAGTTCGCGCGGCGCGCGAGCGCGAGTTGCAAGGAGCAAAAGCCTTCTAGGTGGCAGGTCACCAAAGCCAAAGCGGCTGTCGACAGCCTAGCGGCTCCGCTTCTGCGACTTCGCAGGGCCACTTGTCCAAATCGCCGCCCATGACTTGCAAGGTTCAACCGATCGCCCGCCTTAGCTTCCCCGGTAAGTCGCCTTCGCCTCCTCGGCCGCTTGGATCTCAGTCCACTGGGAGTTCCAGCGGTACCCGTGGTCCTTGATCTCATCGACACAGATCGCGATTCGGCGGATCGAGGTAGGCATGGACCACGTACACATCGAGGATCAAGGACGGCGCGCGCAAGCTGAGCTGCGAGGTTGACCGCGAATTCTCTCGTACACCCTCAACCGAGAGGTGCACCTAAGTATTACGTTCACATTCGTCGTCTTCCTCGCTCGGCTTCCGTTCTCAAGCTCCCCGCGAGTGAAACAAGACTTACACACGCGGTGGCGACACCGGCCGTGCCAGGCGTAGGATTTCCCAATGGAAACCAATCGCGACCGCATCGAGGTTTTCGCCGATCTGGCTGTGATGTCTGGCCTTCTCAAAGCCGGCGACGCAATTCCGGCCGCTGTTCAGATTTTCGCTGAAAGCGTGGTCGCTGAATGCGCGGTGCTCGGCGATGGCTACGGCAGCGAAGATGAGACGGCGGGCGACCAGATACGCGCGAGCCTCCTCACCAGAGACTAGCGGTCAGCGTCAACAACAAGGCTCATTTCAAGAAGAACCTTGGCGGTTTCCTCATCCGTGGGAATCACGTTCGTCCGGGCACCCATCCAACGCGTGCAACGGGCCCCCCTCTTTTCAAGGCAACGTAGTGTGTGAGACCGCAACGGGCGGTTCCGCAGACGCATCCCCCGAAGAATTCACTGTGGTCCACAGAATCGCCTCGCAACGCGTCCATCACTGTGCCGGCGTGGGGACGGGAAGGCGTGGCCGGGCCGAGAAGCCGAACGAAGCATCCTGCACGCAAGGAGGCACCCGAAACGACACACTCCGACAGAGGCGCGGACTTCGAATACCGCGGCTGGTCCGTTCATGTCGAAGCCACTGGCTCGAGCAGGAGTCCGGCGCATGCCGATCTGCATTACCGAGGCACGTGCAGGCTATGCATCGCGATCCCGAGCGAAGGCATGGATCCGGCCTGCATTGGCTGGGCCCTCGATTCGAGGGCCTGCAACTTCATCGATGAATGGTCGAGCGAAACGCAGCGCGACAACACGTTCGAAGAGTTGTAGGTCGATCGCTTAGCGATCACGTGCGCTGCATGTTCGACATTTCCGCAAGCCCTCCTTTTCTCTGCCTTTCCTCTCTTCCTCCTCTGCCGGTTTTGGGCGCGCGACGTCATGCCTACGCCAGGGAGGCGAGCGACGGCGCGGTAGACATGCATGCAAATGTCGAAGGACGCGAAGGCGTAGGACATAGGCGACCCGAAGTCGAGGCTGGCGCTTCGCGCAGGCGTCGGCCGCGCACGCCACAGTCGATCGGCGGCCGTCGGTCGACGAAAGGTTAGATGAACAATCCACGAGATGGATCCATGAGCGCTCACGCAACGCGCGGCGCCGGCCCTGCTGCGTCGCGTGGTCGCCGGCTCCATCTTGGTTGCGCGGGATGGAACATGCCGCCCGCCTTCGCGTCCGCGTTCGACGCGGGGCCCTCGCACCTTGCCCGATATGCCAGCCGCTTCCATGCCGTAGAGATCAACAGTTCGTTCTACCGGTCGCATCGCTGGCAGACCTACGAGCGCTGGGCAGGGAGCACGCCACCCGACTTTGCCTTCAGCGTCAAACTCCCGCAGGCCATCACACACGAGCTGCGCCTGGTTCGCGCAATGCCGGCATTCGATGTGTTCTGGGATCAGGTCCAGGGCCTCGGCGAGCGACTGCGCTGCCTGCTGGTTCAGCTCCCACCCAGCTTGGCCTTCGACTCGCGTGTGGCGGGCCGCTTCGGCGCAGCGCTGCGCCGGCGCTACGCAGGACCGGTGGCAATTGAGCCGCGTCATGTCAGCTGGTTCACGCCGGAAGTCGATGCGCTGCTCGCGAGCTGGCGCTTCGGCCGCGTGCTGGCGGACCCGGTGCGACATGAGGCGGGAACGGCACCGGGTGGATGGCCGCAGACCGTCTACCTGCGGCTGCACGGGTCGCCGCGCATGTACTGGTCACGTTACGAGGACAGCCTACTCAGCTTGCTCGCGCCGCGGCTGGCGGCGGCGGCGGCGGGCGCCGAACACTGCTGGTGCATCTTCGACAATTCCGCAGCCGGCGAGTCCGCCGGCGACGCGCTGCGGCTCAACGCGATGCTGGCAGGTGTACAGGGTGTGGAAAGCGAGGCCGCCGCCTGAGCCACTCGACACGGCGCAGCGGTCCGGAATCGATGCCGGTATCGCGGCAGTTGCGCCATACCTTCAGAAGGCCGCGCGGGCGCGAGCGCCCTGAATGTTGGCGAGCAGCTCGGACAGGCCCACGGGCTTCACCAAGTGGGCCGCGAAACCGCTCTCGGCGGATCGCTTGCGATCGCGCTCCTGGCCGTAGCCTGAAAGCGCGATCATCGCTGGCGCGCCAGAGCCTAGGCGCTTGTGCAGCTCCCGGGCGAGCTCGTAGCCATCCATGACCTGCAAGCCGATGTCCAGGACTGCGACCTCCGGAGCGAAGGCGATTGCAGAGGCGAGCGCCTCGACCGGCCCGTAGGCGACGAGCACTTCGTGACCGAAGTCTCTCAGCAACTCGCCGGTCGAGTCAGCCGCGTCCCTATTGTCATCAACCAGCAGGATTCTTCGCGGGATTCGCAATACGTCCGCCGGCGCCGGCTCACCCATCTCGGAAGCTGCCGGCGCGAGCTCCGGTGCGCGGACAGGTAGAAGCGGCAAAGCGACCCGGAACACGCTGCCGAGACCTTCGCCCTCGCTCGACGCCGAGATGGTGCCTCTGTGCAGGTTGATGAGCGCGCGGGACACCCCGAGTCCCAACCCGAGGCCGCCGGGCGCCACTTCTTTGCTACGACCACCCTGAACAAACAGCTCGAAGATGCTGCCAAGGAGTTCGGGGGCAATGCCGATGCCCTCGTCCCGCACCTCCAGCAGGGCCTCTCCGACGCCGTTCCGGAGAAGCAGCTCGACGTGTGCGCCTTTCGGGCTGTAGGCCGATGCGTTGTTGAGGAGGTTGCAGGCAACTTGGGTCAAGCGCGCCTCGTCACCGTCGACCATCACAGGGAACTCCGGCATATCCATCGTCAAATCTTGGCTCTTGCCCAACATCCGAGGCCGAGCCATCTCAGCTGCCTTCGCCGCCACGTCGCGCAGGTCGACCGCCGAGCGCCGCAAGTTGATCTTGCCGGAGGTGACGCGAGACACATCGAGCAAGTCGCCGACGAGGCGGTCGAGATGGCGCGCTTGCCGTTCAACGATTTCGACGCGTGCGAGCGTCGGGCCCGAGGGGTCGCGACGGACCAGTTCGACGGCAGCAAGGATCGGCGCCAGAGGGTTGCGCAGCTCGTGCCCCAGCATGGCCAGGAAGGTGTCTTTGGCGTCATTGGCGGCCCGCGCCTCGTCGCTCGCTGCCCGGTCGCGGGCGGCGGTCAGTGCCTGGACGGAAGCCAAATGATCGGACTGCTCGATGCGCACGAGGGCCGTTCCCAGGCCGGAGCACACGTGGTGCAAAAAGCGCAAGTCGCGATTCGAATAGGCACTCGAGCCTTCGATGCATAGCGCCCCTAGCGGCTGCGCCACATTTCCAAGGGGATAGGCGAGAGCAAACATGGGCTGGCCGGATGCGGCCGGGGAACCCGACGCCATGGCCTTTTCAGCCAGGCCGCGAGTTGGGCAAATGTGATCATGCGCCATGACGGCCAGTCCCTCGTCGCCGGAGCGCATCGAAAGCCAACGATCCGCGCCGCCAACCCGCAGGGCAAGCACGCAAGCGTCGAAGTCGAAGAGCCAGCGCATCCGCTCGCCAACGACGCGAGCAACCGCGTCGGCGTCGACGAGCCCTGCGCACTCGGAGACCAGCTCGAGCGCAAGATTCAGCCGGGTGATCTCGCGCAATTTGTCCACGACTTAGAGCTGACCGAACATCTCGTCAGGCGGCACGGCGGTGGCGTCGGCGACGATATTCGCGTAGACCGCCAGGGCGGACATGGAGATGAGCTCCATGATCTCCGACTCCCGCAAGCTGTGGGAGCGGAGATGGTCAAAGTCAAGCTTGGTCAGGGCCTGAGGTTGGCGGGCGCACTTGATGCCAAACTTGATGATGTCACGTGCCTTGACGGGATCGACGTCTTCAACGTTGGTCGACAGCTTCTCGAGCGTCTCCTCGTCGACTCCGAGCATCCGGCAGCATGCGAGGTGGGCAGCTTCGCAATACTGGCACTTGCGATCGGCGGAGATAGCAGCGAAGACCATCTCCTTCAGGGTGCGTGGAAGCGACCCGCCTACGAGTGTGTTCTGAACGAGCCCCCAGGTTCCGCTCGCCGCGGCCAGGGAGTGGCCTTGGACCTTGATGAAGTTCGGCGCGGAGGGAAATCCCATGCGACGTTGGAAGTCTAGGTAGAGTGCGCACACTTCTTCGCTAGCCTCTCGGGGTTCGACGATTTCGAGGTGGGACATGGTGGAAGAGGTGCGACTTGTTATCGGGAACCAATCGAAAGCGGCGCATGCTGCGCGGCTTGCTCAGGGCATCGAGCCCGTATGCCAGCACCTTCAGATCGCGCGGCAACGAGAGCCTCATCATGACAGCTTTGAACCGAAGCCCGTGTGTGCAGGGGCGACTTCGTCTTGTAGGCCGTGGCTTGCGGCACCGTTACGCAGGTCGGGAAGGTGTGGGAGGAGAACCCCGTTTCCCGTGGCCATGGTGCGCAGTCGCGCGGCGAGTCGCGAAGCTATTTCGCCTCCGCCGGGTGGGCGGCGTAGGCCTTGCGAACCTCTTCCAGCGCCCCTGCACTGACCTGTCCGCAACCTCCAGACCCATCGCGGTCCGGCGGAAAGCTCGGCCCGGGATCGAAGGCGAAGGCGCTCCCGACGGTTCAGCTCGATCTGCGCCGGTATCCGAGGCACAGCAGCCGCATGCCATCCGTTCCCGTCCACTGCGGTCTAAGCGCTGGCGGCGATCGGCTTCTGACGGTGGCCGCGAGGCAGCAGCTTGATCGCCGGCTTATCCACTGTGGCCACGCTTGCCTTGGCCGGAACCATGGCAGCGCGGAAGCAACGAGAACACGAATGGATTGCTCGGGCGGTACATGCCGAAGGGCATGGACATCTCCGGGTTCTCACAGCTTCAACTCAACGCGATCGCGAGACAATTGAACGAGAGGCCGCGCAAGACGCTCGGCTTCCAAACACCCGCTGTAGATGTTCGGCGAATGTGTTGCATCGACCGGTTGAATCCGCTGCCCTGCCCTGCCGTTCGACAGCGCCCGTCGTACCGCAGCTGTGCAGCAGCAGAAGGCGACCTCGAACTTGGCCCGCAAACCGGAACTGTCGGGGCCAGAAGCAGGCATTGGCAACAGCCCTTGCTCCGGCAGCAGAAATTCACTGCCGCCGCAGGGTCGAAGCCATACAAATCGATTGGCAGGACGCGGCTGGCTGGCCTACATTGGTCTTCCACCCACCACGAGGATCGCAACATGCCTATTCGCATCGCATCGCTGACCCACCGCATCGCGAGGAACGGCGCGAAGCTTCACCAGGCGACCATGGACCGCGTCCACTCGCTGGGGGCGGACCATGAGCCGTCCGAAGCCGAACAGGCGCTGGTCGAGGAGCGCCGCCTGCTCAAAGAGGAGCGTGCAAAGCGCCAAGCGCAAGCGCAGCAGCCGAGGGCGAAGGCCGTCGACAAGCTGGTGAGGACGCACCACCCTCAGGCCAAGGAGAAGCCCAAGGAACAGAAGGAGCCCAAGGAGGCCAAGAAGGCCAAGGCTGGCAAGGCCCATAGGCCCTCGCGTGCCGAGAAGCACGCTGCGCAGGCGGCAGCCCTGCAGGCAGCGAGTAGAGCGCCGAAGAAGTCGGCGAAGACCTGAGAAGGCCCTCAGGCACCGCGCGGAGCGCGGACGTGTTCTTCCGAAAACAGGCGGAGCACGAATCGCCCTGCTTCGGTGTCGCGCGGGCTCCGCACCTCCTCGCGCATGGCAAGCGCCCTTCGTCGAGCACAGGGCAAGTGGGACTGCATCCTGCCGCAAGCTGCATCGGTGACGCGAGCGCGGCGGCGCTTCGGAGCAGTCGCAAGGACCGCTGCGGGCCCTCCTGTCAGTCGTCGACTCCAGTCGACGGCAGGTGGGACAGCGGAAGCGATCCATCGTCGGTGGCGTCGACCCTGCTATCCATCTTGAACGTTGGCTCCTGCGAACGACGCGCCGCAAGGCGGGTCGTCGAAGTCCAGTAGCGAGAAGGCGTGAACCAGATCGGGCACGGAATCAACGGCCAGTCTCCGCAATGCCAACCTATGGTTCTTAATGGTGCGCTCGGCAACGCCGAGCTTTTCTGCGATGTCCCTGTTGCGATGGCCTTCCCAGACAAATCGCGCGACCACCCGTTCCTGTTGGGTCAGGGATCCATATCGTTCCTTTAGGAAGGCAATTCTGGACGCCCTGCTGTGCTGCCTGCGACCGCTCACAAGAGCCATCTCGACGGCCTCGCGCAGCACGGGTTCCGCGACGGGTTTGATCAGGAAGTCCGAGACGCCAACGTTCATCGCGGCGATGCTGTCGGCAGGGCCCGGGCGCGTCGCGAGGACGACCGCGGCGACCCCGTGGGTGGCGGCGTACGCCAGCAAGCCGGGAAGCGCCTTCAGGTTTTCGGGGACATCGGTGTTGACGAGAACGCAGCCGACCTCGGGACCCCCTTCCGGTTCTTGGGTGGCGCACGCGATGAGGTTCTCGCACCCCTAACGCGATGCCCCTCCCGATGAAGCGATCGCGAGAGCAGCCTCGGAATTGCGGTCGGACCCATCAATTGCACGATAGCCATCAGCAGTTCCAGGACAGGAAATCGATCCGGCGCAAGCGCCGGCGCCCCGCGGCCCACTGCGCCGTCGCGAGTCGAAACATCCGTCATCGGGGCGAGGTTCGCCATCAGCTGCAAGGGTTGGGCTGAGGCCGTCTTCAGTGGTCGACAGTCCTAGGAGGCGCCGCGTCTGCCGGACGAGTCCGCTCGCTTCATGGCTTGTCGCGCGCGCTGCGCGGCCAGAAGCAGCCAATTGCCCTTGGGGGTGCTTTGGCTCGGGCGGTGGTCGTCAGGGTAGTGAAACCGCATGAGCTCGTCGCGGCCCTTCGCCGTAATCGCAAGGACCCTGGCGGCGCACTCGGGGGGCTCATCCATTAGTGCAAGCACCAAGCCGGCCTCGCGCAGGATCTGGATCGCATCAATATCCTTGGCCACGTTGAACGACTTGGGAAGGGGCGTGGCAGCAATCTGCCTCAAGAATTCAACGGACATGGCATCTCCTCTTATGCTTCGAATCAGCGCGCGTAAGACTATCGCGCGCTCGCCGCGGCTCGGGTCGGCGCCACCGACAAGTTGTTGTCGGTGGCCGACCTACTTGCCGTTTACCCGTCCACGTGGATGCGCCTTGGCTGCGCATGCTCAGCTTTGGGAATCTTCAGAATCAACACGCCCTGCACGAGCTTTGCCGTCACATTGGAGGGATCCAGTTCCTGGCTCAGCCTGAACGTTCGGCGAAAGCGTCCCAAAGCCACCTCGGTATGAGTGGATTGAAGGCCCTCCGGCACCGGGAGATCGAGTTCGGCCTCGATCGTGAGCGTGTCCGCTTCGGTTTGGATCTGCAGCTTGTCCTTGGACACCCCTGGCAGGTCTGCGTGGAGCGTGATGCCCGTGCTGTCTTCCACCACGTCGACGGCTGGCGTCAGAGCCGCCGCGCTGTAAGCAGAGGTGTCCCTTGCCATCGCACCCAGGGTGCCGGGCTTTCGGGTTTCAAGGTCGTTCATGATGATGGCTC
The DNA here is from genome assembly GCF_030317005.1 of Variovorax sp. J22R115. Lineage (NCBI taxonomy): Bacteria > Pseudomonadati > Pseudomonadota > Betaproteobacteria > Burkholderiales > Comamonadaceae > Variovorax > Variovorax sp. J22R115. Next base: position 50,211 of record NZ_JASZYM010000008.1, on the reverse strand, counting down.
CTTTCACTGAATGGCGACGCGTCGGGGCTGGCTCGATGCGCGGCGTTGGACGGTGACTCGCAGTACGCCGTCCCGGTAAGTGGCGGTGAGCGCCTCCGGGTCGGCATCTTCCGAGAGGGCTATCACCCGACGGAACGGTCCTTCGAACCGTTCGCTGATATGAACCGCAACGTCTGCTTCGTCGCCGGGTTGCAAGGGTTCACGCTTGCCGGCAATGGTCAAGATACCTCGGTCGAGTGTGACCTCCAGAGCATCCGGGTCCAGGCCAGGGGCGAACGCATAGATCTCCAAAGTCTGGGGCGTGCCCCCGACGTTCAGGGCTGGGAAGCCGCGACCGAGGCCACGAATGGTGGGAGACGGGTCCAGGGCCTGCTGCATATCGCGCTGCAGGCGATCCATCTCGGCGAACAGGTCACGCGGGAAAAGTGATCGATACATGGCGAGTACCTCCATTCAGGTTGAACAGAGCGCCGGAGGCGTCTCCGGCGCTTCCGATCAACGAAGTAGGAACCGCGCACCAATTTTCAAGAGCGCCTACGCAACCCGCCTTATCAACGGCGCAGGTCGAAAAGTCACGACACCAGACGTGAACGCCTACCTGGCGCTGGGCGAGCCGCGGGGCCCTACTGCGGCACGGAAGTACTCAGTCGCGCGTTGCCTCGCTTCTGAGCTCGCTCGCCGCGAGCCTGGCCAGAATTAGGTGTCCAGCCCAAAACCATCCTGACACCATCCCATTGGATGGTGCTAGGATGGCGGCATGACTTCAAACACTGTCGTTCGGCTTCCCACCAAGGTAGCCGACTCCGAAAAGATCACCATCAACCTGGGCTTTGTCGATCTCGGTCACATCGACCTCCTGGTCGCCGAGAGCTTCTACGCGAATCGGACGGATTTCATCCGCACCGCCATTCGCAACCAGCTGGCCGCACACGGCCATGCCCTCAAGCAGGCAGTTGCCCGAAAGCTGCTGGTGCTCGGCCTCCAACACTTCTCCGCGGCCGATCTCGAAGCCGCACGAGCTTCGGGGCAGAAGCTGCAGATCCGTGTGCTCGGTCTCGCAAGCTTCGGTCACGACGTGACCCCCGAATTGGCCTTGGCTGCCATCGAATCCATCACTGTGCTCGGAGCGCTGCAGGCAAGCAGCGCTGTCAAGACTGCGCTCGCCGGCCGAATTCACTAAACCCACGAAAGAACCTCATGAACGATTTGCTCCAACAACTGATGATCAAGGCGACTGAACTGACCCGAAATGGGCAACTCCAGGAGGCGACGCAAGCGATCCAGCGCGCCCTGCGGGGAGGCGCTTCCGAAGTGTTCGGTGTCAGCGACCCTGCGACACCTCCGCCCGCTGCGCGCGCCTCGATGCCGTCGGGCGAAGCCTTGGTACTCGACGGTCTGACTCGAGTGATCGACCCGCCTCCCGAGATCGTGGAGCAGACCCAGCCCGACAGCCAGTCCGGCGGCGTGGTGGAAGAAAAGGTCGACCCGCATTCGGTCGAAGTTGATAGCCCTCATGAAGAACGGTGGATCGACGGCAGCTTCACGCACCAAGGGCGCACGCTGGCGTACAAGCTCTATCTGCCGCCCGGCGCAACCGGCACAGTCGCGCCACGCCCCATGGTGCTGATGCTGCACGGCTGCACACAGGGCGCTGCCGACTTCGCGGCGGGCACGCAGATGAATGCCCTAGCGCGCGACCTTGGGGTCGTCGTGCTCTATCCCGAGCAAACCCAGCATGCCAACGCACAGAAATGCTGGAACTGGTTCAAGCCACAACATCAGCAGCGCGGACGGGGCGAGCCCGCAGTGCTGGCGGCCCTGGCGCAATCGATCACGGCTGAGCATCACGTTGACGCGGCGCGCGTCTTCGTGGCGGGACTGTCTGCTGGAGGGGCCATGGCGGACATCGTCGGGCGCTGCTATCCGGACGTGTTCGCTGCTGTCGGGGTCCATTCGGGCTTGCCCAGTGGCTCAGCGAAAGATGTCATGACCGCACTTGCCGCCATGCGCAGCGGCAGCGCCTCGGCGCCCGCCGGGGGATCCAGCGGTTCAGTGCCTCCGACCATCGTCTTCCACGGCGATGCGGATGCCACGGTGCACGTCAGCAATGGCGCCGCGATCATCGAATCGGCCCGCCTGACGACCGGGCAGGCAACTGGAAGGATGCCGTCCGCGCGCACCGCGGAGGGGCATTCCGGCAAGGGGCAACGCTACACCCGCACGGTCTACGCCGACGAGGCCGGGCGAAGCACAGCCGAATATTGGCAGTTGCACAACGCGGGGCACGCCTGGTCGGGCGGTAGCTCGCGAGGAAGCTACACCAACCCCGCCGGTGCTGATGCGAGCGCCGAGATGCTGCGATTCTTTTTGGCGCATCCTTTGCGGGCCTGAATAAATCAGCCGACCACTGCAACCGCCGGGGTTCGGTCGGCGCGCAGTCCCACACCGGATGGGTGTGAGCGGAAGCATCTTCGCTTTGAGCGAGCGATCAACCGCATGGTGCCTGCGATCACCTTTGCAACCCGCCCGGATCCCGTCGGCGTATACCACCATGCGCAGCGCGGCATTCGCCCGCTGACCAGGCATCTCGAAAGTTCTGAATGAAGCTATCCCAATGGGCCGGTATCTGCAAGAAGGCGGTGGTGGCGTGGTCCGACGACTTCGCACCGAGCATGGGCGCAGCCATCTCCTACTACACGATGTTCTCGCTCGCGCCATTGCTGGTACTTGTGATTGCGGTGGCTGGTCTGGCCTTCGGTGCGGAAGCCGTCCAGGGGCAGATCGCGAGCCAGCTGTCCGGCATGGTCGGCGAGGAATCCGCCAGGGCGGTGCAGGGAATGGTCAAGAGCGCCGCCATCAGTGGCGATGGAATTCTGGCCGCCGCGATAAGCATTGCGGTATTGGTGATCGGTGCGACGAGCGTATTCGGTGAACTTCAAAGTGCCCTGGACCGCATCTGGCATGTGCCTGAATCGCAGAAGCCCAGTGGCATCTGGGGCATCCTGAGGGCGCGCGTCTTCTCGTTCGGACTGATCCTCGGCCTCGCCTTCCTCCTGATGGTGTCGCTGTTGGTCAGCACCGGCCTCGCGGCGTTCGGCAACTTCATCGGAGGACTGGTGCCGGGGCAGGAGATCCTCCTGCAGGCCCTGAACATGGTGGTGTCGATTGGTGTGACCACGGTCCTCTTTGCGATGATCTTCAAGTTCATGCCAACGACAAAAGTCGAATGGCGCGACGTCTGGATGGGCGCGATCGTCACCGCTGTGCTGTTCGAAATCGGCAAGGCTCTGATCGGCCTGTACTTGGGCAAGAGCGGCATGGCGAACTCATTCGCGGGCGCCGGGTCGTTGGTGTTGCTGCTCGCCTGGGTCTACTATGCAGCGCAGATATTTCTCCTGGGCGCAGAGTTCACCAAGGTCTATGCGATGGAGCATGGATCGGCAGCCTCCGGACCGACTGCACCGGAATCACGGGTTGAAGCAGAAGCGAAGCGACTTCCATCGGCACCGCTGCCCGATTACGCGGGCTTGGCACGTTCCGCCGAGATGCAGCAAGAAGTTGACCTCCGCGTGTCCAGAGCCTTCTCCGCTCTTCTCCCCAAGCTCGCCGCATTGGGTGTCATGACCGCCCTCGGTGTCTTCGCGGACAAGCGCATGAAGGCCATGCAAAAACAACGTCGGGCGACCGCCAGCGGGTTGAAGTCCTGAGCTCGCGCCGGGCCGACCGACCTCGCGCGGGTCGCGCGTGCATCGGGCCCGATAGGGGTGCGGTATGGTGCTAACGCGAGAAATGCATCGAACACCTACATGCGCTGCATGAGTCATATGAGTAGTGCGGGCACTCGTCCACGAACAAGGGTCTTGGCGAGGTCGAGCGGCCCTCTCTCCGGAACGGCGTCGATTCGTCTGCATGAAGCACTCGACGGCGCTGGTCTCCCTCGATGCGCATGGACCGAACGGCATTGAGGGACAGCAATCAGTCTGTTTGTGGCCTACGAACCCGTCGACTTTCCCATGGGGCGCCTCGGCCTACGAATGCCGACCGCCCACGCAGCTACCCACGAATCCAAACCTTGGACTCGGCTGCGTGACGACGGGGAGCGAGGCGCGCTCAGAAGCTGGCGGCACCGCGTATCAAGTGTCCGCTCCTGAGCCATCTCCCACCATCCAAACGCGAACAGCTGACTCAGCCGCTCCAGATCGACCGCGACTCGGCGCGCAAGGCGGCGATCAGGCAGGCCGCAACGGGGTGAACGCCGGGGCCGCGCAGCGGCTCGACCGACGCATGCACGATGCCGAAGCAACTTGTGATGCTCAGTGTCAGACGGTGTCGCGGCACCGGACCCGGGTGGTAGACATTGATTTGCGCCCTATCAAGGCCAGGGCCGGCCAGCGCGGCGGCCGCGGCCACGTTGACGCTGTCGGGGAAGCGCATGGCAGCCTCGCGGACGCTGCCCGAGAACACCAGCGCGCGTGGGCCCGGCCCCGGCAGCAGGTCGATGTCGAGCCGTAGCTCGGCCGCCGGGTCCACCGAGGCCATGGCGACGCCGTCGAGGCCCGCGATGGCGCCCGGCATCACCCGCAGGCGATGGCCGGTCCGGACGCCGGCAACGTGCAACGCATCGAACAGCGTGACATCGGCGAGCGCCGCGGCACTGACGGTCCATACATCGGCCAACCGCAGCGCCCGTTCGCCGTGAGCAGCCAGCGCAGACGGGCCGGCCGCTTCGATGATCAGGTCGAAGGGCTTGCTGAAGAAAGCATCCGCATCGTCAGTGCTCCATACGGAGCCGCGCTGCCGCGATCGGCGCGCGAGCACACCGGCGACAGTCCAGCCCGGCAGGCCACCGTCGTTCCAACAATCGATGACGGGCGATGCTATGCGGCCGAACCCGATCATGCCGAGACGCCGTTCGGGCTGCGGTTTGTATTCAGGCATCGATGACCACGTCACTCAGGGGGGTGGCGACGCAGCTCAGGCAGGTGCCCTCCTCCGCGAGCTCGACGTCGACAGGATGCTGAATGAGTCCAGAGACTACGCGCAGCATGCAGCTCTCGCATTGGCCGACACGGCAGCCACGGGGCAACGACAGGCCGTGCCGCGCTGCCAGGTCGAGCAGACTGCCGTCGACCGCCGTCCACTGCACGGTCAGACCGGTGCGCATGAAGGAAACGTCGAAGGGTCCGGCCAGCGCATCGAGCAGGATGGACGGCTGAAAGCTTTCTTGGAAGATCGCGAAGCGCTGCACGCCGCGAGCCAGCAGGTCGGCTTTCATGCTGCTCATCATCGCTTCGGGACCGCACATGTAAAAGCGGGCTTGCTGCTCGATCAACGACGGCGGCACCAGGTACGCACCAATGCGGCCTGCATGCTCGAAATCGCGCCCTGCCAGATCCACCTCGCGCGGCCGGCTGTAGACATTGACGATGCGCAGGTTCGGCAGTAGTTCTGCCAACGCGGCCAGGCGGGACGCAAAGGCGTGGTTTGCGCCGTCGCGGCTGCCGTAGAGGAGCACGATCGGTGACTGCGGCGGAACCCCGCTTGCCGCCAGCGTCTCCAGCATCGAAAGAAACGGCGTGATGCCAATGCCAGCCGCCACCAGCACCACCGGCACCGAATGCGCCAATGGGAGCAGGAAGCGGCCGCGCGGTGTCTGGAGCGCCACGGTCACCGACGCGGCGGTACCGTCGGCGAGCGCGTCGTGCAGGCGCACCGACAACCCGTCATTCAGCGAATTGCGTTTGACCCCGATGCGATAGCTGCGCACCCCGTCCACGTTTGCTGCACCGATGAGGGAATAGCTGCGCTCGAGCCGCAGAGGCCCGGTCTCGAAGACCAATGGCACATGCTGCCCTGGGAGGTACCCAGGCAACGGGCTGTCGTCCTGCGGTGTGAGCTCGAGCTCAAGCACATCGCCCCCCGTGCGCCCGATCGCCCGTGCTTCGAAGACCTTCCAGCCCGTCCAGGCGCGGCCCCGAACGGAGCGGTCCGCCTCGATTTGGCACGGGAATGCACGCAGCGCAATGGAGCCCGATAGCGCATCCATGTGCTCCGTGCTGACGAGCGCGTTGAAATGGCTGTGACCATGAGCCAGCGGATCGCCGCCTGTAAGGCCCAGGTCTTCGCAGGCCTGCCACCAGCCGAAGCTGGCCATGACCACGCGGGGCTCCAGCGCTTCGTCGAATCGGACGCGAAAGCGCGCCTGGCCGTTGCGCGTGCGCACCAAGAACCAGTCGCCCTCGGCCAAGCCGCGCACAGCCGCCAGCGCCGGATGCAGGCGCGCATGTGGCTCGGGCTCTCGCCGGCGAAGCGACGCAAGGCCGCGATGCTGGCTCTGGCAGTAGTAGCCGCTCTTGGCACAACTCAGCGTGAGCGGAAAGTCCTGCAACTCTCGGGCGTCAAGCGCCACCGTACGAAGCGGCTCCCGCGCGTGCGGCACCGCGGGGTACCCATTGGCCCGCAATTGCGACGAATAGAACTCGATGCGACGACTCGGCGTCGCGAAGCCGCGCACCGACCCGTCGGCCAGCGCCTCGGCGTATTTGCGCGGCGGCTGCGCCACCGGCACCCGGATGCCTTCGGGCCGGCTCCGCAGCTGCGCGGTCGTGAGGCCGATCGGCGAGAGCATGTGGTCCCAGGCGCGCTCGATGTCGCCGTCGAAGAACTGCGCACCGAGACCCAGGCGCGTGGCCAGGGCGAACACGATCTCGAGGTCCGAACGCGCCTCGTTGCCGCTGTCCTGCGCAACGATCGGCTGGCGCAACTGGATCAACTCCTCGGCCGCACCGTCGATCTCGAACCCGACGCGCATCCCTTCGCGTTCCCACGGCGTGTTGACCGGCAGCAAGTAGTCCGCATGGCGACCGGTCGGCGTCTCGAACAGGTCGCAATGGACCTGGAACTCCAGCGCCTGCAAGGCGGCGCGGGAACGAGGCGTATCGGCTTGCGACATCAGCAGGTTGGCGCCGAAGCCGACCAGCGCCCGCACCCGGTACGGCTGACCGGTCAGCACGGCATCGTGGAAGTCGCGTCCCAATGTCCAGCCGTAGGCCGGCGGCCCGAGCGGACGCTCGGCGAGTCCCAGCGCAAGGCGCGCCTGTGCGTCCGGCAGCAACGAGCGGTCGTTGGCACGGTTGACGGGCTGTCGCTCCAGCAGCAGGTTGCCACCCGGCGCATCGATGCTGCCGGTGAGTGCATACAGCAGCGCGATGGCGCGGTCCGTCTGCGTGGCGTTGATGTGCTGGCTGATGCCGGTCCAGCAGAAATAACTGATCCGACGCGCCTTGCCGATGGCCGCGATGGCTGCATCGACCTGCGCGGCAGGAATGCCGGTCACCTGCTCGACGTGCTCGGGCGTGTAGTCGCTGCAGGCGGCCGCATAGTGCTCGAAGGCGGGGCTGCAGCCGAGCGGACCGATGGGCGACGGCACCTCGAAGCGGCCGCGCAAGGCAAGCTGCTGCGCCAGATCGCCCGGCAGTGCTGCAGCGGTGTCGATCGGGACCGTGCATCGGTGGGCGAGGCTCCATCCGAGCGGCAGGTCGGTCGGCGCCGAGGGGTTCAGGTCGCGCTCGGTCAGGATGGCGCCGTTGTCCTCGCGCACGAGAAGTGGCGCATTGCTCCACTTCCGCACGAAATCATCGTCGTAAAGGCCGCCTTCGATCAGGCCGCGCGCAAGGCCGAGCGCCAGCGCGGCGTCGGTGCCAGGCTGCAGGCGCAGCCAGAGGTCGGCGTCGCGCGCGTGACGCGTGCGCGCCGGGTCGATCACCAGCAGTTGTGCGCCGCGCGCGCGCGCCGCAGCAACGGCATTCGCCTGCGCCAGCCAGACGTTGCCCGGGTTGAAGCCCCAGAGCAGGATCAGGTCCGAGCGCGCGTAATCGGGCATGCCGATGCCGGCGCCGAACGTGAAGGCGTGCGTGTAGTCGCGGTGCCAGTTGCAGATCTCAACGCCTGTGAGGAAATTCGGACTACCGAAGGCGAAGATCAGGCGCTCGATCCAGTCGAGGCTGTCGGACAGCGCAGTGGCACCGGGCGATGCGCTCGAGAAGGCAACAGCGTGGGCGCCGCTCTCGCGCTTGATGGCGTCGAGCCGCGCGGCGATGTCGGCCAGCGCATCGTCCCATGAGACCTCGACCCAGCCCGGCTCGTCATCGCCTCGTGGCCGCGTGCGCTTGAGGGGCTTGCGCAGGCGCTGCGGGTGGTACACCAACTCCGGAGCCGCGCGACCCTTGGCGCACAGCGCGCCGCCGGTTGGATGCTCTGCCCACGGCTCCACGCCCACCAGCTGTCCATCCTGCACCAGGTACTGCGCGCCGCAACGCGACCGACACAGCGCACAGAAGCCGACCTTGCGTTGGAGCGTGGCCTCAGTCACACGGAGCCCAAGGTGTCAGGCATTCGTTTCGCCCAGCGGCACCACGCTGAAATCGCCGTGGTGCAACGAGCGCTTTCCGAGTCGCGTGATCTTGAAGCGCGCACCGCAGGCCGGGTCCGTGCTGGCGATCAGACAGTCGGAGGTCATCCAGTCGTTGGGGTGCGTGGGTCGCTGCTTGGCGGGTATGAAGGGCAACACCGCCAGCAGACCGTAGAGCGAGAAGCTCGGGTTGTCCGGCGGCAGCACCACGCGCCCGCCGATGACATCGAAATAGTCGCCCTTCTTCACATGCATGATGAAAGGCTTGTCGGATTCCACCACCTCCACACGCAGATCGAAGAGTTCGAATTCATCCTGCTGCGTCGGGTCATGCTTCAGTGAGCTCATGGCGATTCCTTCGGGTTGCGGATCAAGAACGCGCGCCGATGGCGGCGATCGGAGGCGACATGTCGATGTGGGCGGGCGCACCGTGCGTGTTCTGGTTCATCTGCATGATCTTGGCGTGGGTGCCATCCTTGTCGCGCTCGATGTCGTAGCAGTCGCCGGCGGGTCCGGGTGCAGCGTCCGAGAGCGCGCTCAGGCTTGCCAGGTCTTCGGCATCGAAGCGAAGGCTGAAGATCGCCAGCGTGTCGTCGAGATGGCGTGAGTCCTTCGCGCCCACCAGCGCCGCCGCCACCTGCGGCCTGTCCAACACGTAGCGCGCCGCCACCGCGGCGATGTTGCTGCCGTGCTTCTTCGCGATCGTGTCGAGCGTGCGCAGCAAGGCCTGGTAGGCCTCCCAGCCGCCGAACTCCTCGATGATGAGCCGGTACTTGATGAGCGAACGGTTCGCGAACGGCGGTGGCGGGCTCGGCTGGCCGAGCCACTTGTCGGAAAGGAAGCCCCCGGCCACCGTGCCATAGCACAGCAGCTGGATGCCGTGCTCGCGGCATAGCTCGACCATCCCGTTCTCAGGCCGGCGGTCGAGCAGCGAATACTGCAGCTGGTTGGTGAGCAGCGTGACGCCGCCGTCGACGATCTCGCGCAGCCGCGCGACGTTGAAGTTGGTCGTGCCCAGATGCGCGATCTTGCCGGCCTTCTGGAACTCCTGCAGCCACTGCATTGCTTGCAGGCACCCCGGCACCTCGTAGTCCCACCAGTGGAACTGCACCAGATCGAGTTGCTCGACGCCCAGGCGCTGCAGCGAGGTGTCGACCGCCGTCTCGACGTCCTTGCGCGTGAGATGCGGGATCAGCTCGATGTCGGGGGTGTACTTGGTCGACACGCGCAACGCCTTGCCGAGTTCCGGATAGCGCCGACGAAACAGGCCGATGGTGTCCTCGACGCCGACGTAGTGGTCGGCACAGTCGAACGCATTGATGCCCGCTTCCACATAGCGGCGCATGTCCTCGACGGCGTCGTCCTGCGCGTAGGGTGCGCCGTGCTTGGCGGCAAGTTGCCAATTGCCTTTGGCGACGCGCGAGACCGTGTAGCCCGGCGCCAGGGTGATGGTTTCGATGGTCATGGAAGGCCTTTGCTGTGCCGGGCTCAGAGCCCGACCTTTTGTTCGAGCGCGTTCATCTCTTCGAGCGTGAGGGTCTTCTCGGTCACGATCTCGCCGTTGCTGATCTTCCAGATCAGCATCGGGCCGGTCACGTCACCGTTCTTGTCGAAGCGGAAGCCCCCGGTCGCGCCGACGTAGCGGATCTTCTTGCCGGCCTTGAGCGCATCCAGACCCTTCTTCAGGCCTTCGACGCCAGGGCCGACCTCGAGGCCCGCCGGGTCCTGCACGGCCCGCAGAGCGTCGCGAATCGAAGGGCCGTCGAGCTTCGGCGCGGCCTGCATCGCCAGCAGGGTCACTGCCACCGCGTCGTACATGGTGTGCAGGCCGGGGCCGACCGCGGGGCGGTTGTAGGCGGCCGTGAAATCCTTGTTGAAGGCATCGGCCGTCGGGCCCGAGGCCTGACCGTTGTCCACACCCACGGCCTTGGTCAGAAAGCGCTCGCCGATCCCCTTGACGACGTCCATCGAACGCAGCGTGTTGTGCAGGATCACGTTGGGCGTGCCACCCAGCGAGAACCATTCGCGCAGGATGATGGTGCCGTCCTGCGACAGGCCGACCAGCACCAGGGAATCGGGCTCCAGCGCCAGCGCCTTGTTCACTTCGGAGCGGTAGGACGGCTGGTTCTCGTTGTAGGCCACCATGCCGACCACGTTGCCGCCGAGCTTCTCGATGGCCTTCTTGGCGTCCGGCGCCACGCCGGTGCCGAAGTCGTTGTTGATGTACATGATGACCGTCTTCTTGTAGCCCTTGTCCATCACCGCTTGCGCATGCGCCAGCGCCATGGTGCGCGCGGTCGGGATGGTGCGGAAGAAGTAGCCGTCGGTTTTGCCTTCCTGCGCCATCTTGGTGAGCGACGGCGTGACGGCGCAGCAGGCGACGGTCGGCACTTTGTTGGGCACCGACACCGAGTTGACGACCGCCAGCGCCGTGCCGCTGCCGACCAGGCCGACGACGGCCGAGACCTTCTGCACGTCGACCAGGTAACGCGCCGCATCGACGCCGACCGAGGGCTGGCTCGTGTCGTCACGCAAGGCAAAGTCGACTTGGCAGCCCTTGACGCCGCCGGCCTTGTTGACCTGGTCGACGGCCAGCTTCCCGGCGTCCGCGATCACCTTGCCGATCGCGCCTTGAGCGCCAGTGAGGGCCAGGACACCGCCCAGCTTGGGGCAGTCTTGCGCCGAGGCGTTTGCAGCGCCGAGCATCGCGCACAGGGCGACGCCGGTCGCGAACCATCGTTTGAGAGCGTTCATGTCGAACTCCTGGGTTGCTGTGAGAGAAAAAGAAACCTGCTTGCGCGCCGTCACGTGGCGTGCCTTGCACCGAGCAGGCCGCGTGGCCGCAGCAGCAGCGTCGCGACCAGGATCAACCCGATCAAGATTGCCTGCAGCGCGCCGCCTTGTGCCTGCAGATTCGGCGGCAGCAAGGAGACGATGGCAATGCCCGAGAAGGTCCACAGACCCCAGATGACGAAAGTGCCCGCGATGGCCCCGCGGTTGTTGCCACTGCCGCCGACGATGAGCATGGCCCAGATCTGGAAGGTCATGATCGGCATGAACTCCGAGGGGCTGGTGGTACCGACGAATCCCGCGTACAACGCTCCCGACAGCCCCATCAGCATGGCGCCGAGCACGAAGGCCGTGAGCCGGAAGCGCACCACGTTCTTGCCCAGCGCGGCGCACACGGTCTCGTCCTCGCGCAGCGCGCGCTGCACCCGGCCCCAGGGCGAATTCAGGAGCGCCTGCAAGCCCGCGTACACCGCTGCAAGCAGCACCAGCACCATCGCCAGGTAGCCGAGCGCGAAGCCGCGAGGCCCGAGGCTCTCGAACGGACGCGGGATGCCGACCAGTCCCCGTGAGCCGCCGGTGAGCGGCTCGAGGTTGTTGGCCAGCAGCTGAATGGATGTGGCGATGCCGAAGGTCGCGATGGCCAGATAGTCGCTGCGCAGGCGCAAGGTCGCCAACCCCACCAGGAGCGCCACCAGGGCGCACACCACCAGGCTCGCGGCCAGGCCGACGCCGAAGGGCAGGTGAAGACGGACCAGCAGTTGCTCGCTCACCGGCATGGTCAGGATGGCCATCCCGTAGCCCCCCACTGCGACGAATCCCACCACGCCCGCGTTGAACTGGCCGGAGACACCCCACTGGAGGTTGAGCCCCAGCGTGGCGATCGAGAGGATCGAGGCCACGGTGACGAAGAAGATCAGGTACGACAGCATGGCGGTACGCTACCTTTGCCCTTTGGGCGCAATGAGGCCCTGCGGCCGGAAGTAGAGCACCAGCAGCAGCAGCACGAAGGCGATCATCGGCTTGTAGGTGCTGGGTATCACGAGCGTGAACAGGTTTTCGCAGAGGCTGATGAGCAGCGCGCCCAGCACCGCTCCGGTGACGCTGCCAACCCCGCCGATGATGGCGGCGGTGAAGAGTGGCAGCAGCAGGTTGAGCCCCATCTCGGGGCGCACCTGCACCGTCACGCCATAGAAGATGCCGGCCAGCGCGGCCAGCGCGGCTGAGACGATCCACGTGAGCCGCACGGTGCTGGCAATGTCGATGCCGGCAATGCTCGACAGCGTCGGGTTCTCGGCCACCGAGCGCATGGCGATACCGTAGCGCGTGTGCTGCAGGAAGAGCCACAGCACCGCCAGCACGGCGAGCGTGACACCGAACACCAGCACCTGGTCGGGCATCACCAGCACGCGACCCGGCAGGCGCAGTGCCATCTGGATTTCGCTGCTGTAGTTGTGGGGGTCGGGTCCGAAGAGCAGCAGCAGGATGTTGCGCAGAACAAGCGCGAGGCCGAACGAGGCGAACACCAGCGTCAACGGATCGGCACTGCGTTTGCGCAGTCGCCGGTAGACCAGCCGGTCGAGCAGCAGCGAGATGGACACCGCCACGGCGATGCCGAACACGACCGCCAACGGCAAGCCCCATCCGAAGGAGAACGGACCGATGGGCGTGCTCAGGGCGCCGGTGGCGCCGGGCAACGTGCTGCCCGTGATCAGCAGCACGAACAGCGCTGCATACCCGCCCACCGAGAGCAGATCGCCATGCGAGAAGTTCGCGAAGCGCAGGATGGCGAGGCTGAAGGTGACACCGATGGCGCCCAGCGCCACCACCGCGCCGCTCAGGAAGCCGTCGACGATGGCCTGCGCGATCATGACGCCACTCCCGCCGCTGCATGAGCCGCCGGAGGCGCCGCATGCTTGCCGAGGTAGAGCTGGGCGATCAGCGGGTCGTTGCTCAACTGCGCCGCCGCCCCGGTATGGGCCGCTCGGCCGTTCACCAGGATCAGGCCGCGATCGGCGATGCGCAAGCCGGCCTTGACGTTCTGCTCCACCATCAGGACCGCGATGCCGCTGTCGGCGATCTTGCGCACCTGTGCGAACACCTCGCTGACCATCAGCGGCGACAGGCCGGCACTGGGCTCGTCGAGCAGCAGCAGCCGTGGTGCCGTCATGAGCGCGCGGGCGATCGCGAGCATCTGCCGCTGTCCGCCCGACAGGGCATGGCCCGCGTGCCGACGACGCTGGGCCAGGTCGGGAAAGCGCGCGTAGGCAGCGTCGAGTTGCTCGCGCAGACCGCTTTTGAGCAGGTAGCCGCCGATGCGCAGGTTCTCGTCGACAGTGAGCGAGGTGAAGACGTTGCCGGTCTGTGGCACGAAGCCGACGCCGCGCGCGGACAGGCGGTGCGCCGGCGTGCCGGTGATCTCTTCGCCTGCCAGGCGGACCCGGCCGCCGAACATCGGGACCACGCCCGCCAAGGATTTGACCAGCGTCGACTTGCCCGCGCCGTTGGGGCCGAGGATGACGAGGATCTCTCCCGTCGCCACGCCCAGGCTCACACCGTGCACGATCGGCAGGTCGGGCACGTAGCCCGCCACGACCGATTCGGCTTCCAGAAGATGGGCACCGGCCGCGCTCATGGCTGGTCTCCCAGGTAGGCGTCGATCACGCGCGGATCGGTGCGCACCGCCTCGGGCGTGCCCTCCATGACCACCCTGCCCTGCGCCATCACGATCACCGGATTGCACAGCTGCATCACCATGTCCATGTTGTGCTCGATCAGCAGAAAGGTGACGCCGCGCTGGTGCAATGCCTGGATGCGTTCGACCAGGCTTTCGAGCAGCACTGGATTGACCCCGGCGGCGGGTTCGTCGAGCAGGATGATCGAGGGGTCGACCATCAGGATGCGCGCCAGCTCGAGCAGCTTCTGCTGGCCGCCCGAAAGCACGCGCGCCGGTTCATTGGCCAGGTGCGACAGGCCGACGAAGTCGATCACCTCGCGCGCCTTCTCGAGGTTGGCGGCGTCTTGCACGCGGATGCAGCCGCGACGCAGCCAGGTGTTCCAGAACTTCTCTCCGCTCTGGTTGACCGGCACGAGCAGCATGTTCTCGAGCACTGTCAGCGTGCCGAGCGGCCGCGGAATCTGGAAGGTGCGGCCCAGGCCACGATGGAACACCTGGTCGGGTCGCAATCCGTCGATGCGCGCATCGTTCAAGCGGATCACGCCCGCATCAGGTCCGTGACTGCCCGCGATGGTATTGAACAGCGTGGTCTTGCCCGCACCGTTGGGGCCGATGAGCCCGGTGATGCTCGCCTTGCGGACGCGCAGGCTGACACCGTCGACGGCGCGCAGCGCACCGAAGGTTCGAACCACATTTTCAAGCTCCAGCACGGTATCGGACTCCTGTTCGGCCTCGAGGACCCAAAACCAAATATCCAAATTCCAACTGAATTCAGTATATTTTGATACCGATCAACTTGCAACATGCATGCCCGCCTTTTTTCAGGCGCCGTGCACCATCACGGGCTGCGGCTGCGCTTCCTTGGCGGGCTGCTCGGCGTTGGGGGAGGTGTGGTGCCTTCGTCGGCCACCAGTCGCAACAGAGGCCGGCGCCGCAGCCGGCGGCCCGTGGCACGTTCCCAGGCCACCTCGAGCAAGCCGATGCGTTCGAGCGTCGCCTTGTCGATCAGGTCCGGCTCGCCGCTCTCGATGGCGGCCAGCGAATTGGCCAAGGTGCGGGTCGACAGCGTGATGTCGGGCAGCTCGCTCAGGGCCAGCATCCGCACCGGTTCCATGCGCCGCAGCAGGATCTCCATCATCTGCACGATCACGCTGTTCTGCGTGGCGCGCGCGACGGCGATGTTGAAGCGCGTGCTGGCGATGGTCATGAGTTCGACACCCTCCTGGCTGATGCGACGGCGCCGATAGGGGGCGCCGGTCTCCTCGCTCAGCGCCACGGCGTCGCGCATGGCCCGAAAGTCGGCCTCGGTGCCGTAGGTCGCCGCCATGCGCGCGACGTGCGGTTCGAACAGGCGGCGCGCCTCCAGCACGCCGGCGATGTCGCTCATCGGAAGTTCGGGCAGAGGCAGGCCGCACAGTTCCTGTGGCACCGCCTGGCTGATGACGAAGATACCGCCCGACGACCCAGGCCTGACATTCAGCACGCCGGCCTGAACCATCAGCTTGATGGCCTCGCGCAGCGTCGGCCGGCTGACGCCCAGTTGGTCCGACAGGTTCTGTTCGGAAGGCAGCCGCTCACCGACCTTGACATCGCCGGCGCGAATGGCTTCCGCGATCCGGAACGCCACGATCTCGCAGGGGCGCACCAGTTGAACCGGCTGGAAGACGAAGGTCGTTGATTTGATGCGCGCCAAGGTGATTCACTCCAGACCGCAATGGTACGGCCTGGCCTCGCCTTCCACGCGACGCATCCGGTACTGCTCGCGGGCCGCTCCCCGAGCTTAGCCCGCGCAGATAGTGTTGAAACGGATCCAAGGAGCTGCTACGGCAGCGGCGAGACGTTGCGCCGAAGCTCCGCCAACACCGCCTTACCCATAGTGTCGAGATCGAATGGCTTCGCGAGCACCGAGTGCGGGCCAATGAGACGCTCGACGGCGTTCATGTCCGCATACCCCGTCGCCATCAGAATCGGGAGATCGCTGTACATCGCGCGTGCATGAGCGATCAGCTCCGCGCCATTCATGCGTGGCATCAGGTAGTCGACCAGCAGCAGATCCGGCTTCGCCTTCTTCAACTCACTCAAGCCCGCAGCGCCATCCGCTGCCTGGCGGACGTGGAATCCAAGCACCTGAAGGCACTCAACCATGCTACGGCGAACGGCTGGGTCGTCTTCCACAACAAGGATTTCCGCCTGCCAAGCTATCGCGGCGTTCTGCCCGCCAAGCGAGACCTCAGCAGCATCCTTCGGCGCCGGCGACAGCGGAAAGCGCAGCTTGACCGTCGTTCCTGCGCCGACCTCACTTTGCACCTCCACACTGCCTCCCGACTGCCGCGTGAATCCGTAGACCTGGCTCAGACCGAGCCCGGTGCCGGCGTGCTGCTTGGTCGTAAAGAACGGATCAAAAACCTTGCCGAGCAGGTTGTCTGCGATCCCTTCACCGGTGTCGCGCACGGCGACACTGATCGAGCCCAATGAATAGCCGGGGTCATCGGCACCGGCCTTGGCGTCGGCGTCGGCGTCGGCCGACACAATCTCTGTGTGGATCTCCAACATGCCGCCCTGCGGCATGGCGTCGCGCGAATTCACCGAGAGATTGAGGATGGCCATTTCCATCTGGGCTGCGTCGACGATGACATAGGCAGGCTCGGTACACAACGCCAGCGAGAGCTTGACGTGAGCGCCCACCGAAATCGAAATCAACTCCGCCATGTTGCGGATGAGATCATTCACGTCGTGCAGCTTGGGTACCAAGCTTTGCGTGCGCGCAAAAGACAGCAACTGACCGGTCAGGCGCGAACCTCGGTCCACGGCTTCCTTGGCCCGGCGCGCGTAGTGGCGAATGCGGTCTTCGTTGACCGTGGACCGCTCGATCAACTGCAAGTTCAGGTTGACGGCATGCAGGAGGTTGTTGAAGTCGTGAGCGATCCCGCCGGTCAGACGCCCCAGCGCTTCCATTTTCTGGTTCTGAACGCGCGCACTCTCGACGCGTTCGCGCTCCAGGATCTCGCGCATCAACCGATCGTTGGCGCTGGCAAGGTCTTCGGTTCGCTCGGCGATCCGTGTCTCCAGCTTGTTGTTGAGCTGCTCGACGCTGAGCTTGGATGCTTCCAACTCGGCAAGATGCTTGCGCGTGAGGTATTGACGTTGCCGTGCGCGCAATGCGGACTCGGCCGCGCTCGCCAATGTGTCGGGATTGACCGGGCGCTCGAGCAGCACCAGATTACTGAGCTCCTGCAACGCTGATCGAGCGCGATCGGTACGGTGTACGGTCTGGCGCGCTGCCAGGACGACAAACGGGTAGTCGGACCACGGCGGCTGGGCTGCGAGCATCTCGCGCAGGGCGTCCAAGATGCCATCGCCGAGCGCTTCTTCGGTGAGAATCGTCGCTGCCGAGTCCTTGTAAATTTCGCCGATCAGCGCATCGCCGTCTTCGCAAATGTGTGCAATGACCTGACGTGCGCCAAGAACTTCGCGGATGACTCGAGCGTCGCGACCGAATGGCGCCAGGACGAGTATTCGATTTTCCACGCCGTCACGCCTGTTCCGCGTCGCCGAGCAGCGATGTCCGGCCGCGATAGCGCGGCAGGCCTGCCATGACGCCCTCAAAATCGGTAAGCGCTTCACCGATCTCAAGGCCGCTCGGGCCAAGCCGAAACTGATGAATCGTGGAGGCGTGCGCGCTCGCGCGACTCTTGATCACCGTCATCGCCTTAAGGAGTCGTCCACGGGCCTCGAAGTACCGGAACTGAAGCATTGAATCGCTCAAGTAACTCAGGTCAACATCGTTTGGAACGTCGCCAGAAAGGCCATGTTGAGAGAGCACCAGGATGGTCGTCACGCCCTGGAGATTGAGGTATGTGAGCAACTCGTGCATCTGCAGCATCAGGAAGTTGCTGCCGGGCATGGCGACCAGGTAGGCGTTCAGCGTATCGATTATCACCGTGCTCACACCCTGGCGCTCCACTGCATCGCGCACGCGATGAGAAAACTGGCCCGCGGAAATCTCTGCCGGGTCGATGGTGTGCAGAATCAGCTGCCCGGCGGAGATGTCCTGTTCAACGTCGAGCCCCAGTGCCCGCGACCGCATCAAAAGGGTCTTGATGCCTTCGTCAAAAAGAAAAAATGCCGCCTTGCCACCGCGCTGAATGTCGGCGCGCGCGCAGCACACGGCGGTCGTGGTCTTGCCAACGCCGGCGGGGCCGGCGAAGAGCAGGTTACTGCCGGGCGTGAGGCCACCGCCCAGAAGCCGGTCTAGTTCTGCGTTGCCGGAGCTCACGGTCGCGCTCGCATGCTCGCGACCGTGCTCGTTGGCCACCAACCGCGAAAAGACTTTGAGTCCGCCCCGGTCTAGATTGAAGTCGTGCTCGCCTTCTCGAAATTTCACGCCGCGCAACTTCACCACCCGTAGCCGACGCTTGTCGGGGCCATAGGTATGGGTGTTCTGCTCGAGGTGGATCACGCCGTGCGCAATGCTGTGCAGATGCATATCCCCCTCGCTCGCCGACTTGTCGTCTAGCATGAGCACAGTGCAGCGTTGTGTAAGGAAGAAGCGCTTGAGCGCCAAGATTTGCCGCCGATAGCGCAGCGGGTTCTGGGACAGCAAGCGCAGCTCTGAGAGGCTGTCGAAAACGACCCGCTCTGGCTGCACGCGTTCCACCAACGCCATGACGCTGCGGATCGTTTCGCCCAGCTCGAAGTCGGAGGGGTTAAGGATGCTCTGCTCAGCGTCTGCGCTCAGGCCCTCGTCGCTCACGAGATCAAAGATTTCTATATCCTCCAGGTCCCAGCCGTGCGACAACGCCCCCTGCGCCAACTCATCGGAAGTTTCGGACAGCGTGACGTACAGGCCCTTCTGGCCAAGCGCCCTCCCCTGGAGAAGGAACTGCAGGCCCAGAGTCGTCTTGCCGGCGCCAGGGGTTCCTTCAACAAGATACAGGTGGCCGGCGGGCAATCCGCCTGCCAGCACCTCGTCGAGGCCTGGTACACCTGTGCACTCCAGAATCGGCGGTTGCGGGGGGGTGCGTTGACTCATCATGGCGACGGCACTCTGGTTGCATCTCAGTATCGAATGGGTGAAGCTCGAATCTATGTCACTGGGAGTACCGCTTTGAGAGTTGACGTGCGCGCCCGCATGTAGGCGTATTTCCTACGCGGGTGTGAGTCCGCTTGGCTGAGGTGGGGGGACGCCCTATGGCAGAGTCCGCTGCGATGCAGGTCGGTCTCCCTGTCAAGTCCCTGCAGGCTCCCATCAGGTGCTGTGGTCGGCGCTTCGCAGCGCGCAGCCGATGGCACCGATCCGACCGACAGCATCTGGCGTACAGTCGGAATCCGATCGCGGATCGTCGCGGCCGCATAGCCGTACCACGGAGGAAAGATGGGTGATACCAAAGCAGCAACGATCGTTGAAGTTCTGGATAAGAACAAAGAGGCCGCCGAGGAGGTCAAGAGAGTAGCTGACGACCTCCTGGTGGTCCATACGGTCCTGAAGGAAGAGTCCCCGCTGGACTGTGCCACGGAGCTGGTCGACCGGGCGGTTGAGCAGGCGGGCGAACTCGAGAAGCGGCTTACCAAGTCAGCAGCACTGCTGGACGAAGTGAATGAATCCCTGGAGCAGGTTGCGAAAGGCGAGAAAGCGACTGAAGAAGGGCGGGATGGCAGGTCGGCGCCGCACCATGCAGATATGAGTGGTTGACCTACAGGCGGACCGCGGACCGGCTGCGCTAATCGCTGGCGTCCGCAGGTTTGGCGGGCGAGTGCTTATGACCGAGCGCCTCTGGCGTACCACGACGATGCCGCTCAAAACCATCCTCATCGAGGACAACCAAACGATTCGCGAGAATCTGGTCCCGACGTTGTCAGAATTGGCCAACGCGCGCGTGATCGCGATCGCGGAAGGGGCCGGGGAGGCCATTGAGGCACTCGATTTGCACGAGCAAGAATGGGATCTGGCGATCGTGGATCTTTTCCTCAAGGAGGGCTCCGGGCTCAGCGTTCTTCGTGCCGCGAGGAACCGATCTCCGCATCAACACATGCTCGTCCTGACCAACTATCCCACAGCCGAAATTCGCCGAAGGTGTCTAGCCCTCGGGGCGGATGGCGTCTTTGACAAGTCGACTGAACTGGAAGCCTTTTTCGACCTGTGCCGATCCTATGGCGGATAGCATGGCGCGGGGCTTGAAGATGAATGGGCGGTTCCTACTTGGTTGATCGCAAGCGCTGGAGACGCCTCCGGCGCTGTGTTCAACCTGAATGGAGGGACCGGTCATGGATCGTCACTTTTCCCGCGTGACCTTTTCACCGAGATGGCATGGCCGCTGGCCAGTCGCATAAGAGTCAGAAGGTCGGAGCATCCGGCTCTGTGTCTTTCACGGACAGGGCCTTTTGCTCGGGAGCAAACACTTCACCGATGTACACGTCCAGGCGCTCGCCCGCTGTCCTGGCGTCTCTCGAATGAACGAATCCCGCGTCGACCTTTTGGCCGCCACTGGCGATTGCAGCCTGTAAACGCGCCGACGGCTGGTTGCTCTGTTGGCCGCACCCGGCGGCAATCGCACCGAGTGCCATGAGCACTGGAACATGGAAGATGCGGAGGTAGTTCATGCCTGCTCCTGGGTGGCGACACGCGGCAATGCGCGTCTATGGCCGGTAAAAGCGACCTGAGGGCACGCACCGGCAATTGCAGAATCCTGCAGTAGTCGATCACCCGAAGGCGCAATGCACGCCAGCGAGCAATCGTCCTGGTAAGGGTGACTGCTTGGCAGCCGAAGCTGAGTGGGCCGCACGCGAAGACCCACTGTGTGCCGTGGTATCCAGCACCGAAATGCAAGCATCTCGGCTACTTTCGAGTTCTCAATGCGACCTAGCCCGGCTCTGCGGCTTCTCCGACAATGCTCTTGCCGAAAAGGAAGACCCGGATATCGGGCTCGCTCAGGTATGCGCGGTCAGCCGCGAATGCGGGGTTTGGTTGAAGCAGCGCGACGGCCATCGCCGTCAGTGACAGTGCGCTCGTCAACCAGAACAGGCAACGCGAAGAGAGTTTCATGGCAAGTGCTCCCCGAGGACTGGATCGCGCCGGGTGCGCAATTTCAGTAAGAAGGAATTTAGGCATCCGCCTCTGTTTGGTCGAGTACGTGACGCACAGGACGGTTGTGACCTTTGTCACTTTGCCTCCGCCGCATACAGCCCTTGCGGTGCGGTCTTCCTCGGAATGGCCATGCTGTCGTCGGTGATCAAACGCGACTTATCGGCGTGGGCACGTGGCTCTTCGCGCGGATCCGCCAGATCTGCTGCGCGGGCCTGCCAAGTCGCTCCGTCGTGCCCATGGTGGTCAAGGAACTGCGCGAGTCGATTCCGTCGGTGTACGGCCACTTCACTTGGCCGAACGAACGAGGGCGGGTGACCAACGCGTGGTCCGACCGCTTCCTGCCGCGCCGTGCAGCGTGGATCATCCTGCGCTTCGAGCGCTATGCGATCGACGCCGGCATCAGCATTCCGCACCTGCTGCGGATTGCTTGCTGTCCATGCGTTTCATTAAAGGCCGTCGCGGGTCCTTTGACAAATGGCCCGGGCTCAGTGAGCAGCAACCGAGAACAACTTTCACAGGCAATAAGTGCGAGGTTCTCTTCCTCGGGCGCGTTGGCGCTGGTTTTCTTCTACGGTCAACGTGGGTAACACGAATGTCCAAAGAATGAACGAGGTTCAGCGCAGATATTTCTCCTTGGCGCAGACGCCACATACTCTCCGGCGGCGAGCGTTCAATCGCGCGTTTCGGGTGCGTTTCAGGCCGCGTCGTGCTCCGTGCAGAAGCGTCGAACGTGAAGATTGAACGCCTCCGGCCGCTCCATATTGCTCACGTGACCGGCGCTCGGAATGATCGCCAACTCGGCGCCCGGTATGGCGGCGTGGAGTTGCTCTGCAACGTGGATGGGGCTGCGAGGATCTTCTTCGCCCCAGAGCAGTAACGTCGGCACCTCGATACGGGGTAATACGTCCCTCGTGTCCATTTCCGCAGACGACGAGGCCATCAGTCGGAAGCCAGCCGGATGGAACTCGGAAATGATGGACGAGAGCGCTGCCCGGAGGTCTTCTGGGGCGAGATGGGAGAACATGCTGGGCATGACTTTGGCCACTAGTGCGTCGGGCGGCCCGGCGGCGCCCGCGAGGCAGGCCGCCAGCCGTTCCTTCCACACCGGTTCGGGCAGCGACCCCTTCCAGCCGGCGTATGTATCGGCCAGAACGAGACAGCGCAGACGTTCGGGATACAGGCGATAGAACTCCTGCGCCAGTATTCCGCCCCACGACAAGCCAACCACATGCGCACGATCGATCCCGATTGTGTCAAGGAAGCCTGCGAGGCAACGGGCGTAGTCGGATGTCGTGAACGTGTCCGGCGGATCCGAAGACGCCCCCGCCCCCGGCGCGTCCCATGCCACGACGGTGAAAGAATCTGACATCCCCGAGAGTTGGGGCATCCAACAACGGGAATCACACAGGAATCCATGGAGTAACACCAGCTCGGCACCCTGCCCGGTTTTCCTGTAGCTGACGGTAAGCCCATTGACCTCCGCGGACCTCAACGCAACGCTTGTCATCACAAATGACCCATCGAGATCGTTGAGAAAGCTCAGTGGTGGCTTCGCTACCAATCGCCGGCCCCGCTTCTCGCGAGTCGCATGGTGGTCGTGCCGGCCACTGGATTGCCTTGATTAACGCGGCTGGCCCGCCGCTGCCGCCTTGTCGCGCTCGACCCGTTCGGTCGCATCCCGTGCCACAGCGACCGATCCCAGTGCCGAACCGGTGGAGTCTGTGACCAGCGCGAAGCTCATCTCTACGTAGAGTTTCTGGCCGGTCTTGTGCAACCCGCGCGTCATCGTCGGACGCCCGCCCAGCCGGGTCTTTCCCTTCTCCATCGCGGCGTCGAAGCCTCGCCAATGCGCGTTGCGCAGATGCTCGGGAATCACCAGGTCCAGGTGCTGCCCCAGCGCCTCGGATGCGGTGTAGCCAAACATGGCAACTGCCGCGGCGTTCCACCGCTCGATCACGCCCGCCTTATTGGCATAGATGATGGCTTCCGCCGCCTGCTCGAGGATCAGGGCCTCTATTGAGTCGTGGGACATTTCTACCTTCCTACCTTCTGGTTTGCTATTGGTCCATGGTAGCCCCGGCGTGCCCAGCCTGAGCAGCGTGGGGCAGTTGACTGGCCAGCGACTCAAAGAGGCCTCGACAACTCCAATGCGACCTTGACCAAGTTGGCGGGCAGTGCAGCGGGTTCAGTCTTACATCGTCAGACCTTCTGCGTCTACCTTGCCGATCATGAGTCGCCACATTGGTACCGCCTCCGCTGCGCCAGCCTGAAGCCTACGAAGAGAAAGACGAAAAGCCACCGGCCAAGCGCTCGACGAGGCGGCCGAAGAAGATTGGCCGACGAACGCGACCTTCCCGCCAGCAGCGACTGCGCCCGCCGGGACCGCCCGTGAGTCTCTGAGTACTTGCGCATTGGCCGAGGGCGCGGGAGGCGCAGCCGCCGTCGATGCGCGACACCGATATCGGACTTCGCTTTAAAAGCCTTAGCGTGCTCGTCATACACGCGGCTTGACGCGGCATGCGCCTACTTGAAGACGGGCGGACGCGCCGCTGGTCGCGCGGCTTGGACAAGAGCAACTTGGCCAATATGAAAGCACTCATTCCCTTGCTCTTGGCCGGTGCCGCCCTCGCGGGATGCGTAGCCGTTCCTTATGACGCCGGGCCGCCGCCGGGCGCGTACTACAGCCGCCCTGCTCCGCCGCCGCCGCCGCGTGGCGAGCGGCGTGACTACGACCGCGATGGTGTGCCGGACCGCTACGACCGCCGTCCGGATAACCCGTACCGCTACTGAGGCAATCAAGGGCTGAGTCACCGCCTGAGGTTGCCGACCGCGCCGTCCCCGGCCAGCGGACTGAACGGTTCTGCGATTCGGCAAGGCTTCACGAGGCCGAAGCTTTTCACTGGCGGGACAGGACGTACTCACGGCCATCGCGGAAGTTGCCCTTCAGGGTCTTTTCGTCGACCTTTTGAACCCGCAACGTGTAGTCAGCGCCGCAGCCGGCCATCGCCTTGGAGGGCGACATCGCAAGCGCGTACGCTTCCTCCGACTTCGAAACGGTGAAGGGGATCGCCAAGCCAATGCATGGATCCTCGCGGTTTGTCCTGGCCGCAGCAAGCTTCCAGGTGCCCTCCTCGCCTTTGATGGCAACGCGGGCCTCTCGCTGTGTTCCATTGGTCGCAGCGAACTTGACCGTCCAGACGCCCTCCAATTCGGATTGAGCGAAGCACGGGCTCGCCAAAGCGAGCGCAAATACTGCTATTGGAAATCTGAGCATTTGGTACCTCCGTCGACTGCAAGTCAGCCATCGGAAGAATCGCACTGGGGCGTGGTGCCAGCATCATTAGGATGCGTCTTGCGCGGCGCGTGAGGAAGGAGTATGTCTACTGCCCGCGGAGGGCATCGCGAAGGCATTGGTCGGTCGCGTTCCATTCCGTGGTCTTCCAGTTCGGCACCGGTGACGTCGAGGCGATTCGCCAACGGTTCCGGTCAGACCGGAGGGTCGCAGGCGTGCTGCAGTGCTGTTCCCTGCGTACCTGCGGCCGGCCGATGGACCGCTTTCCGTGCTGCCGCGCAATCTGCTGCGGTATCTCTCCGAAGCGCGCGAGGCATCGCCGCTGACCATCGCGAGCCTGCGCAGCCTCCACGCCTGCGCTGCGGGTGACCACAGGCGCCCGCGTACCTGGATCGACGCCCTGCGCTGGACCGGAAAGCCCACGAGACAAGCCGAATGGGGGGTGGCCTTGGAACCGCGTCGGCGACGGCCTGATGCTGTCCCAGTAGCTACTTGCTGACAGTGGAAACACTCGCACTCCAATTGGTCGTCGCGCCTACGATGGAAGGCGACCTATTGTTCGCTGGTTGCCGCCGTGGGCACGATCCGCAACGAAAGGGGCGATGTCGAGCGGAAAGGAGTTTCCATGCCCAAACCGAACCACGACTGGAAAGTCCTGCCGCACGGAACCTTGGCCGAGATTGACAGCGGCATCCTCGCAGTCGAGGGCGAACTTCCGATGCCCTTGACGCGCACGTCAAGGACAAGGCCGCGCTTGGAAATCAACCTCTGCATTGGTCAGAGAATCGGACCTCAAGCGCCACGTTTCGAGAACATCGAGAACGACTCGCGCGAAGCGCACCGCAGTCTGGCGAAAGCGCCGCTATGAGTACCGAGCGCGCATCTGACAAACTCTGTGGCACTGAACGGGCAGCAGCTGTCTGCTCGAGAAGAGTGCCGGACATCATGATCCGCTCTACCCCAGCGCCTCGGTCTGCTCAAGGTCCGTGGCGGCTCGCATGGGTGTTGCTGATTCCGTTGGGCTTGTGGCTGGGACTCGCCAAGACCGCCCTGGTGATGAACGCGCTCTTCGCCGCTCCGGAAGACGCGTTCCGGTGGGTCGCATTGTTGCAATGGCTCTGGTGGTTTACTTCCTTGCACTTCCTCCTGGCGATGCTTGCGGGCCTTGCGATCCAAAGGCTTGTTCTGCCACGACGCCGATGGACGTTTGTGCCGATCTCTGTCGCAGTGCTGATCTTGCTCGCGTTGATGTTTCCGATGACGGGCGACGATCACACCGTGGCTCGGACGCTGCAGGTCTGGACCATCACCGCTGCGGGCCAGGTGTCAGGGCTGGTCGCTTGCTTGTGGCGCGACATTGTCTCTATCGCCGTCGTCGTATTCGCGCTGGGGCTGGTCCTCAAGTTCACGCCCGCCCGGGCCAGGGCCGGCATGGTGCTCCTTTTGCAAATGGTGGTGATCGCGTTGTGCGCCCTCGTCGGCATCGATCTGGCCTATCAGCTCGCCACCGGCCAGCCCACGAGTTCAAGGGTGCTGTTGTTTGCGGCGCTGAACGTGAAGGAAGTGGCTCCCCTTATTGCGCCGGAGGCGACCTCCTTCCGCGCGTTGGCAATCGGGGGCGGCATCTTCGTCGCAGCAGGGTGGGCTTGGCACCATCGCAGGCTTGCTGCCCTGCCGATGCTCGCCGGTCGGCAGGGGTGGGGAGAGGGCGTGCTGGCGCTGGCGCTTGCGCTGGGGATTCTCCTGCCGGCACCGGCCCATGGCTTTCTGCCGCTGTTGCGGCACACCGAGGGGACGCTGATCACGCTGGCCAAGACCGCGGCCCCGACGCTTGCGCATGACATCCAGCTGAGTGTGGCCGCGGAGTTTGTGCGGACCGGCAGGCCACGTTGGCATAGCGCTCAAATGCTGGCCAGACAGACGGAGGCTACGGATCGCAAGAACGTAGTGATCGTGATGTTGGAGTCGATGCGCGCGGTGTCGACCACGATGTACACGCCGACGCTTCAGACGACCCCATTCATGGCATCTCTGGCCAGCGACAGCCTCGTGGTCGAGGACATGACAGCGGTCATTCCGCGCACCGCTGCCGCGTGGGTCGCTATTCTTGGAGGACAGTACCCACTGGCCAACGAGGGAACCCAAAACTGGGCGCGCGAGAATCGCAAAAAGCCTCGCATCCGTTCGCTGCCGTCGGTACTGCGCCAAGCGGGGTATGCAACCAGCTTCTTCACGCCCACGGATCTGCATTTCCAGAACGACCTCGACGTCGTCGACATCTTCAACTTCGAATTCATCCAGACCGAGAAGGAACTCGCACGCCCGGGGGCCGAACGAGTGACCTATTTCGGCATCGCGGACGAGTGGATGGTCCAGCCCATCCTCGACTGGACGGCGATCCAGGTCCGCGCCAAGCGTCCCTTCTTCACTGCGGTGATGACCAACGTTGGCCACCACAACTTCGAGACGCCCTCGACATGGCGAAAGCTTGTCTTCGAAGGTGTTTCCAATCCAAAGCTGGACGCCTATTACAACTGCCTGCGTTACATCGATGGCGTGCTCTCGACTCTGATGGAAGGTTACCGGCGGCTCGGGGTGTTGAAAGACACCATATTCGTGTTCGTGGGCGATCACGGACAGATGTTCGACGAACACGGGGCCAAGCAGATCCACAACGCGATCTATCAAGAGGGCCTGCATGTGCCGACGCTGATCTACGCGCCTGGCATGGCGTTGGCGCCCGGCAGAGTGCGCGGCCCACGACAGCAGATCGACGTCTTTCCGACGATTGCCGAATTGCTTGGCCTGCAGATCGAAGGCGCGGAACTGCCTGGCCAGTCGCTGCTTCACGCTGTCGATCCGGAGCGGGAGCTCTTCTACACGAGCAGCATCGACTGGTCGTTCTTGAGTGCTCGACACGGCCATCGAAAATACGTCTACAGTTTCGACCGTGAGCCGATGGAGGTTTTCGACCTCGACAAGGACCCCAAAGAGCTGGCATCGCTGCGCGATGTTGACGTTGAAGAACTCGCGAGAATGAAACAGCGCATGCTCGAGTGGCGCATCAACGCCGAAGCCTCGATGTTTGCATACCCCACCGATGGTCTCGATCCCTCGGCTGCCTGGCTGCCCAGATGAGTCGCGTTGCAGACACCGCGATGACCTCCGAATTCACCGCCCGCCGATCTTGGCCGTCGGCCACCGGAGAGACCAAACATTTCGAATCGTCGCTTTGGCGGTTGGCGGCAAGTTCGCGTCTGGGCGGATCTCACTTCACCTGTTGTTGAAGCGCTCCAAGCCGATCTGGTTGGCGCTGCGAACTGAGAAACTGCCCAGGATGCGGTGCCTTCTTCTCGACCGCCCTTCGTGGAGATGCCATTGATTGGGAACAACTTTTTGCATGCGGCGGCGCTGGCGGCGCTCGGCCTGTGCATTGGCGGCTGCTCGGCGGTCGGCACGCTCAACGCCTTGTCTGCGGACGGTTCCGCCATCGTTCAGGCGGATGTGGCCTACGGCGCCCTGCCCGCGCAGCGCCTGGACATCTATCGCCCCACGACGCCCGCACTGCACGCCGGATGGCCAGTCGTGGTCTTCTTCTACGGCGGCTCGTGGAATTCGGGGGCGCGCGCGGATTACCGCTTCGTTGGCAAGGCTCTGGCCGCGCGTGGCGTGCTGACCTTGATCGCCGAATATCGGCTGTACCCCGCGGTGCGCTACCCGGATTTCCTGCGCGACAGCGCAGAGGCGCTTGCCTACGGCCTGGAAAAGGCTGCCAGCCTGGGGGGCGACCCGAATCGCGTATTCGTCATGGGCCACAGCGCCGGCGGCTACAACGCTGCCATGCTGGCGCTGGATCCGCGGTGGCTGAGGGCGACCGGCCATTCGCCGGCCGAGCTCGCCGGCTGGATCGGGCTGGCGGGGCCGTACGACTTCTTTCCGACCGACAACCCCGAGGTACAGCCGGTCTTCTTTCATCCCAACTACCCGAAGCAGGCCCAGCCGATCGAGTTCGCGTCGTCCAATGCACCTCGAAGCTTCCTCGGGACCGCCACTGACGACCGTCTGGTCAGCCCGCGGCGCAGCACGCTTCAGCTGACCGGCAAGCTGGAGGCGGCGGGCGTGCCGACAACGCTGAAGCTGTACGAACGCGCGAGCCACACGAGTCTGATAGGCGCTTTTGCCTGGCCGCTGCATTGGGTGGCGCCCGTCGTCGACGACGTGGTGGACTTTATCGACGCTGGCCCTGCAGCTTCGCGATGATTGAAGTCACTTGACCACTCCCGAATTCAAGTCCTCATGAATGTTGATGCGCGTGCGGTCCTGTCCGCCGGGCTTGGCCTATCGTCTGCGATTCGTTGCTCGTGGGTGGTTCCTGGCGAGTGACAGCCAGACTGGATCTCGACGGGTGGATGAGATCAACGCCTTCGACAAGCAGGCCGTGGTGGAGATGGCAAAGTCACTTCGGCTGCGGGACAAAAAAAGCCCCCGCGTCGAGCGCCGGGGCTTCATTTCGAGGTGCGTCGACCTATTGGAAAACGAAGTTGCGCACGTTCGTGCCGTTGAAGCGAACCTTCTTCACCTTCCAATCGCTCACCGTCAGGATGGTGCTGCCGCCCAGGACGACCAGTGCGCCACTGTGGGCCTTCCCGCAACTGGCTGGCATGTTGCCGGTCAAGCCACCCGAGGTCACGCACTGCGGGTCGGTGGTGTCGCGGTACAGGCCACCATCGGCCGAGGTGCCGTCCACGATGCACGCGTTGGGGTAAGTCTGGAAGTCGAAGGTCTGCAGCGTCTCGCTTCCGTTGTAGCCCTGGGGCTGAAGGTTGGGCACGAACACGCCGCTGCCCAGCGACGTTCCGGCCGAAGCGCGCCACCCGCCAGTCCCGAAATCGAACTTGGCACTGAAGAAGTCGGTGGCCGAGATCGAGTTGTCCCGCTGGATAAACTTGTAGAACGGATCAAAGATCACGATCCGTCGCTGGGCGCGCGCCTGATCGATCGTCGTGCCCGCTGCAAGAGGCTGTCCTGTGCATTGGAGATCGACCACGAAGTTCACGTAGGTGTAGAGGTTGGGAAGTCCCGAGCCGTTGTAGTAGTTGCTCTCGCCCTTCACGTCCAGGGTCATGTCCTTGAAGGTGCTCAGCTTCACGCCGTTCAGGCCTGGCAGTTGAAGGATGGCCTTGTTCCCTGTCCCCGGCCCGACGTAGGCCCCGACATTGGATGCGGCCCCTGAGCCGCCGAGCACCATCGACAGCACGCCATTGCTTACTGCAATGCTCGCGTTGTTCAGTTGCGGCATGGCCGCCTGGGTCAGCTCTGCCGCCTTGTAGACGTGGGTCAGTGGAATGGGCACGCTGCCATTGCCCGCGGTCGCGATTGACGTGAGCAGTGCGTCATAGCCGATGTTTTCATCTGCGAGCGAGCGCATAAGGGTGGAGATCAAGTCGTCATGCTCGTCGCCGGCGTTCGCCTGGAACGGGCCCGTGAGTGGATTGCCATTCGTCGGCCTGTAGCCCGATGCCGTCAAGATGGCGTTGACCTTGGCCAGACCTTGCGCGAGTGCCGTCGATACCGACGAACTCAGACTGCTTGCGTTGATCGCTGACGGCGCGGCATCGAGTGCACTCGCCAGCACAAGGCCCGTCAGCGGGGTCACATTGAGGTGGGTGGCGTCCAGCGCCAGCGAGTAAAGCCCCTGTCCCGCGGGAACGCTGCCGCCGCTGACCGTGACCAGGCACGGGAACGTCTGGTCGGTGATGGTCGCCGACCACGCACCGCTCGCATCGCTGGTGGTGGTCGCCACGGCGCCGGTTGCGCAGCGCACCGATACGTCTCCATTGGCCACCGGCGCACCGGTGGCTGCCAGGCCGCTGAGCTTGCTTGAGGTCGGGAGCGTCGGGACTTCAGATCCGGACGGGCCCGAGGGGGAAGAAGGGGCCTGGGCGTTGGCCGGTGCGGAGCCGGTAGGGACGCCGGCGAATCCACCGCCTCCGCCACCTCCGCAGGCTGAGAGGGCCAGAACGGCGGCAGTAGCAACGAGCGTTCTGATCAATTGTTGTTGCCTCATGAATACTTTGGTTGTCTGAGTTGGAAGCGGCGCGATTCTATTGACAACTTTTGGACTAGCAATGAGACGCGCGTGCGTATTTCACGACCCTTTTGACTTTCGCTATAAAAGTCTTCTTTCGGATGCCGATAGATGCGCGCGCGAGGCTTGTATTGCGGGATCCGGGCCCTACGGTCCGAACACCTGCATGCAGGGCTTCGTCTGGCGGTAGGCCTTCCAAGGCGACGCGGTCTGTGTCATACCCGAGTCGCGTATCCAAGCTGCCATCGACCCAGGCGGCCCGGCGTCGGGCTGTCTCGTAGGCGCCTTGGGCGGGGCGGCGGGCAGGGCCGGCCGGTACTATTACCATCTTCCGGAGCTTTTGTTGCTGGTGCGCTGTTGCTGCCCTACCATCCCGGCCCATGAAGCCCCGTCTCCGCACCTCGTCGTCCCTCGCACTGCCTCGCTGCAGGTGGGGCGTGCTCGGCGCAGGCTTGCTGGGCGCAGCCGTCGCTTTCGCCTCCTCCCTAGCAGACACCTCTGCTCCCGCCGAGCCGTACTCGCTGAAAGGGTTCACGCCCGGCCAGGCTATGGCCGTCTGCCCTGTTCAATGGCAGAAGTACCGCAACGATGCTGGCTTCTCATGCATACAGCATGGAGGCAAGCTGGCCTCTCGGCCGATTCAGGCGACCTTCCTTCGAGTCGAGAACGGCAAGCTCGTGAGCGTCTGGATCGACATGAAGGACCCAGGCGATTGGGTGCATGTCCAGAGTGCCCTCACGCAGAAGTACGGGGCCCCAGCGTTCGAACGAGGGGCCAGCCGGGCATGGGTGTCCCCGGATGCGCAACTGTCGGTTGGAAATTCCGGGGGTGTGCTGCTGCTCGGCGCCTGGAAGGCGCAGCAAGGGGCCACCGCTGCAGTGGATCTCTGATACTCCGCTTTCGCGGTTCAATGTAGGTTCTCAAAAAGCGTGTTGTCAGGCAGGAACCGCGCGGCGGGTGGAATCGTAGGCCACGCCGAATCCGCCAGGATCTTGCGCACCGATACCCTGTGCGGGAGCCCGGCTGTCCGACCCTCTTCATTGCGGTCAATGAATCCTTCTCCCTTGCGGCATCCCAAGGATGCAGCCGCATCTAGTCTGCGGCAACCTCGCACTGACCTGTCAACAGCAGATCGATCAACGTCAACAAGGCGCTGACCCAGCCCGGCTATGTCGACCCCGGACCTGGCACGGCCGGCTGCCGGGTGAGTGACGCGGAATCGCCGGGCGCAGGCTACGCGCCTGCAGCCATGGGTCTCAAGCGGAGCGCCGGCCCGCCTGATCAGGCCGCGGCGCTGCCGATGATGAACTGCACGAGCGGGCGGCGTGGCGTTGCCTGGACCGACGCGACCGGATAGCCGATTCGGCACATCATCTGAAGTGTCGGGTCCTCAGCGCCGCGCGGTGCCGCTACATCCAGCAGCGAGCGATGAGCCGCCGCGTAGGGCACCGCCATTTCCGGAAATTCCTGCAGCGCCTGGCTCATCGGATGCACGCCGAGCCCGAGCGCGGTGGCCTGCAGCTGCTGGCGCACATAGGCGCGCCCCGCCTGGACTTGGTCAGTGCGCCCGTTGCGCGCAGTCCCCAGCCAGACGAAGCCCATGGCCGTACTGCTGTAGTCGTCGAACATCTGCAACGCCTGCTTGAAGGCCGGGCTGTCAGCGGCGGGCGGCCGGCCGCGGTCGAACTGCCCCAATGCAGAGAAGACGCGCGCCGCGCGACTGTTGATTGAGATGCCGTCCCGGTACTTCAGGATCTCGTCAGGCCCCACGCGCATGAGGCGAAGGCTTTCCATGACTGTCGCGGGCGTCAGCAGCTCGACGCGAGCCGCGTCCAGGCACAGCTTACGAAGGGGCTGCACGAGCGCCATGTCGACTGTTCCGCGGCTGGTCACGTCGACTGCGGCGCCTGCGGCGACCACCTGCTGAAGCGTCTGCGCCGTGACGGGACGCGTGATGTCAAAGCGCATCTTCGGCGTATGTCGCGACAGCACCTGCGCGAACAGCGGGTCCGGTTGCGCACCGGGCATGAGCCTGAGTCGCGCGATCGGCCGGCGCGACCATTGCGCGAGCGTGCGCGGCAGCTCGCCCTCGGGCCAGAGCGTGACCTCCGCCCGGACGTTCTGCTCGGCCAGTGCCATTACCATCAGCTCGAGAAAGGCGCCGTGACCGATCAGGATCTGGCGGCCGAAAGGATCGGTTTGCGGAAGCAGACGCTCGACGTCGCAATAGAGCGTGATCGTGTCGGGCGTGCGGAGATCGACCATCCAGGGTTGGCGATTGTGCGGGTTGGGCGCAGTCGCCGCATACGCGATTGCGCGCTTTCGCACGTCGGGTTCGCTGCCGGGGCCGCGCCAGATCTCGACCGCCTCGGCGGGGAACTCTGGGGACAGCGACCACAGGGCCAGCGAGCCGGCACCGGTGGCGGTGACCATACCACCGCCGAGTAGACGAACGAACGTGCGGCGCTGGATCATGGAAGGCTCCTCGGGGCTAGAAGGTTGCGGGTGATGCCCATTGTCAGAAGCGCGGCCGCTCATCACAATTGCCTGAGTCTTCATAACAGCTATGCATTTTTGAATAGCACCGTTTCGTCAATGCACCCGGATTTCGACTGGCGCCTGGTGCGCTCGTTCCTCGCAGCGCTCGAATGCGGTAGCTTGCTCGGCGCGGCCCGTGCGCTTGGCTCGAGCCAGCCAACGGTGGGCCGCCATATCGCCGAGCTCGAATCGCAGCTCGGCACGGTGCTCTTCGAACGCACCGGCCGCGGGCTATTGCCCATGCCGATGGCGCTGCAGTTGGCCGGCAACGCGCGTGCCATGGAAGCCGCGGCCAACGCGCTGACCCGCCAAGTCTCAGGCGCAGACGCGCTCGCCTCGGGCACCGTTCGAATCAGCGCGAGCGAGCCTGTTGCGGTGAACCTGATGCCGCCGCTGATCGCGCGAATGCGCCAGGCGCTGCCGACCGTGCAGATCGAGCTGGTGTCCAGCAACAGCGTGACGAACCTGCTGCGCCGCGAATCCGACATCGCCGTGCGCATGGTGCAGCCGGATCAGGCTTCGCTGGTGATCAAGCGGGTGGGCAAGGTGAGCTTCAGCGCCTGCGCGCACCGCGACTATGTGCGGCGGCGCGGCATTCCGCGCCAGCCCGGCGACCTCGCGGGGCACGAGCTCGTGGGATTGGATCGTGACGAGAGCATCCTGCGCGGCTTCGAGGCGATGGGCCTTCCCTTCGCGCGCGAGCAGTTCGCCTTTCGCAGCGACGATCTCAACGCCTACTGGCAGGCCGTGCGTGCCGGGCTCGGGATCGGCTTCGTCGCCAACTACATGCTGCGCACGGATCCGGAGGTCGAGCCGCTGCTGCCGATGCTCGACATCCCGGCGCTGCCGGTATGGCTGGTGGTGCATCGCGAGATCCGCAGCAACCGCCGCATTCGCGCGGTTTACGATTTCCTCGCGCGTGCCATCGCGGCGGCGCTCTGAGCGCGCTCCGCTCAGCACTGCTGAAGGCTTAGGCCGACGCCGCGAGCGCAGGCGCCCGAACGGTCGTGGTCGTGGCGCTCATGCCGAGCGTCGTGGGCGGCGGCGGCTTCGCTGGCGCGTCCATCGGCATAGGTGGGTTCAACTGGGGAAGAAGCAGTGGCGCAGGGACCGGCGTGAGCGCGCCCATCGGCAGAAGTGGCTGGGAGAAGCACCGGTTTCGCAGCGCCGGGACGCATCACGCCTCCATAGATTTCGCCACACCGGTCCGTGAGGTGACGGGTTGGGTCGCGGACGCGGCGCGGTTGGCCAGTCGGCCCATGAGCACGCCGCCCGCGCTATCTGTTCTGTTCGGCCTTGCTGCCGCATCATCGATGCGACCGGCGCCGCAATGGCCGCGGCACGTCGCGATCGGCCTTGCGTTCGCGGCCCTGGACTTTGCGGTGATGCTGGGCTACGCCGTGAGGTTGCTGCGCCGGCGGACGATGCTGTGGCTAGACCGCTCGTGCGCGGCTGGCTGCTGGCGCTTGCCGGATCGCTGGCTTTCTACCTTCGGAGCGCGAACGGGACGGAAAGCGTCTCGGCCGACAGACCCTGCGCGGTCTTGCGGCCACATTGGCGGTGTCTGATCGAACAAGGAAGAACCAATGAACAACAGAATCGCCGCCGCCAACCTCTGTCTGATCTCCATGCTCCTGGCCGGCCCGGCCTTGGCTCAGTCGGCGACATCCGGCGCCGACGCCCGCGCACAGCGCGAACGCGCAACGTGCGACGGCGTGCAGCAGGACAAGGCGGCATGCCTGCGCGAGGCCGGCGCCGCGCGACAAGAGGCGGCCCGCGGCGGCCTCACCAGCGCGCCGGCAGCGGACTACGACGCCAACGCAATGGCACGCTGCAAGGAGCAACCGGCCGCGGACCAGGCCGATTGCGAAGCGCGCGTGCGGGGCGGTGCGGGCAGCACTACCGGCGGGAGCGTGATGGGCGGAGGGTTGATCCGCGAAAAGGTCACCCCCGTACCGGCCTCGGCTACGAAGTAGGTCCCGCGCCGATCGCCACTGCATCGCCATGGCCTCGCCAGCGATGGCGGTTGCCTCGGCCCATGTCGCCGCTGAGCGTCTGATCCCGTAAACAGCACTGCGCGCGGAACATCGATGCAGACCCCGTTGCGCTTTTGGCTCGTTGCGGGCGTTTGGAAACGTCCAGCCCTTGCTCGGGAAAACCTGGGCATCTGTAGGCCCGACGCTTCACGCGAAGTCGGCTGTCGCTGGCACGGCAGCAAGGGTGGTTGCGGGCATCCTCGCGCGATTCAACCCTTTTTGCTGGAGACCCGTAGCCCATGAACCGAACCGTCGACTTCCTTGCCTCCACTCTTGCCGTTGCAGGCGTATTGATGCTCTCGGCTTGCGGCGGCGGAAGCGGCGGCGGCAACGCGTTGGCCACGGCCATTGCGGGCTCGGTCACGACGCCGCCTCGTGGCACCGCGCTCACGGCCGCCCCGGAGCGCGTCGTCCGCTGGTCGGTGGATGAATTCAAGACCGTGCTCGACGTCGATTCGACCGGCAAGACCCTTCTGAACGCGGCGGGCGTGCCCAAGTGCGGCATCGACGTGCGCTACCTGCAGTACCAGACCGTCGGCGCGCAAGGCGAGTCGGTCCCCGCCAGCGCCGCGATCATGCTTCCCGCCGGCACCGACCCGGCATGCAACGGACCGCGCCCCATGGTGCTGTACGGTCACGGCACGGCCACCGAGCGCAACTACGACATCTCCAACCTGACCAACACCAACCAGCCGGCCGCGGCGGAAGGCGTGGTGGTGGCGGCCATGTTCGCGGCGCAGGGCTACATCGTGGTGGCACCCAACTACGCGGGCTACGACAAGTCGCCGCTGCCGTATCACCCCTTCCTGAATGCCGACCAGCAGGGCAAGGAGATGATCGACGCGTTGAGGGCTGCGCGCTCGACCTTGGCCGCGATCTCGGCAACGGATGGTGGCACGTTGCTGGTCACCGGATATTCGGAAGGCGGCTACGCGGCGCTGGCGGCGCATCGCGAGATGCAGGCGACAGGGATGCCGGTGACGGCCTCGGCCCCGCTGTCCGCGCCGTCGGCAATCAGCCTGCTGATCGACTACTCCGCGGCCGGCTTGCCGGAGCTCGGCAGCACCGTGTTCTTCCCGATGATCACGACCAGTTGGCAGAAGCAGTTCGGCAGCGTCTACGCGACCCCGAGCGACATCTACGAAGACAAGTACGCCTCGGGCATCGACACGCTGCTGCCGAGCTATCTGTCGAGCGACGAGTTAATCTCCTCAGGCAAGCTGCCCAAGTACGCGTTCTTTCCGGCGAATGCCACACCCGGTCCCGTGAACGCCAGCGTGGCCATCAACTACGGCGCAGACCACCTGGTGCGCCAGAGCTACCTGACGACCTGGTCTGACGACGTCAAGGCTCGCCCCTGCCCTGGCAATGCGCTGCCCGCGACGGCGGCCTCGCTCAACACCACTTCGCCGCTCGACTGCACACCTACCACCGGCGTGCGCAAGGCGGCCGTGGCCAACGACCTGCGCAACTGGCTGCCGACGCGGCCCGTGCTGATGTGCGGCGGTGCCAATGACCCGACGGTCAACTTCAACAGCAGCCTGGCGACGGCCGGCTACTTCCGCGCGCGCGGCATGGCCGCGTCGTCGCTCACCGTGGTGGACCTGGAATCGATGGGTGTCAACGATGCGTACGCCACAGCGCGCGCGGGTTTTGCGCAGGCCAAAGCGCAAGAGCGGGCAGCCTCGCCCGGAACCGACGCCGACAAGGACCAGTCCGTGGCCCTCGCGTACCACGGGCAACTCGTGCCGGCCTATTGCATGCAGTCGGCACGGGTGTTCTTCGAAGGCGTGCTCAACGCCGGTGGCTGAGCAGTCCACCGCGACCTTGATGCAACGGGGTCTCCTAACGTCAGCGTAGCTGTCATCGCAACTCGTTCCCACGGCGGAGGGTCGCCTTCATCGGTCTGCCGATTTGAGGACTATGCAAGGATCCGGTGCAGGCACGCGTGTGCCGATCCCTATCAACACACGCTGGGATGCCGAACCGAAAAGCGGCCGGGCTCCTGCTACCACTAACGTAGCACCAGAACAGGCGTGTGCGAATGGGTCAGGACGTGCAGGGTCTCACTGCCCATCAGCAGTCGCGTGAGTCCCCGGCGCCCGTGAGACGCCATGACGATCAGGTCACAGTCGTGAGTCTTCGCGAAGTCGACGATCGATTCAGCCACGTGGTTCGACTTCGCGACAACGGCCTCCGCACGCCGAACGCCCTTTGCGAGCGCGATACCCTTGACTGCATCGACCAAAGCCTGCGCCGCCGCGACTGACCGCTGATGCGACTCCTCGACTTGCCGCTGGCTCAGCACGGACGAACCTTCGAAATAGCTGTGTGGTTCTAGATGTGCCACAGTGATCGCATGCAGTTCCGCATCGGTCAGCAAACTCAGGTCGATAGCCTTGGCAACGGCCTGTTCGGAAAGCGTGGAACCATCGGTAGCCACAAGAATGCGTTTGAACATGTCGAATCTCCTGGGGGTTGCGGAAACCATACTTTGACGATGTTCGGGGGCTCGCGAAAGCATGATCTTGGACCTCCTGATCCGGGCGAGTCCCGGACCGTGCTCATCGTTCGGTTCCTCCTGGCTTCGCTTAATGTCCCTCAGGGGCCCGCCCTTCCCTTGGCCTACGGAGCGGAGGACCCGGCAAGAGGATCGGATTCGACGCCCGCGAGCCGCCCACGCAGGCTGGATTCCGTAAACAACCTCTGACAAATGGGCACCGCCCGCTCCCGAGACCTACTGGGAGAGCGCCGAGGTGTTTGAAGCCATCACGACAAGAGACCAGAATTCGCTTTGCCCTGTGCGCCAACCCACCTGGTGCAGCAAGGGCTGGAGCTCAAGGGCAAGTTTTTTGAAACCTGGCCCAGGAAGTGTGGATGAGTGAGGCCCCATGTGGGGCGGCCTGCCCGTCTGGTACAGCGAGGGGTTTCGCTCCAACTGAGAGCGCTCGAAGTCCACCGCGGCCGATTGGGCGCGCTGGGATTCGACCGCTCAGACCTACTTTGCCTCGCTGGAGCACCGGTTTGACAACAACTGGAAACGAGCATGCTCGGCAACACCGCGAAGCGCAGACTTGCCAGGGAATCTCCGGAGTTCACATACTGGGCATTGCCGAACTTGGCGGCCGCACGCGGCCCGGATCCGGAAGATTGTCCACGGCAAGAGCAAACGCGGAGATGCCATGACCCCCACCCCCTTCCACCTGCACATACCGGAATCCGCGATCGCTGACCTTCGCGAGCGGCTGGCGCGCACGCGTCTGCCCGACCAGGCGCCGGGCGAACCCTGGGCCTACGGGACAGACCTTGCGTGGATGCGCGGGCTCACCGCCTACTGGCTTCACGAATTCGACTGGCGTGCACAGGAGGCGCGGCTGAACGCCTGGCCACTGTTCAGCGTGCCGCTGGCGGGCATCGACCTGCGTTATCTGCATGTGCAAGGCGTCGGCCCGCGTCCGATGCCTCTCTTGTTGTCGCACGGCTGGCCGGGCTCGGTGTTCGAGTTCATGGAAATGATCCCGCACCTGACGGACCCGGCGCGCTTCGGCGGCGACCCGGCCGATGCCTTCACGGTCGTGGCCCCCAGCCTGCCCGGCTACGGCCTGTCTTTCGCACCCGGACAGCCGCGCTTCTCGGTCGAGCAGATCGCCGACGTTTTCGCGACGCTGATGAGCGAGACCCTCGGCTATCGTCGCTTCGCCACGCAGGGCGGGGACTGGGGGGCATCGGTGTCGGCACGGTTGGGGCTGGTGCATCCGGAAAAAACGATCGGTGTGCACCTGAATCTGCTGCCGCTGCGGCGCGATCCCGCGGCGTTGACAGGCGACGACGCCGCCGAGCGTCAGTATCGGATCGATCTCAAGCGCTGGCTCAGCGAGGAGACCGGCTACAGCACCCAACAAGGCACCCGGCCCCAGACGCTGGCCTTCGCATTGACCGATTCACCCGTGGGGCTCGCCGCATGGATCGTCGAGAAGATGCGCGCCTGGTCTGACTGCAATGGCGACATCGAATCCGCATTCTCGAAGGACGAGATTCTTGCCAACGTCTCGCTGTACTGGTTCACGGGCGCCATCGGGTCATCGTTCTGGCCGTACTACGCGCGGCAGCACGGGCCGTGGCCGATTCCGGACGGCGAAACCGTCAACGTGCCGATGGGCTATTGCGAATTCCCCAAGGAGATCGTTCGGCCGCCGCGCTCGCTCGCCGCGCGCACCTTCACCGACATCCGCCGCTGGAGCGTGATGCCGGCCGGCGGCCATTTCGCGGCGATGGAAGAGCCGGACGCACTGGCGGCGGAGATCCGCGCCTTCTACCGTCCGTTGCGCGCCGGCTGAGACTTCGGCGGCGCCGTGGGTCAGGCGCCAAGACCCAGGCCGCGCAGTTCGGTTTCGAACATCTGGCGCATCTTGCAAAGCGCGCGGTCAGCGTGGCAATGCTGATCGCGCCCATGCCGTGCTCGCCCATCCGGAAAGCGATTCCAAAGCCGGCCACGCCGACTTCGCCGAACGAGTCGAACACCAAAGCGCAACCTTGCTCGCGCACTGCCGTGGTGGTCGCCTGCAGCATTCCTCGCCGATCCGGTTTTCGCATAGGCCGCGGCATTGCGCGCAGAAGACGGCGTTCGATCCGTGCGATCGCACGGAGCGTGGCCGCAACGCCCGTCCATGTTCTCCGTGCGGATCGGCAGTGTCCGGCTGCCAACCAACCCGATACGCCGCGCCCGACATAGCGGCCGCTGCCGATCTTGCCGAGCCATCGCTCGTGCGCCCCCGACCAATGGGGCTACGTCCCAACCACCGGAGGTGCAAGCCCGAGGGATCGCAACTGGGCCTGCAGATCAGCGGCAGAACTCCACGCCAAGATCGGCGAGTTCTGCCGCTCGTCAGGGGGATTGTCGGGAAGGCCCTCGGACCAACCCCCACAGCCCACCAGAGGTAGCAACGGGCGCTTGTGCAACCAGGCCAGGCAGACCTCCGAGATGGTCCCGGCGCGGCCACCGATCACGATGCAGGCGTCTCCGGCCAGCGCCATCAGGAGATTGCGCGCATCTCCCATGCCGGAGGGAATGACGACTGTTGCCGGCCAGTCCGGATCGGGCATCTCCCCGCTAGGAATGATGCTGATGACCAAACCACCGGCAGCCAAGGCTCGCTCGGCCGCCACCCTTGTGGCCGGACTGCCGCATCCGCTGATCAATGAAATGCCCAATCGGGCAAGAAGTTCACCGGCCTCACCGGCCAATTCGTAGGCGCGCGAGCCTGGCTCGGCACTGCCCAACACACAAACCTGTGCTAGACGATTCGATCGGGTCATCAACTCCCCCAGGTGACGTTGGATTCGTCCTATGTCTGCCTTGTGGTGCAATCCTCGCCTGTAGCTGGAAGCCCGTTCCCTGGCCGACTGCCTAAGCTCGGCATTCTGCAGGGAACGCCTGCTTCCGTTGCGACTATGGCGT
The DNA here is from genome assembly GCF_030317005.1 of Variovorax sp. J22R115. NCBI lineage: Bacteria > Pseudomonadati > Pseudomonadota > Betaproteobacteria > Burkholderiales > Comamonadaceae > Variovorax > Variovorax sp. J22R115. The sequence goes on along the minus strand of NZ_JASZYM010000008.1, from coordinate 9,841 downwards.
TCGTCGTTGCCTCGTTCAGTGACACCACTGTCGCTCACAAGGCACCCCGTCCCCTTGCCATCCATGTTGATCCCGGGCCGGTCTTCAAGAAGAAGGTAGCCTCTTCACAGGTTGTGCTCGCTACAGTGGTGAGAGAGGCGAGGTCGACAAGGAGCTCGAGTTCTCGGTACCCACGCTCATCGAGGTCGGATTGTTCGACCTGTTCCCCGTCGAGGATTGGATTGCTGGAACGAATCCCGGTCGGCGATTCGTTGGCCTGGCTGCGCAGGAATTAGTTGTGACGCTCAACCAGGGGTAGATTCCAACTGCCGTTGTCGGCTGCCACAAGCCGACGTTCGCGACGCCGCCGGGAAGCGGACGTCACACCATTGCAGTCGGAGCTCCGTGACGATGCGCGCCAAGTCCCGGTTCTCAGGCAGCGTGCAGGGCTTGGGTCGATGAGCCCGATCCCAGGCTGCCTGGTCGGCCTGGGTCGCCCGATAGCATCCCGGACCAGCATTTCGCTTGATCTCGCGGCTGATGGTGGATGGCGCTCGGCCAGTGTCAGCGCCATCGATGAACGGTTTCGCTCCGGCGGCCGAATGCCGCCGGTACGCGACAGAATTCCCTGTACGGACGTGTGGGGCCGACTACCGCAGGTATTGACCGACCTTCTGCCGCAGCAACTCGACGAGTTCAGGCTGCATGAACTGGTACCGGTCAGGGACATCAAGGCACACGACTCTCTTGCCCTGCAAGGACGACGCGAATTCTTGCTTGAGCTTGACCCGATGTTGCTTCTCCATCACGAATATCAGGTCCGCCCACTCGAGCTGCTCGGCGCTCAGTACGCATTCCGCGTCGGGCGCGAGCCCAGCGGAATCCGTCGCGACACCAGGGCCAGCGAACAAGTTCTCCGCGGTCGGGCTGCGGAGCCTGTTTCTACTGCAGATGAAGAGCACGCGTCGCATGGGTGGCGGTCTGAAACCAGGCGAAATTGAGGCCGGAATTCTGGCAGGGCTTCGAACGTCTGCTGATGCCCGCCTGCGGGTCTACGGCGCCGCCAACGCTATCAACCTCGGTTTGCGCACCGCTCGCGCTTGCATCCTGCGGTCGTCTCCGGACTATCCGCGCCGAACCCAAGTCACCTTGCCAGCGGCAATCCCCAACGTCCGCCGCGTCGGTTCGAAGTCCATGGTGCCGGGAAATTGCTGGCCGTCCCGTTCTCCGATGCGCCAAGGGCAACCCTTGAGCAGGGCCAGAGCGTCGGCTTCCGTCTTCCCGACAAGGGCTGCGTCCGGCACTCGGTCAGCTTGGCAGCCTTTGCTTGTGTCGGGCGAGTCATGAACGAGGCCGGGCGGGCTCGCTGGCGCGGGGGCCGGTGCACCCGCGCATGCGCAAAGCAACTGCATCAAAGCTGTAGTGCAGGCAAGCTTCAACCTCGGGCAACGGAAACGGCTCATGTGGCGTCCTTTCAGGATGAAACGAACGACAGTATGAATGGGGGCGCGGCCGCTTTCCGACCAGGCCGTACCGACCGGCCGCTCGTTCGGAACCTTGGGCCCAAATGTTGAGTTCGTGAACTTGGTCCGCAGCCCCCTTGCCCTATCGGTTCGATAGCGCATGCCAATGCGAATGACTCTCATTCGTTGGTACAATGAATGCAAGGAGTCGCCATGAACCGCCACCTCAAAAAGACCATCAGCTTTGCTGCCCTGCACTTCAGCGTCGCGTTCGCCGTGACGTATTTGCTGACAGGCGACTGGCGCGTTTCAGGTGCGGTAGCGCTCATCGAGCCGTGCGTGAACACCGTCGCATTCTTCTTCCACGAGCTCTTCTGGACTCGAAAAGAGCAGCAGGAGCAGGACTTCGTCCCCGCCCCACATCACGCGTGATGGCGCTCTGAGGGCCGTTGTCTCGACTGACTGCGGTACCGTCGGCCCGAGTCCACAGGCTCAGGGCCTTCCTAGCGCGCGTCCAGGGCCGCCACCACCGCTGCGCCCATTTCCTCGGTTCCCACGCGCGTACTTCCGGACTGGAAGATGTCTCCGGTCCGCAGGCCATCGGCGAGCACGCGGCGCACGGCGCGTTCGACGCGCTCAGCGTTGGCCGGCTGGTTGAACGACAGGCGAAGCATCATCGCCATCGAGAGAATGGACGCCAGCGGGTTGGCCAGGTTCTTGCCGGCGATGTCGGGCGCCGTGCCGTGCACTGGCTCGTAGAGCCCGAAGCTGCCCGCCGCCAGCGATGCCGAAGGCAGCATGCCGATCGAGCCCGTGAGCATGGCGGCTGCATCGGACAGGATGTCACCGAAGATGTTGCCGGTGACGATCACGTCGAACTGTTTGGGCGCTCGCATCAGTTGCATGGCCGCCGCGTCGACGAAAAGGTGCGTGAGTTCGACATCCGGGTAGTCCCGGCCCACGCGCGTGACCACCTCGCGCCAGAGTTGCATGACCTCGAGCACGTTGGCCTTGTCGACCGAGCACAGCCTGCGCTGCCGCGAGCGCGCCGTTCGGAATGCAACGTGCGCGATGCGCTCGACCTCCGACTCGGCATAGCGCATGGTGTTGAAGGCCTCGCGCTCGCCGCTCGCATTGACGCCGAAGCCGCGCGGCTCGCCGAAGTAGACGTCGCCGGTCAGCTCGCGCAGGATCATCAGGTCCAGCCCCTCCACCACCTCCGGCTTGAGGGTGGAGGCACCGAGCAGTTCAGGGAACAGGAAGGCCGGCCGGAAATTGGCGAACAGCCCGAGTTCCTTGCGCAGGCGCAGCAGGCTGGCGCCGGGACGCATCATGAAGGGAACGGCCTCGTCCCCCGGCATGCCGGCCGAGCCGAACAGGATCGCGTCGGCCTTGCGTGCGATCTCGCTCGTGGCGGCGGGAAGCGGATCACCGGCGGCGTCGATGCCGGCCTGGCCAATCGCGGCCTCCACCAGCTCCAGCGGCTGGGCGTGGCCCACCACCGCCTTGAGCACCTTGACGGCCTGCTGCGTCACCTCGCGGCCAATCCCGTCGCCGGGCATCACTGCAATCTTCATCTCGGGAACCTTTCTGGATGAGTGGGAGACAGGGTCAGCGCAGCGCATGGCGGCGCTCGTAGTCCTCGATGCGCGCGTGCTGGGTCAGCGTGTAGTCGATCTCGTCCAGGCCCGCGAGCAGGCAATGGCGAGCAAACGGATCGATAACGAACGGTTCGGCGCGGCCCTGCGGGTCGGTGACAGTCTGGGCTTCCAGGTCCACGCGCAGCCGGGTGCCCGGCGCGGCCATGAGCGTTGCCAGCATGCTCTCGACCCACGCCTCGGGCAGACGCACCGGCAGCAGGCCGTTCTTCAGCGCGTTGGAATAGAAGATGTCGCCGAAGCTCGGCGCGATCACCACGCGGAAGCCGCCATCGTGGAGCGCCCATACCGCGTGTTCGCGCGAAGAGCCGCAGCCGAAATTGCTTCCTGCGACCAGGATGCGCGCCTCTGCATAGACGGCGGCATTGAGCACAAATTCGGGCCGGCGACCGCCGTGCGCATCGTGGCGCACGTCGTGGAACAGGTAGTTGCCGAAGTTTTCCGAGCGCGGCTTCTGCAGGTAGAGCGCGGGCACGATCTGGTCGGTGTCGACATTCGCTTGGGCCAGCGGCGCCGCGACGGCTTCGAGTGGTCTGAAGGCTTGCATGGGTGGGCGGATCCGTTGGCTTCGTCTTCAGCGTGTGGGCGGCAGTTCGCGCACGTCGGCGAGGCGCCCGGCGATGGCCGCGGCCGCGGCCATGGCGGGGCTCATCAGGTGGGTTCGCGAGCCCGGACCCTGGCGGCCGACGAAATTCCGGTTCGAGGTGGAGGCGCAGCGCTGGCCCGCCCCGACCTGGTCGCCATTGGTGCCCAGGCACATCGAGCAACCCGCATGCCGCCACTGGAAGCCGGCCGCGCGGAAGATGGCGTCCAGACCCTCGGCCTCGGCCTGGCGTTTCACGAGGCCCGAACCGGGCACCACCCAGGCTTCCACCCCATCGGCGACGCGGCGCCCGCGCGCCACGGCGGCAGCGCTGCGCAGGTCCTCGATGCGGCCATTGGTGCAGGAGCCGATAAAGACGCGGTCCACCGGCAGCTCCGTGAGCGACTGACCGGGCGTGAGACCCATGTAGGCCAGCGTGCGCTGCAAGGCATCGCGCCGCTCGCCGGTCGAGGCATCCGCCGGGTCGGGCACGCGGCCCGTGATCGGCAGCGCATCCTCGGGGCTGTTGCCCCAGGTGACCATCGGCGCGATCTCGCCGGCATGCAGCCGGACCTCCTTGTCGAACACGGCGCCGTCGTCGGTGCGCAGAGATTGCCAGCGCGACAGCGCCGTGTCCCATTCCGGCCCGCTGGGCGCGTGGGGACGGCCTGCCAGCCATCGGAAGGTGGTGTCGTCGGGCGCCACGAGGCCGGCACGTGCCCCCGCCTCGATGGACATGTTGCACACCGTCATGCGTCCCTCCATCGAGAGGTTGCTGATCGCTTCGCCAGCGTATTCGAGGACATGGCCTGTGCCGCCTGCGGCACCGAGCTTCGCGATCACGCCGAGGATGATGTCCTTGGCCGACACGCCCTCGGCCAGCCGCCCATCGATCACGATGCGCATCGTGCGCGGCTTGCGTTGCCAGATGGTTTGCGTGGCCAGCACGTGCGCGACCTCGGAGGCACCGATGCCGAAGGCCAGTGCGCCCAGCGCCCCATGGGTGGCGGTGTGGCTGTCACCGCAGACGATCACCGCACCCGGCAGGCTGAGCCCCTGCTCCGGCCCGACGACATGCACGATGCCCTGGCGCTCGTCGTCGATGCCGAAGAAGCGGATGCCCGCCGCCGTGCTGTCGTCCTGCAGCGCTTGCGCCATGGCGCGCTTTTCCGCGTCGGCGACGTCGGCCAGCACACGGCTGCCGGTGGGCACGTAGTGATCGGGCGTGGCGAAGGCGAGGTCCGCCCGGCGCACGCTCAGGCCGCGCTGGCGCAGCATCTCGAAGGCAGGTGCAGAGCCGTCCTGCACGAGGTGGCGATCGACATACAGCAGGCTCTGTCCGTCGTCGCGCTGCATGACGACGTGCGGCTCCCAGATCTTGTCGAACAGCGTGCGTGCAGCGGAATCGGGTGACATGGAAGTGAGGATCCGGGTCAAGAGAGTTCAGTCGAGCTTGGCGCCGGAGATGCGGACGATCTCGGCATAGCGCTTGGTTTCGCTGGCCATGAAGCGGCCGAAGTCCTCGGGCGTGCCGCCGCCGACTTCGGCACCGAACGCGAGCATGCGCTTTTGCAGTTCGGGCGACTTCAGCACCGCGTTGGCCTCGGCATTGAGCTTGTCGATGATTGCGCGCGGCGTGCCGGCGGGCGCCGACAGTCCGTACCACGATGAGGCGTACACGCCGGGCAGTCCCACTTCGTCGAAGGTGGGCACATCGGGCAGCGCTGGGTTGCGCGTCTTGGAAGCCACCGCCAGCGCGCGCATCTTGCCGCCGGCGATGAAAGGCAGGCAGGTCGTGGTGTCCAGCATCAGCGAAACGTGACCCGCTGCCACGTCGGCCTCCGCCGGCGCGGTCCCTTTGTAGGGCACGTGAACGATGTCGAGCTTGGCAGCTTGCGCGAACTGCACCGCCGCCAGATGCTGCGAGGAGCCGACGCCGCCGGATGCATAGTTGAGTTTGCCCGGATTGGCCCGCGCCGCGTCGATCACGTCCTTGACGGTCTTGAACGGCGAACTCGCAGGCACCACGAGGATGTTGGGGACAGCCGAAACGTAGATGATCGGCTCGAAGTCCTTGACCGGGTCGAACCCCAGTTTGCCGTAGAGGCTGATGTTGACCGCGTTGGGACTGATCGAAGACATCAGCAGGTTGTAGCCATCCGGCTTCTGGCGTGCCGCCAGCTCGGTGCCGATGTTGCCGCCGGCGCCGCCCCGGTTGTCGATCACGAAGGGCTGGCCGAGACGATGACTCAGGAGATCCGACACGATCCGTGCCGTGGTGTCCACCCCGCCCCCCGCCGGCCAAGGGACCATCAGCTTGATGGGCTGGTTCGGATAGGACGCTGCCGCGTCCTGCGCCGGCGCTGCGGCGTGCGCTCCGAGCAGGCTGGAGGCGAGCAGCCAGGCATGCAGTTTCTTCATCATGTTTGTCTCCGGTTGTCGGTAGCTGGCTGCAATCCTATGCACGGAGAGTGGGTGCGGCAAACACAATTAAGGCATGCCAGGCATGAGTAAAATTCAACCCCTATGACGCGCCGCCTGCCTCCGCTCAACGCCTTGCGTGCTTTCGAGGCTGCGGCGCGCTGCGGAAACTTCACGCGCGCTGCGCAGGAGCTCTGCGTCACGCAGGGCGCCGTGAGTCGTCACATCGCCACGCTGGAGGGCTGGTTGAAGGTCGCGCTGTTCGAGCGCGGACGGCATGGCATCCGGCTCACGCCCGCGGGCCAGAGCTACTTCGCGAGCACGCGCGTCGCGCTGGACCAGATCGAGCACGGCACGCGGCAGTTGCTACAGAGCCCGGACGAATCGCTGCTGCGCATCAAGGTGCCGCCGACGTTCGCGATTCGCTGGCTGATCCCGCGCCTGGCGCGCTTCCACGCGCGCTATCCCCAGATCGATGTGCAGGTCACTACCTCGCACAAGCCGGCCGACTTCGACCGCGACGACGTGGACGTCAGCATCCATTCCGAGCCGCGTCCGCCGACCGGCGCGGGCTTCCGGCTCCTGTTCCGGGAGACCTTGCTGCCGGTCTGCGCGCCGGGCCTGCTGCTGCGCGGCCCGCCGCTGCGCGAGCCCGCCGACCTCGCGCACCATGCGCTGCTGTGTTCTCTCAACCGGCCGCAGGACTGGCCGACCTGGCTGGCTGCCGCGGGGACGCACGGCATCGACGGGAATCGCGGCCTGAAGTTCGAGAACGCGGCCATGGCCTACCAGGCGGCGGCCGAGCAGCTGGGCGTCATGGTGGCGCTGCTCGCCTTCGTGCAGGACGACCTCGCGAGCGGCCGACTGGTGGCGCCTTTCGATCTGCGCGTGGACACCGAGGGCGGCTATTTCATGGCCTGGCGTGCCGACCGGCCGGTTCCGAAGCGCGTGAGCGACTTCGAAGCGTGGATCGCCGCCGAGGCCGGGTTGGCCGAGGACCCGCATGGATGAGCTTTGCTCATTTCTCGCATGACTTAATTGTGATTGAGACTCGGCGGACACTTCGATATCGTCGGCTCCAAGTTCATTGGAGACAGAAGCCTTCTTCCGACGCGCGGCGTCGGGACAGGTCGCACGAAGCTCATGAAAATCCTTGCCGAGGGTCTGCAGTTTCCTGAGGGTCCCGTCGCCTTGCACGATGGCTCGGTGGTGCTCGTCGAACTGCGCGCAGGCAGGATCATCCGCGTCACGCCAGAGGGTCGTATCGAGCTGATCTCGGAGTGCGGCGGCGGGCCGAACGGGGCTGCCATCGGACCCGATGGGGCTCTGTATGTCTGCGACAACGGCGGCAGTGCCTACAGGCCGGGGCGCTTCACCTCGATCGGTCCGGCACCCGGCTACGACGGCGGCAGCATCCGGAAGTTCGATCTCGCGAGCGGCCGAGGCGATGTGCTCTACACCCATTGCGATGGCCATCGGCTATCGTCGCCCAACGACCTCGTGTTCGATGCGCACGGCGGCTTCTACTTCACCGATTTCGGCAAGAAGCACGCACGGTCGCGGGACCACGGTGGCCTCTATTACGCGCTGCCCGATGGTTCCCGCATCGTCGAGGTCGCCTATCCCTTGCTGGCCCCCAATGGCGTCGGCCTCTCGCCCGATGGCATGACGGTCTATGTGGCTGAAACGGAGACCGCCCGCCTGTGGGCGTTCGACCTCGTCGAAGCGGGAAGCATCCGAAAGCAGCCCTTTCCTTCGCCGCACGGAGGGCGCCTGGTGTGCGGGCTGCCAGGCTTCCAGCGCTTCGACAGCCTGGCGCTCGACGCCAAGGGACAGATCTGCGTGGCGACGCTGATCACAGGGGCGATCTCGGTCATCGCGACGAGCGGAGAACTGCGGTCCCAGGTCGCGTTCCCGGACACGTACGTGACCAACATCTGTTTCGGCGGGCCCGAACTCAAGACCGCGTTCGTCACCTTGTCCGGCAGCGGGCAACTGGTCTCCCTGCCCTGGCCGCACGGCGGCCAGCGACTCCACTTCAACGCCTAGAGGGGCGCCCAACCACACAGGCTGTCGAGAGCAGCCACCGAGGAGATCAGCATGAATCGTCGCGAGCTGGTGAGTTTGCTGGCAGGCGGATGCCTGTCGGGTGTCGTGCTGCCTTCGCGCGCTGCGGCACGCTACCCGGTCCGACCGGTGAGGGTGGTCGTGCCGTTCACCGCCGGCGGAGGCACGGACGTGGTCGCGCGAGCGCTCGCCACCGGTCTTTCGGAGGCCTTCGGTCAAACCTTCTTCGTCGAGAACAAGCCCGGCGCGAGCACCGTGATCGGCTCCGAGTACGTGGCCAAATCCCAGCCCGATGGCTACACCCTGCTGGTGGCCAGCGTGCCGCACGTGACCAATCCGTGGCTGATGAAGGCGCTGCCGTTCGACACGCTCAAGGCCTTCGCCCCGATCAGCCTGGCGGTGCAGTCGCCGTTCATCATGGTCACCTCTGCGGTGTCGCCGGTTCGGTCGCTGGCCGACGTGATCGCACTGGCGAAGACCAAGCGGCTGGCTTTTGCCTCCACCGGCAGCGGCACGGCCGATCACCTGGCGATGGAACTGCTGGCATTGGAGTCAGGCATCTCGATGACGCACGCGCCTTACAAGGGAACCGGCCCGGCGCTCTCCGATGTCATGGGCAACCATGTCGACCTGATGTTTGCCAACGTGGTCGCGGCCGCGCCGCTGGTCAAGTCGGGCAAGCTGCGTGCCCTTGCGACGTCGACGCAGCGGCGCTCGCCATCGCTGCCCGACGTGGCCACGGTCGCTGAAATCACGGGCAAGCCCTTCGACGTGAGCGCCTGGACCGGCCTGCTCGCGCCCGCGGGCACCGACGCTTCGATCGTGGAGCAACTCGGCGCCGAAGTACGCAAGGCGCTGCAGATCCCCGTCACGCGCGAGGCGCTGGTCTCCAATGGCGCCGAGCCGGTTGGCAGCACGCCCGCGGAATTTCGGACCTTCATCACGCGCGAGATGGACACCTGGGGCACGATCATCAAGAAGGCCGACATCACGACCACCTGAGAGAGCGCACCGGCCGCCATGCCCTTCATCATCCTTGCGCACGACAAGCCGAACTCCGAGCGCCTGCGGGCCAAGCTGAGATCGGAGCATCTCGCCTACCTTTCGGCTCGCAAGGGCCAGATGCTGGCGGGCGGCGCCCTGCTCGATCAAGACGGCAAGTCCATCGGCGGCATGATCATCGTCGACACCGAAGATCGCGCCGCCGCGGAGCGCTTCGTCGGCGAAGACCCCTTCACCACGGGCGGCGTGTTCGGCGCGATCCAGATCCTGACTTGGCGCAAGACCTTCTTTGATCGCCAGAGGATCCCGATCGAAGGACGGCCTTCCAGCTGACGGCGCAACCCCTACCGCCCTGGCAGCTGGACGGGAGGTTTGGGAGGTTTGGGAGGTTCGGGATGCTGTCGCGGTGAACCCTGTTTGCAGGGGCGCCGTCGATCGGCCTGGCGCTGAGCTGGACGGGCGGGTGCCAAAAAGCCGTGACCAGGTCGCAGCCAAGTGCTTCGCGAACGACAGCGCAACCGCAGCGATCAACAGCAATGCACTGGCTGTCTATGTCGCAAACGCAAAAAAGCCCAGCCTTTGAGGGGCTGGGCTTTTCTGGGCTGTAAGAGCCTGACGATGACCTACTTTCACACGGGAACCCGCACTATCATCGGCGCTGAGGCGTT